>PLPU01000198.1:0-10996 GCA_003159975.1 Acidobacteriaceae bacterium
ATCGCCCACCTCATTGAGCAGGTCCAGCTCGACGCGGATGCGGCCGGTGAACCGATCCTTCTCGAAGTAGCCGTCCGCCGCGCCGTAAAGCGTCTCACCGGCGCATTCGCCCTCGGCGTTCTTTCCGCCACCGAACCGGACAAGATCGTCGCCGCCCGCTTCGGGCCGCCCGTGGTCATCGGCGTCGGCGAAGGCGAGTCGTTCGTCGCCTCCGATGTCCCCGGAATCCTCCACCACACCCGCNNTACAAGCATTTCATGCTCAAGGAAATCTGGGAGCAGCCTAGAGCCGTTACCGATACCACCCTGGGCCGCGTCTCGCTCGACTC
The DNA here is from genome assembly GCA_003159975.1 of Acidobacteriaceae bacterium. Classification (GTDB taxonomy): domain Bacteria; phylum Acidobacteriota; class Terriglobia; order Terriglobales; family Acidobacteriaceae; genus Telmatobacter. The sequence continues at coordinate 329 of PLPU01000198.1, forward strand.
CGGCAAAGTCTTCCTCGGCGAAATGAAAATCGCCGACGATGAACTAGCCTCTGCCTCCAGCATCAACATCGCCGCCTGCGGCACCAGTTGGCACGCAGCCCTCGCCGGCAAGTACATGATCGAGCGCCTCGCCCGCCTGCCCGTCGATGTCGACTACGCCAGCGAATATCGCTACCGCAATCCCATCCCCGACCGCAACGCCCTCGGCCTGCTCATCACCCAATCCGGCGAGACCGCCGACACATTGGCGGCTCAGCGCGAGATGATCGCCCTCGGCTCCAAGACCGTCGCCATCTGCAACGTGGTCGACGCCATGGTAGCCCGCGAAGCCCACGGCGCCATCTACACCCACGCCGGCCCGGAGATCGGCGTCGCCTCCACCAAAGCCTTCACCGCGCAGCTCACCGCGCTCTTCCTGCTCGCGTTAAAGCTGGGCCAGCTCCGCGGCCGCATCGACCCCGCCCAGTCCGTCCAGTTGATCGAGCAGCTCGGCCGCATCCCCGGCAAGATTGAAGAAATCCTGCGCTCCCGTTCCTCCCAGTGCGAGCAGCTCGCCGCCGGCTTCTCCACCGCGCGCGACTTCCTCTACCTCGGCCGCGGCATCCATTTCCCCATCGCTCTCGAAGGCGCGCTCAAGCTCAAGGAAATCTCCTACATCCACGCTGAAGGCTACCCCGCCGGCGAAATGAAGCACGGACCTAACGCTCTAATTGATGAAACCCTGCCCGTAGTCGTGCTGGTCACGCGCGACGAATCCGACCCCGCATCCAAACTTCGCTACGAAAAAACCCTGTCCAACATTCAGGAAGTCACCGCCCGCTCCGGCCGCGTCATCGCCGTAGCCACCGAGGGCGACGCCACCATCGGCAGCCTCGTCGAGCAGGTCATTTTCATCCCACCCACTATCGAGTTGCTTTCCCCGCTCATTGAAATCGTCCCCCTCCAGTTGCTCGCCTACTACATCGCCGTCCGCCGCGGCTGCGACGTAGACCAGCCAAGAAACCTCGCCAAATCCGTCACCGTTGAATAGCACCCTGTTGGAGTCATCATGAAGGTCCTGTTCATCGGCGGCACCGGCATCATCAGCACCGCCGTCACCCGCCTCGCCGCCGAACGCGGCATCGACCTGACCCTCCTCACTCGCGGACAGCACGCCGCCGATCTTCCCGCAGGCGTCCGCACCCTCACCGCCGACATCGCCGACGAGTTCGCCGTTGCCCAGGCCCTCGGCAATCAGACCTACGACGCCGTCGTCGACTGGATCGCGTTCACCCCCGACCACATCGAGCGTGACATCCGCCTCTTCCGCGACCGCACCGCCCAATTCGTCTTCATCAGCTCGGCCAGTGCCTATCAGCACCCCGTCGGCCACTATCTCATCACTGAATCAACCCCGCTCGCAAACCCCTACTGGCAATACTCCCGCGACAAAATCGCCTGCGAGGACCGCCTCATGCGGGCCTACCGCGACGACGGCTTTCCCATCACCATCGTCCGTCCCTCGCTCACGTACGGCGACACGCAGATCGTTCTCGCCGTCAACAGTTGGCAAAAATCCTTCACCGCCCTTGACCGCATGCGCCGCGGCAAAAAAGTCATCGTCCCAGGCGACGGCTCCTCCCTTTGGGTCGTCACCCACAACAGCGACTTCGCCCAGGGCTTCGTCGGCCTTCTCGGCCACCGCCAGGCCATCGGCCACGCCTTTCACATCACCAGCGACGAAGTCCTCACCTGGGACCAGCTCTACCGCATCACCGCCGAGGCTGCGGGCGTCGAGCCCAACCTCATCCACATCGCGTCTGACTTCCTCAGCGCATGCCATCCCGACGAACTCGGCAGCCTCACCGGCGACAAGTCCTCCAGCGTGGTCTTCGACAACACCAAGATCAAGCGCTTCGTCCCCGGCTTTTCTGCCCAGGTCCCCTTCGCTCAGGGCATCCGCCGCACCCTCGCCTGGTTCGACGCCGATCCCGCCCGTCAGCAAATCGACGAGCCCTCCACCGCCGCCTGGGACAAGCTCATCGGTGCCTACGAATCCGGCCTTTCCAGCGCGATCCGACTCTTCCGCTAACGGAACTCATCTGATCAATAAGTCGCCACAGAAACCCGCAGCACATCCGGCTCCGCCCCCAGCCCCAGTCCCCAGTCCGTCTGGTCCCCATTCAAAATCCGCACAAATTTGAACTGCCCGTTCTCATAGGTCCCCTCTTCCACCTTCAGAAACTGCCGGTGCACCCACTTCCCGTCAATCTGTGCTGAAGGAGTCTGCCCGCTTCCGTTCACCACCTGCCCCGCCTTCCGCTCCGCCTCAGTCCCCGCAGGCCGAAAGTCCACCCGGCAAAAATATCCCGCCACCAGGAACTGGTTCTCCTTCAACTGCGCCACCAACGCCCGCCCCACAGGCTCCGCATTGCCCTTCGCCGTCCCGCCCCGTCCGCCGCCGTACGAAATCACCGCATCCCACGCTCCGAAATGCAGCGTCTGCGTCGGCTCGCCCTCTACCTCCGCCGTAGCCTGCAGCTTCCCCTCAAAATTCCACCGCGCAACATCCCGCATCATCGGCCCAATCAGCTTGTAGTTCTGCGCCGTGGCATCCAGAAAACTATTCGGCGAATCGTTCTCCCCCTGGTGCGCCGGCGGAGTGCGCGTATAGTCCAGCCCAAACGGCGAATACCCGATCGCCTGCAATCCCAGTGTGGAAAAAAGAAACCGCGCCAGCGTCCGTGGCGATCCCGCGGTCTCCGGAACAAACAGAGGATTATCCGCCCGGTGATACAGATGCAGCACCTTTAGGTAGCTCGCCGTATCCGGCGAATAAATATCCGGAGCCAGCACATCAATCGCCGGCGCCTCCGCCTTCCAGATCGAAAGCACATTGTCCGTCGGACCGCCGCTCTCATACGTGCCCGGCGCGCCCTTGAACGGATCTCGCAGCGCTGCATTCACATACAGCGGCAGCGGGTAAACAGCCTTCCCCGCCGCGGCAATCTCCCCCACATACTTCGCCACCGCCCACGCATGAAAATTCACATCCGCCTCGGTGCCGAACACATCCCGCCAGTTCGGCCCCGCATCCGTCTTGCCCGTTGCCTTCAGCACCTCGGCGGCCACCGGCCCAACAAACAGCTTCTCCGCTTCCGGCGAGTAGTCCCGCATCGCGCCCCACGTCCCGGTCTCGTTCTCCACCTGCACCATCAGCACCGTGCGTTCCCCGTCCGCCTCCTTCAGGTGCTTCATAAACGCAGTAAACGCCCGCTTGTCCGCCTCCAGGGCCGCCGCCGCAAACGGTGAGGGCGAGTCCACAAGCTCTCCGTTCTTGTTCGTCACATGCGTATAAATCTCCGGCTTCAGCTTCATCCACTCCGGCATGTAATGCTGGCTGCCGTTCTTCCAAGTCCCAAACCACAGCAGCACCAGGTGCGCATGATGCGCCCGCGCCTGCGCCAGAATCAGGTCCACTTGCGAATAGTCGAACTTACCCGGGTCCGGCTCAAACTGTTCCCAGTAAATCGGCGTCTCCAGCGTGTTCGCATGCAGATACTCAATCGCCGGCCACACTTTATCGAGCGTCCCCGGCCAGTCGCTCGAGTTGTTCGACTGGGCTCCCAGCATCAGGAACGGCGCCCCATCGACCAGCAGCGCATACCGCCCATCCTTCTCCACAATCCGAGGCAACGGATGCTCCTTCGTCCGCGTCGCCGCCGTCTGCGCCTGCCCCACGAAGCCGCAAACCACACATCCAATCAAAGCAATCAAAATCTTCATGGTAGAAATCGTTTTCATTTCTGCAATCCTCGTCATCTTTCCGACCTTTGGCGTGCCCCGCGCAAACCCGCCCATCCTGTGCCGGAAACTCCGCATAGCCATCATAGTCTCGGCTGGAGGGGGAAGGAGGCTGGTCCACCCCTCCGGGTATAAACTGGACTCATAGATGAGTAAAGACGTTTATATGCGCATCAAGATCAACCTTGTATTGGTCGTCTTGTTCCTCCTGTTCCAAGCCCCCTCGGCCACATCCCAGGTCGCCGTCCAACAGGGCAGCACACCATCGGCCCCTCGAGCGAGAGTCATCGTTTTTGTCCATGGCCTTCACGGCAGCCGCGACTCCTGGCGAGCCGCAAACGGCGCCTATTGGCCCGACCTGGTTCGAACCGACCCGCGCTTCGCCTATTCCGACGTTGACGTTGCCCAGTACCCCACCCCCGAATCACACGGCAAAATGTCCAGCGTGCAGTTGTCCGACCTTCTCTGGACCCGCCTCAAACAGGATCATGTCTGGGACCATCGCGAGGTGGTCTTCATCGCGCACAGCCTGGGCGGCATCCTTGTCGAAGAGATGCTGCTGCGTCATCCCGCCGAGGCCGTGAGAGTCAAGTTCATCGTTTCCTATGGAACGCCGCACGAGGGCTCCTCGCTTGCCCGCATAGCCTCCCTCTACGACAAAGACCCGCTCCTCAACGATCTCAGCGATACCAGCGACAACGCCTTCCTCACTCAGCTTGAAGACAACTGGCGAAGGCACGACTCCGTCAACGGAATCCATCGATTCTGCGCATTTGAATCCGAAGACACCAAGCCCGACAGCGGCGTTGGCTACTATCTCCGCGCCCATGCCCGCGTGGTCAGCTACTTCAGCGCGACCTATGGATGCGATGTGACCACGCCCCCGCAGGAGATTCACGCCGATCACGTGCACATGATCCAGCCTTCCGATCGAAAGTCCGCAGCCTACGACTTCTTCTATCGCGTCTACCGCGCCAACCCGATCCTTGAAGAGCAGGTGGTCACCCGCGACAATATCATCGCGGGCCTTGAAGCCGCCTGCGACAAAACCAACGAGAACCCCGACCTGCAAGTCCCCATCGCCCTCGACAGCGCCATGCACGAAAGAGTTATCAAGGCGGATGCTTCTTTTATCTACGCCGCCGATCTTCACAACGTGAATCCAAATCCACCCGTTGTCACCGGGGTCGACTCAAGCGGCGTAGCCCATGTGAACTACGGATTCAGCGGCCCAGGCAAAAAGCTCTTCGTCTGCCTTGGCTCTGCCCGCGCGTCTCTCAAAGTTGAGTTCACCATCGACCGCCAAGTCCCGATCCGCGAGCCGCAAAATTGACCCCATCGGTCCCGGGCCTTAGCTCCCGGAGGGAGCGCGCGATCATAGCCCAGCATGAAATGCTGGGTAAGTGGCAAGCGAAAATCCAGCGCCCCGTAGGGGAGTTGTGAACGGTTTCCAGAGAATCAATCGTTCCAAGTCACACCAGGGAAAGAGTTCCACCATGCCTACAAAAACCATCATCGAGCCCTTCCGCATCAAGTCCGTCGAACCCATTCGCTGGACCACACGAGCCCAGCGTGAAGAGCTCCTTCGCGCCGCGCATCACAACCTCTTCCTGCTTGAAGCCGACGACGTACTCATCGATCTGCTCACCGACTCCGGCACCGGCGCCATGTCCACCCACCAATGGGCAGGCGTCATGGAGGGCGACGAGTCTTACGCCGGAAGCAAAAGCTTCCACCATTTCAAGCGCTCCGTCCAGGACATTACCGGCTACCGGCACGTGATCCCCACACATCAGGGTCGCGCCGCCGAGCGCATCCTCTTCAACGTCATGTGCAGGAAGGGTGACATCGTCCCCAACAACACCCACTTCGACACCACCCGCGCCAATGTTGAATTCGTGGGGGCCGAGGCCGTCGATCTGCTCTACCCAGAAGCGCGCAGCCCAGAGACCATCCTGCCCTTCAAAGGCAACATGGATGTTGAAGCGCTCGACCAGCTCATCCAGCGCGTGGGGCGCGAGCGCGTCCCGCTGGTCATGCTCACCGTCACCAACAACAGCGGCGGCGGCCAGCCCGTCTCCATGGAAAACGCCAAAGCCGTAGCTGCCGTCTGCAAACGTCATAACATCCCGCTCTATTTCGACGCCTGCCGCTTTGCTGAGAACGCCTGGTTCATCAAGCAGCGCGAGCCCGCCTACGCCGACAAGACCCCCAAGCAAATCGCCCAGGAAATGTTCGCCCTCGGCGACGGCTGCACCATGTCCGCCAAGAAGGACGGCATGGCCAACATCGGCGGCTTCCTATGCACCAACGACGACATCCTCGCGCGACAGGAAAAAGACCTGCTCATTCTCACCGAGGGCTATCCAACCTACGGAGGCCTCGCCGGCCGCGACCTTGAAGCCGTCGCCATCGGTCTCCAGGAATCGCTCGACGAGGACTACCTCCGCTATCGCATCGCTTCCACAGCCTACCTCGGCAACCACATCGCCGAAGCCGGCGTACCCATCGTCCAGCCGCCGGGCGGCCACGCCATTTACCTCGACGCCAAGGCATTCCTGCCCCACGTCCCCGTCGAGCAATTTCCCGGCGTAGCCCTCGCTGCAGAGTTGTATCTGGAAGGCGGCATCCGCTCAGTAGAAATCGGCAGTTTGATGTTTGCCGCCGCGGCAAAGATGGAGCTGGTGCGCCTTGCCATCCCACGCCGCGTCTACACACAGAGCCACATCGACTACGTAGTAGAGATCATCCTCGACGTATTCGCCCGCCGCGAAAAAATCAAAGGCCTGCGCCTAACCTACGAAGCTCCATTTCTGCGCCACTTCACAGCGCACTTGGAACCCGTCGACTGATGTGACTTCGAGGAATCTGGCTTCAAAAATGGAGCTGTCATCCTGAGCGAACGCAGTGAGTCGAAGGACCTGCGGATGTTTTTCGGGCGTTTCCGGAGGGAGCAGGAGGCTTCAGCCTCCTAACAAAGCATCAAATCCGCGTGGCCTTCAGGCCCGGGCCTTAGCTCCCGGAGGCAGCGCGTAATAATAGCTCGCCACGAAATCAAGAAACGCGTCCTAAAGGATGTTTACGGCACGCGCTGCCAACAGGGCTACCGTCGCGAACGAGATGAGCGCTTGAATCATCATCAGAAGCTTCGCCCAGGACGACAGAACCGGAGAGTCTGTCGGCGAGAATGCAGTGCTCGTATTGAATGCGAGAAACAAGTAATCCACAAACCCTGGACTCCACGATTGTTCCTGCATGTCACGGCTTTTCTGAGGGCTGAGTGTCATCTGCGGAAACAGAAACGCCCCATCGGTATGAACGCCGCGCAATTCACGGGCATGGGGGCCACCAGCATCAAGCCGCCAATACCATGACGCGAATACCAGGATGTTCGTGATCCACAATGCGGCTGCGGAGCGCAATAAATCCTGAGGCGATTCCTTATGGGAAGGCAGCGCCGCTACCAGCAAGCCAAGTGACCAGACCATGTCAACCGTCACAATGGACGTCAACACATAACCCAGAATCCTGTTAAGCCGATCCAATCCGCGTCGCCGCGCCCATACCGTAGGAATCATCAAGACGACGACGACAGTGATCAGCAGCCAATCAGGGCCTATCGATAGGGATTCTGGCAGGGCAAGGCGCAACCCGCCCACCGCAAAAAGAGCAAGCATTGCAGGCCAGCGTGGTTCACGGTGTTTCGGCGTATTCGTCATGAAGCTTTCCATTCTGCCAATTCATTTGCTCGGTTGGCGTCGCAGGCGTTCGGCAAAATCGAGGCTAGCCAGCCACATTCGCCAGGCGAATCTTCGCCCGCAGCGTATGCTCCTCACCCAGCGCCAGCAAGACAGCGCACTCCAAAATGTTGCTGGCTTCCACGCAGGTCATTCTCCGCCATTCATCGTCCCCCAGGTCCGTAAGCGACGCCGCTCCCTGCCGCCACGGATTCCACACCACCGTCGTCGCCGAGTTCTCTTTCTCCGTCCGAATCGTCCGCTTCAAAGTCGGATCCAGCAGCTCCAGCGCCGCATCTGTATCCAGGTAAGCATTGTCCGTCGGCGCAGCGAAAACCACGTCACCCTGCTGGACCTTCCCGCGATTCCCATCCATGTTGTCGAGGTATTTCACCCCGTCGAGCCCGCGCACCCGAACACTCTCCGCCTCACCCACCCTGAAGTACGTATGCAGCGCCTCTTCAAAGCAGAACGGCGCATCCCCGGTGTTCGTCACAGAAAGCTCCAGGCCGAGAGCGTCTCCGATCGTCACCCGGTACACACCGCGAAACTCGTGCGGCCACCACCGTCGCGTCAATTCATCGCTGTCAATCGAGCAAACCACGGTTACGCTTCCGCGCTCATCCCCCGTGCCCTCGTCCGCAGTGATCGACTCAAGCTGCCACTCCCTGGTCCGCACGAATCCATGAGCCGGAGCCTTTGCATCGTCCGCCTTGCCTCGAAACCACGGAAAGCAAATTGGAATTCCTCCGCGAATCGCGCGCCCTTCTTCCCAATGCGAACGCTCGCTCAAAAAGATCACTTCATCGGCTCCCGCTGGCCGCCATGCAGTGACCTGCGCTCCATGCAGATAAATCTCCGCCGAAGTGGCAGGCGTGGCAACGCGAATCATCGGCAGCCCACCGTTTCCCGGCACAACCTGTGCCACGCCCGCAATCCCGAGCCGCAGATTCAAATCGTCAATTCTCAAATGCTCATCCATAACACAAAGGATACTTACGCAGGGTGCCGCAGAGCCATGGAGTCTTCAAGCCCATCTCGACGCGTCCCGTATCAAGGCGCGGCCAGGGCTTCGGGAGTTGTATTTTCCGCGACTTCCTCCTAGAATATTTGCAATTTTAGATTTGAAAGTCAGCCAATGCTACGCCTTTTCAAAGTGTACTTGTGCACCATGATCGTTCTGCTCGTCTGGACCCCAACAAGCCAAGCTTCTGCCCAGAAAACGCAGCAGACAATTCAGGAAGGAGTCGGCTGGGACCGTTTCATCGTGGGCGCCAGCATGAACTCCCTGATCGATGCCCTCGGTTTTCCCGACAAGTCTTCCTACGGCCGCTGGATGCGATGGGACAAAGCGGGTCTCAATTGCCTATTGAACGATAAGGGCGAGGCAACCGAACTTCGCTTCGAGAAAAACTTCAAAGGCGTAACTGGCAGTGGCGTAAAGTTCGGCATGTCGGCGGACCGAATCCGCAAAATCTACGGCGATGCCGGAACGATGGAGTGGCATGACGGTGGGATGAAGCTTATCTGGCCATCACGCGGTATCCTGATCTGGTTTCACGACAATACCGTGAATCAGATTGTGATTTTCAGGCCGCACACATAGAACTCGGCCTTACAAACCACTAGGTTGTCATTGACTCAAAAAGCCCAAGGTCCTGCCGCCCCTCACGCCCTCCCAGCAAACTCCCCCGTCTCCGTATAAACCTTCACCCGCTCGCCCTCCTGGATATAAAGCGGCGCCTTGATCTCCAACCCCGTCTCCAGCCTCGCCAGTTTCGTCACCTTGCCGCTCGTGTCCCCCTGGGCGCCCGCTTCGGTGTAGGTCACTTCCAGCTCCACCTTGTCCGGCAGCTCCAGTCCAATCGGGTTCCCGTTAAACTTGTTCAGCTTCACAATCGCGCCCTCCACCAGGTAATCCAGTGCGTTCGCAATCATGCCGCCCGTGAGACGCAGCGTATCAAAAGTCTCCTGATCCAGAAAGTACGATCCCTCGCCGTCACTGTAGAGATAGCTCGCCTCCACCGTCTCCAGGTCCGGCTCCTTGAACTTCTCCTGTGCCTTGAACGTCTTGTCGAAGACCGCCTGTGTCAGCAGGTTCCGCATCTTCAGCCGCACCAGCGTCTGCCCGCCCCTCGCCGTCGGCGTCGACACCTCCGCATCCAGGCAGTAATAGGGAGCATTCTCAAACTCAAAATACATCTTGCGCTTCACAGTAATCGCTTCAAGCAGTGCGGCCATAAGTCCCTCAACAATCAAGAATCTGCACCCCGCCATTCCAACCGGCCCATGGGTCCTCGTCAATTATAGGAGGGCAGCTGCGCCTCAGGCGGTACGTGCACAGGCTTTCAATACTGGAGCACTTTTCGGCGCTATCGTTTCGGGTGAGATGAAGAAGGCGCTTTGGCTCCTGGTTGTCGGGCTTTGCTGCATCTCCGAGTGTCGCTCGCAACGCCGGTGGGCCGTCCCGAAGCTGCAGGAGTTGACGCAGGCGGATGCAATCAGGAACGGGGTCGCGCACCTCTCCGTCGAAGACACCGCTCTGTTGAAGCGAGAGACGAAGAACGTAATAGAGGAGTGCGTTAAAGATCCCGGTCCATCGGATCCAGGAACGGCGACAGGCCTATTCGCTCGGCTCCGTGTTCGGCGAATCTCCCTGGGGCCTGCCTCCAGTCCGGGCCTGGTGGTCCAGGGATTTGGATCGTGCATGTGTGGAACCGTTGGCAACTGTCCATTTTGGATCATTGACGAAAAACCAAATCCCAGCGTTCTGTTGGAAGCAGAGGGTGTGCAAATTTTCGCATTTCAGCAACGCCAGACTGCCAAGAACTTCGATTTGCTTGTGGGGAGCCACAACTCAGCAACGATGACGGATCGCCGGAGATTCCGGTTTAACGGGACGAAATGTCGGTTGAATGGGTGCGCCACTAACGAACGGGAGGATGAACTCGGAAATGTACTGCATCCACCTCGCGTTACCCCTAAAAAATGCTCCTGAGAAGGTTGCCAATCTTCTGCATCCACCTTTGCCGATAATTATCCCAACAAAGCGCAAAGTGCCCCTATGACCACTCTCCAGCTCATTCATTCCCATTCCAGCTGACCCCAAAAAACGCAGACCCCCCACCCCCACTTTCGTTGACAACAA
>PLPU01000249.1:0-3447 GCA_003159975.1 Acidobacteriaceae bacterium
CACACGGACTCGATGGCAAGCTGGTGAAACCCGACTGGGCACCGCTGACGCTGGACGAGGTGCGTGCGCTGCTGCGGCAGTTCCCTGCTTGCGGCGAGCCGATTGAGATTGAGACGGTAAGTCCACGGCCGTTCTCCGCCGCCAGCGTGGTGAGCACGCGCGGTCGGCAAGTGTTCATCAAGCGTCATCATCGATCGGTCCGCGACCGCGAGGAATTGCTGGAGGAGCATGCGTTTCTGGCGCATCTGCTGGCGCATGGAGCGGCGGTACCGCGCGTGTTTGCGAATGCTTTGGGCGAGACGGCCATTGAGGTCGGCGATTGGACATACGAGGTGCACGAAGCGCCGGCGGGCGTGGATGTTTATCGCGATGCGCTTTCGTGGACGCCATTTCGAAGCGTGGAGCATGCGTACTCGGCTGGACAGGCGCTGGCGCAATTGCATTGTGCGGCCGAGGGATTTGACGCGCCGCGACGCAAGGCGCGGCAACTGGTGGCGAGCTTCACGATTTTTGCGGCGAAGGATGCAGGCGCGGAGATGAATCGATTTGTGGAACTCCGCCCGGCGCTCACGGATTATCTTCAAACACGCAATTGCCGCGACGAGGCGCTGGAACTGCTTGCGCCGTTCCATGCGGAGCTGCAGCCGCTGTTGCCATCGCTCGCGCCGCTCTGGACGCACAACGATCTGCACGCGTCGAACCTCTTATGGAGCGACGATAGCGAAGATGCAAGTGCAACGGCGATCATCGACTTTGGCCTGGCCGACCGCACCAATGCGGTGCATGATCTGGCGCAGGCCATTGAGCGCAACATCGTCGAATGGCTTGCGCTTGTTCAGGGATCAGGGATCAGGGGTCAGGGGTCAGGAAAAGCGCCGGTGCATTTCGATCACCTGACCGCATTGCTTGATGGGTATGAATCTGTGCGCTCGCTTAGCGATGAGGAGGCTGCGGCGCTAGCGCCGATGACAGCGCTGGGCCATGCGGAGTTTGCGCTGTCGGAGACGGATTATTTTCTGACCGTGTTGCACTCGGAAGAAAATGCGGCGATGGCCTGTGAGGGCTGGCTGGTGGGTCATGCGCGCTGGTTTCGCGGCGCAGGCGGCACGAGACTGCTGGACGCGATACGTCGATGGGCCGAGCACCGCGTTCACCGCGACGATGGAGTTCTGCGATCATGAGCTGGACTTCGATCCCGATCTACATCTCCGCGCACTGGGTAGAGCTGGCCGGCTTTCTTACCACGTGGGTGGGCATCTGGCTAACGACGCGGCGCATGCTCATTTGCTGGCCAGTGGTGCTGGCAGCGGACATTTTCTACCTCGCTGTTTTCTATCAGGCACGGCTCTATTCCGATGCCCTGCTGCAGGTGTTTTTTATCGCATTCACGCTATACGGCTGGTGGCATTGGTGGCGCGGCATACGCGCGGAGGGCGAGGTGCGCGTGGTTCCGCTCAGTGTGCGGGAATGGATCGCCGGACTAATTGCGGGCGCAGTCGGCGCGATGCTGCTGGGTTGGTTGATGGTGCGCCTGGGCGCGGCGCTGCCTCATCTGGATGCTGCGCTTACCAGTTATAGCCTTGTAGCAAGCTGGTGGCAGGCGCGCAAGCACACCGCCAACTGGTGGCTGTGGATTGCAATCGACGGCGTGTACATCGGCGAGTACGCATACAAGGATCTGTGGCTGACATCTGTGCTTTCCGTCGGGTTGGTGGCATTGGCAGTGCTTGGCTTGAGAGATTGGCGGCGAGCGGAGTCCCATGATTCAGAAGTGAGGCCTGGGGCGCGCGCCGCTGTGAGTTAGATCGCGGCTTGAACGACGTTGTGCAGTGGCTCGTCTGCAATATATCGGCGCAGTTCTTCGGCCGCGATATGGAGTGCGCGCGGTGCGAACTGCGGGCTTGATCCGGCGACATGTGGAGTAAACAGCAGGTTGGGGCAGCTCCACAGCGGATGGCCGTCGGGCAGAGGTTCGGGGTTGGCGACGTCGAGTGCGGCGCGAATACGGCCCGATTGCAGCGCCTCAACGAGCGCGTCTGTTTGTACGATGGGCCCACGCGCGGCGTTGACGAGCAGTGCGCCCTGCCGCATTAATGAAAGCTGATGCGCGCCGATGAGGCCGTGCGACTCAGGCGTGTCGGGCAATATGAGCACGACAATCTGGGCGCGCGGCAACAGGCTGTCAAGTTCGCTGACGGCGTGCACTTCAGGCTTGGTGCGCGCGGTGCGGGCCACGCGCAGCATCTCGACATGAAACGGCGCAAGCATGCGCTCGATCTCCTTGCCGATGGCTCCGTAACCAACCATGAGCACTGTCTTGCCGGTGAGTTCCTCAAGCATGACGGGCGGATAAAGCGGGCGCGTGTCGCCGGTGATGGCCACGTAGCGCGCGCTGGCATCGAAGCGGCGCTTCCAAATGCCGGCTCGCTGCACTTCGAGATAGAACGGGAAATATTTGAGCATGGCGAGAATGGCGCTCACCGTCCACTCCGCGGTGGAGATATTATGCGCGCCCTGGGCATTGCAGATGGTGACATGGGGGCCGACGACGGGGGGAATCCACTCTGTGCCGGCCATCATCGAGAGCACCAGCTTGACGCCGCGCAGGTGTGGCCAGGTCTTTACAGCCCTTACGGAGTAGGGGTTCGGAATCCAGACATCGATTTCGATATCGTGATCCGGTTCGTCGGGCAACGGGATGAGTTCGACTTCCTGCGGGAAATCCTTCAACAAATCAGCGGAATAAATGGCTGGGTATCCAACTCGTAGCATGGGCTCCACCTGGTCGGAAGTTGCGGGCGACCTGCTTCTATGCTAATCGGAAGAGGCCGATACGTTCTGTGCCCCGTCCCACGGACAACTGATAATCTTGATTCGTCCCGTCTCGTGCGGACGGTCACCGCAGAGGGTTGGGGGGCTCGGTCATTCTGAGTCAATGATAATCTTCGACTGCGGATTGCATCGATGCGCCTGAAGGCAGACAAGACGTGGTCCCAACAACTGCTTGACCTGAAGCAGCGAGTAGAACATGCGGACCGGCCGGGGTTCCTTTCGTGGGAGCGGCAGCGGCTCCTGGTTCATGCGGCGAAGACGGCGCTGGCCGCGGCGCTGTGCTGGTGGCTGGCGCTGCGCTTCGGACTGCATGATGGCTATTGGGGCGCGATCAGCGCGATCATCGTGCTGCAATCGAACATGGGCGCGACCGTAACCGCATCGCGCGATCGCTTGATTGGAACGCTGATCGGCGGAGTGTTCGGCTTTGCGTTTTCGGTCTATGGCGTGCTGCCGTGGAACTACGCCCTCGCGGTACTGGCGGCGATCATCGTGTGCGGCCTGCTGGGACTGCGCAGCAGTTCGCGGCTGGCCGGAGTGACGATTACCATCATCATGCTGGTGCAAAAGGGAGGCTCGCGCTGGGGGTTGGCGCTGGACCGCGTGGGCCAGGTG
>PLPU01000249.1:3462-5825 GCA_003159975.1 Acidobacteriaceae bacterium
GAGAACCTGGCGGCGCTGCGCGACGATGCGCTGGCCATGCTGCGTGGAAACAACCAATTGCTGGAAGCTGCGCGGAGCGAACCATCGGGTGGTCCGGGATGGCGCGAGGGATTGGCAACGCTTTCGCAGTTTGGCCGGTCGCTATTCGACGCGCTGGTGGCCCTTGAATTCTCAGTGAAGGAGACCGGCGAGTATGGTTATGCACAACAATTGGAGCCTGCGCTGGGGCAACTGACAGCAGAAATTCATACAGGCTTTCAGCACGTGGCGGGTCGTATTCACGAATGGCGATTCAACGTTCCTCCGGCAATGAGTCTCGAAGAGGACATTGCGCAGCTCGAATTGCGGATGACGGCGGTGCGGCCCACGGGTATTGGGTTTTCGCAGGCCGAAATCCTGCGCGCGTATGCAGTGCAACTTCACCTGAAGCAGCTTGCGCGGCTGCTGAGGGCTTCGCGGATTGAAACCAGCCGCGCCGTCGGCGAAACTGCAGAATAGGAGGAATTGCCATCCCACCCATCGCAAGAATTGCGAAGGATAAAGCACCCGCCTATGAGTCGCGAGGAGATTGCCTTATGCGAAGAACCTGCGTAGCGCCTCAACGCAAGCTTCGATCTCGCCGGGCGTGACGGCGTAACCGAAGCGCAGATGACCTTCGCCTTGCGCACCAAATACAGAACCAGGGATGGTGGCGATGTGCGCTTTTTCAAGAAGAATCTGCGCGGCTGTGCGGCTATTCTTGTGGATCTTTTCCACGTTGGGAAATGCATAGAACGCACCTGCGGGCGGCACGCATTCAAGGCCCACTTCATTGAGACCGGCCACCAGCAGATCGCGGCGCTTGCGATACTCTTCGCGGAGACGGGCGATCTCGGACTCCGGCGTGGTGAGCGCCTGAATCATGGCGTACTGCACGGGCGTGGCGACCCCGTTGGTGGAGTAGAGAACGATTTTGCGCAGCGCGGTCATGAAGGGCTCTTTGGCCACCGCGTATCCGGCGCGCCAGCCGGTCATGGCGTAGGTTTTTGAGAAGGTGAAGGCGGTGATGGTGCGCTCGGCCATGCCGGGCAAGGAAGCGATGGAGAAATGCTCTCCGTCATAAACCAGATCTTCGTAGGCCTCGTCGGCAATGACGACCAGATCGCGTTCGATGGCGAAGGCGGCTACTTCCTCGGCCTCGGCGCGGGTGAAGACCAGGCCGCTGGGATTCTGCGGCGTGTTGTAGTAGATGGCGCGCGTCTGCGGTGTGGAGAACTGCTCCAGCGTTTTGCGAATGCCGTTGCGCCGTGCGGTGATGGTGGGTACCGACAACGGCCGGGCTTGCGCGCCTGTGACAAGGTCGCCGATCGGAGTCCAATAAGGCGAAAACACGAGCGCGTCATCGCCGGGATCGAGCACACTCTGAAAGGCCGCATACAGAGCCTGCGAGCCGCCAACGGTAGCGATCACTTCATCGGTAGTAACATCGATGCCATTCTTCGCGGCAAGCTTCGCGACCAGGCCCTTGCGCAGCGGCAGCACACCGGAAGAAGGCGCGTAGTGCGTTTCGTTCTCAACCAGCGCCTTGATGGCGGCATACTTCACGGCCTCGGGCGTTTCAAAGAACGGCTCACCGCCGTGGAATAAATGCACCTGGAGGCCCTCCGCGCGCAGTGCCATCACCTTGTTGCGAATTTGAACGATGTCGGAGAATCCAACCTCGTCGAGACGCCTTGCGAGCCTGATCCCGCTCAGTTTCGTCGTCATAATCTCAGTTTCCTCTCGAATTCTATTGGGGAAGCTTCTGCTTCAAGCATATCCGATGGGGGCTCGAGCGACGCGCATCAGACCGCGAGCAACTCGGTGTAGACCGCCATGCCGACCACCGCGTCGGCGCCGAGCGAATCGAGCGCATCGACCTCCTGCTGGCTGCGAATGCCGCCGGCCACGATGAGTTGGCGCTGGGTGAGTTTGCGCAGGCGCGCGGCTGTTTCAATTGGAAAGCCCTGCAGGAGGCCTTCGCCGTCGACGTGCGTGTAGAGAAATGCAGCGGCGTGGGGCTCGAGCTGGGGGATGGCCTCGTCGGGCGTGAGCGCCACTTGCGCCTTCCAGCCTTTGACGGCAATACGGCCGTTTTTCGTGTCAATTCCAGCGACGATGCGGTCCGCGCCGATGGCGGCGGCGAGGCGCGAAGCGAACTCAGTGTTGACTGTGCCAGCTTCTGAAAACAATGCGGAGCCAATGATTACGCGCTTTGCGCCGGCGTCGAGAACCTGGCGGGCGCGGCCGATGGAGTGGATGCCGCCGCCTGCCTGGACGGGAAGACGTTTGGCGATTTGCGCTACGATTGCGGAGTTGTCGCCCTGGCGCATTGCGGCGTCGAG
>PLPU01000249.1:5943-7296 GCA_003159975.1 Acidobacteriaceae bacterium
CCGCGTGCGAAGACTTCAGTAAAGTGTGCTACGGTTCCCGCGCCGCCGGAGGCGATAACGGGAATGCCGACTGCCTCGCTGACAGCGGCGGTGAGCTCGCAATCGAAGCCGGCGCGGGTTCCATCGGCATCCATTGAGGTGAGCAGGATTTCGCCAGCGCCGCGGGCTTCGGCTTCGCGGGCCCACTCAACGACTGTTCGACCGACCGGGCGGCGGCCTCCCTGCACGTAGACTTGCGCATCGCGGACTGGGTCGGCAGCGCTGGGATCGCGGCGTGCGTCGATGGCGACGACGACGGCTTGCGCGCCGAAGCTGCGGCCGATGGCGCTGATTAAAGATGGATCGGCGAGGGCGGCGGAGTTGACACTGACTTTGTCTGCGCCGGCTTCGAAGACTTGCGCGGCATCATCTGCGGAGCGAATGCCGCCGCCCACGCAGAATGGCACGAAGAGCTCGCGGGCGGTGCGGCGAACGGTGTCGAGCAGGGTGGCTCGGCCTTCGTGGGTTGCGGTGATGTCGAGNNTCGATGATGTCGACGAATTGGACGCCTTTGACAACACGGCCGGCGTGAACGTCGAGGCAGGCGATGATGCGTTTGGTGATCATGACTTTTTCTTCACCACGTGGCGGGCGACCAGGTCGTTGAGTTCGGCGCGCTGGTCCGGAGATAAGACGAATGTGGGAAAGAAGAGGAATGCTTTTTTGCGGATATACAGCAGCGTGACTTTCTCATCCTGCGCGAAATCGATAATTGCGCTCCAGAAGAACTTTCCTTCGCTGACTCCCGGGATTTCTGAACGTACACATTCCTCGTCAATGACCGCAGTAATCGTCGGTATAACTTTCGCATTCGCAAAGATTCGCCGGAAGCAGATGCGCACATCGACGATCCGGGCGAGCGGTAAGCCAATCGAAAGAAACAAGAGGACTGCTTCCGCAAAAATATAGCCCGATGTTGGTTCCGTCTTTCCAATCGCCTTGAGGAGAACTATGCCAGCTAACCCCACAACCGCAAGAAAGGGCAAGCCGAAATACAAGAGGCCAAATATGAAGCGCCTGGCAAACGTCTGGGAGCGATGTAGCCTGATCGCAGCGATGTAGTCGGCAAGCGTTAGGGTGTAAGTGAGCTTCATTACTTCACCTCCAGGAAATTGCGAAGAATCTTGAGGCCAGTTGCGCCGGATTTTTCGGGATGGAACTGGACGCCCATTACATTGCCGCGCTCGACGGCTGAGGCGAATGGCTCGATGTACTGCGTTACGGCCGCTGTGTCCGCAGTGACTGGGGCTTTGTAGGAATGAGTGAAGTAGACGAATTCGCCGGGCTCTACGCCGGCGAGGAGACGGGAGCCGG
>PLPU01000249.1:7301-11063 GCA_003159975.1 Acidobacteriaceae bacterium
ATGGCGGCGCGAATGGATCCTGTAAGGCCGGTGGAGTCGAGATAGTTTGTCGCGGCGAAATGGCCTACGCCGGGCAGGACGATGCGCTCCGCGGATTCAACAGGTGCGAGATCGGCGTCGGTGACGACAGGCTCGGCGCCAAGATGACGCAGCGCTTTGAGCACTGAAGTGAGGTTACCCGCTTTGTAATCGATGACGGTTACGCGCATCACAGCAATCCTTTGGTCGAAGGCAGCATATCGCCGAGTTGCTTGTCTTTAGAACAGGCTACGCGGAGCGCGCGGGCAAAGGCTTTGAAGATGGCTTCGATCTTATGATGATTGGAGCGTCCGTACATGGTCTTCACATGCACGTTGGCGCGTGCGCCGCGGGCGAAGCCTTCGAAGAAATCAGTGACGAGCTCGGTTTGCAGATCGCCGACTAGACGGGTGCGGACTTTGGTGTCGACGGCGAAGGCTGCGCGGCCGCTCAAGTCAACGGCGGCGATGGCGAGGGTCTCGTCCATGGGCATGAGGAAGTAGCCGGCGCGCAAAATGCCGCGCTTGTCGCCGAGGGCGCGATCGAATGCTTCGCCGAGCGCGATGCCCACGTCTTCAACAGTGTGGTGCTGATCGACATCGAGATCGCCGTCGCACTTGAGCTCAAGATTGAAGGCACCGTGCCGCGTGAACAGCTCAAGCATGTGGTCGAAGAAGCGGATGCCGGTGGAGATTTGGTATTGACCGCGGCCTTCGATGACGAGTTGAATGTCGATGCGGGTCTCCGCAGTGTGGCGCTCGACAATGGACGTGCGGGGCTTCGATGTTGAAGCTTTTGCGTTTTTCATTGCGCGCTTACTCCGAGATTCAGGGCTGCGACCGTTTGATTGAGGGCGACGATGGCCTGATGCATTTGCTCGCGGGTGCCAATGGTGATGCGCACACGGCCACCGCAACCGGGATCGCTGGAGCGGTCGCGCACCAGGACGCCGGCGACTCGCATCAGGCGCACAAACTCCGCGTGCTGCGGGCCGATATCTACGAGGATGAAGTTGGCGCGGCTGGGCCAGCGGCGAAGACCTGTTGCATCAATCGCAATTTCAAAGTCCGCTCGCGCGGCGAGCACTTCACCGACATACCAATCTAGATACGCTGTGTCTTCAAGCGCGGGCGGGAGACAGGCAAGAGCGAGCGAGTTGACGGAGTAGGGCGATAGAACCCGGCGAATCCAGCGCATTAACTCGACGGGGCCGGCGAGCACGCCGAGGCGCAGGCCCGCGAGACCGTAAGCTTTGGAGAAGGTGCGCGCAACGATAAGATTCGGAACGGCTCCGATCAGGTCGATGACTGTTTCGCCGTGGAAATGGAAGTAGGCTTCATCGACGAGAAGTATTGCATGGGGCGCGCAACGGGCTAATGTCTGGAGCTGCGCACGCGTGGCCACGGTGCCGGAAGGGCTGTTGGGATTGGCGATGGCGATGATCTTTGTGCGCGGCGTGATGGCGGATAAGAGGCGCTCAAATGGGAATTGCAAATCATCGGCGGCGAGGATGGGGACTACGTTGGCGTCGGTTGCCGAGGCGTAGACCTCGTACATGGTGTAGGTGGGGACGGGGAGCAGGAGTTCGTCGCCGGCTTCGAGAAATGTTTCGAAGAGCACGTGAATCGCTTCGTCGACGCCGTTGGTGAGGGTGAGTTGCTCAGGGTGCACATTGAGGTGTGCGGCGACGATGGCTTCGACCGGCTCACGCTCCGGATAGCGCGTGAGATGGCCGGTGGAGATTTGCCCGAGGGCTTCGCGGACTTTGGGAGAGCAGGCGAGCGTGTTCTCGTTGAAGTCGAGGCGAAGGGCGTCGCGGCTGCCAAGAGGAGGGTGNNGTGCGGGTTAAGCGAGTGCGGATGGCTTCTGCGTGGGCGGTGAGGCCTTCGGCTTCGGCGAGCAGCGCGGCTTGCGGGCCGAGGGTGCGCATTGCCTTTGCCGAATACTGCTGCACGGTGATGAGTTTGACGAAGTCGTTGACGCTGAGGCCGCCGCGCACGCGGGCCATGCCGCCGGTGGGCAGCGTGTGGTTGGGTCCGGAGATGTAATCGCCCATGGGCTGCGCGGACCAGCGGCCGATGAAGACCGAGCCTGCATTCCGCACCCAATCGAGATCGCCGGGCGCGTCGACGGTGAGGTGTTCGGGGGCGAGACGATTGGTGATTTGGTGGGCTTCGTCGGTTGTAGTCGCGAGGATGACGAGGCCGTTGCGGTCTAGAGCTGCGCGCGCGATGGGGTTGTTGCGGCTGCGGAGCTTGGTCTGGGCGATGACTGCTTTGGCGAGATCGGCGCGGGTTGTGATGAAGAGGCCGAGTGCTTCAGGATCGTGTTCGGCTTGCGCGACAAGGTCGGAGGCAATGTCGGCCGGGTTGCCGCGCTCGCTGGTGACGACGATTTCCGTGGGGCCGGCGAGCATGTCGATGGCGCAGTCGAAAGCGACGAGGCGCTTGGCGGCGGTGACGTAGAGATTTCCGGGGCCGACAATTTTGGCCACACTCGAAACACTGGCGGTTCCGTAGGCCAGGGCGGCGATGGCGTGTGCCCCGCCGAGACGATAGAACTCGGTGATGCCGAGGAGATGAGCGGCGGCAAGAGTCTCAAGCGCGGGCCTTGGCGAGACGACGACGATGCGCGCGACGCCTGCGACCTGCGCGGGGATGGCGGTCATGAGCAGGGTGGACGGGAGCGGATGACGGCCGCTGGGGACGTAGCATCCGACGGAGGCAAGCGGGCGGACGAGCTGGCCGGTGATGAGGCCGGGGATTGGTTCACTACTCCACGACTCGGGGAGTTGGTTCACTGCGAAGGCGCGGATTTGTTCAGCGGCGGTGGTGAGAGCCTGGCGCAGCGGGGGGGGTGTTGATTCCCATGCGGCGAACATTTCTTCAGGCGTGACGCGGAGATTCGCTTTGTCTTGCAGGCCGTCGAATTGGGAAGCATAACGGAGAAGGGCGCGTTCACCTTGCTTGCGCACGTCGGCGACGATGCGCTTGACGGCGGGCAGCACGGAGTCGAGCGCAGCGCTGCCGCGACTCTCAAGCGCGGCCAACGTTGCTTCCGCACGCAATGCCGATTTGCCTGTGGTGCGAACGATCTTCAATTCGGTGCTCCCTTTTCGGTCTTATTCGCAGATTGATTCAGGGCGATGCGACAATTCGATCATTGCGCAACCGTGGAATTGTGTTTATGGCAGAGGCTGCGCACCCAGCTTTGCGATCCAGACGGCCTTCTTCTCTTTGAGCACGCGGTCGATCAACAGTGGATCCACCTCTTCGTCAGTGCCGTCCAGAACCTCATACTCGAACGCTGACTCCCCGTGGGCATTCCAATCCGCTTGAAGCGTCTTCGACTGATGCAGGCCGCCGCGCAGCATAAACCAACATCCATTCCTGGTCGCACTGAGGTTGCGGGATACGCCTACCCATGCGCGGCCCGTTGCGGAGCACCGAACAGCGTACGCGCCAAGGAGCGGCTTCTGCTCCTTGAATTTCCGAACCGACTCTTTTCTCGATTCCTTCGACTTCATGATCATTTACCTTCAGAGTGCATCTTTTACAGCACCACTTTGTTAAGCGGGTATTCGACNNACCCAATCGGAGTTGCTCAACTGGGAAATGGTGGGCGAGTTCAATGCGGGCAGCACGGCGAGGACGGCTTCGAGGTTGTCGCGCTGGACGTTGAGCATCAGACCGACCTGCGATTGCGCGTCGATGGCGCCGCGCAGCATGAGGGCGATCTGGTCGA
>PLPU01000278.1:0-2825 GCA_003159975.1 Acidobacteriaceae bacterium
CCACGCCATTTGCAGCCGTGTTCAGCCACAAACAGAATTGCGTTGACTACGGTGAGGTTCTGAAGCTTTACATTCCCGCGCTGAATCGGCAGGCTGTCCTTGATCTTTTCGAACTGCTTCTCGGTGATCTCCATCGGTTTCAATTATAACAGGATTAGTGTTAACACGCCCTAGATCATTATGGTCATCGACAGTTATCAACCAGACAGATCCGGCTTCAATCGCAACCGCCGATTCACGCGGCAGACCCCATTTGCCGGCCCAGCCTGAAACGGTCTTCGAAGCAGAGTAGGCAGACTTTATCGTGACGGCAATCCCTGCCAGCTTTTCGAAGTCGGCTTTGCCAAGTCCGCGAAGATAACCACCACCCGAAGCTGGAATAATGGCATCGGAAAGCAACTGGATAGCAGCGCTATTCGATTCTCCTGGAAAATTGCCGCCAAGCGCCTGGGAATCGAGCATTGAAAAAGTTACATCGGAGTCGAATATCGTCACTTTGCACAATCCATTGGCGGAGTGACGAGTTCCGATGTTTGCTTTGAATGTTTCTTTGGGGAGTTCTCCAGGAAAATCGAGATAAGAAACAAAGTACTGCCCTGGACTGATAGCTGCGCGCGCGTACAGCGCACCTTCGCGATTAGCGTGGCGTCCATAGTGTCGGCCGACGCTCATATTCGTTTCGGTCTTCACGCTGCAGGAGTAGTAGCTGCCGCTCCGATTCTGCAACCATGATGGCTTCGGTCCCTTCGTTTCATGCTGGCCATGTGCCGTTGTGCTGGTCGCTCCACACTTTGGGAAAACATGCCAATGATTACCTGCTTTGTCGCAGGGCCAAGCATGGGTCCACCTCGGACCGCCATATTCGAGAAGGGCCTCGATCTGTGTTGCTGAGCAGATGCTCTCCCTGAATTCGAAAAACGCGCCACGTAATCGGCTTGCTGGAATGTAGTCCAGCGTCTCGTGCTCGTTCGACACGCCGGGACGATAGTCCACAATCAATGGTTCCAGGGTCTCGATGAGTATCTTTTTCATGCCAATTCCTCTGGCGCAACATCCGATTCAATTGCCTCAATCGCCCTTTGCAGGCTGCCCAGATCGGAAGTTTCTACGCTGGTGTATGAGCCGCCGGAAGCCAATTCAACTCGGTACTTCAGATCCGATAGGGCAAGTTCTCCGCAGCCGATGCCCCAGCCGCCGCCAATGGCATCCGTGGCAGCAATTGCCATCAACAGCAAGCAAAGATCCTTGTGGTCAAGCCTCCCCACAGACCAATCCCCATTCACGCCTTCAATCTCCAGATCGAACTGGATTCCGGGGCGCCATATCTCTATGGATCGGAGCATGTTGTCTTTGGATGTTCCGGTCTCCTCGTTGATGGCGGTTGAGGTGACTTCCATCTTGTCGATGATGGACTCCTTGGTCGCGATACTGCTGCGAAAGAAATACCTTGCACTCGACATCGCGCCATCGGAACTCGCCGAATGGGGCGCAAAGATCCGAAGCAACAGTGGATGCATTGGAATCGAGCGCGCTTCCTCCTCCTTCATCTTGTACTTCCCTTGCCAGCGTAGAATCCGCTCAGCCGCCTCGCGGATTGCCGCCTTGACTGCCTCCCCAGGAAGTACAGGGCTGTCATTGCGTTCGCGTACAGCCCGATCGACGCCACCAGAACGGGCCAGACCGGTGTGGACACGCAGCGGAGTCTTGGTGGTCCATGTGAACTCGACAATCACATTCATGCGGTGGCCACCTCTACATCCTCGCTCTCCCGTGTGTCCAACATTTCTCGGAGCTGATGCAGTTCCAGTAGCGGAGTGCGATGGTAGGTCAAGTCACCGATCATGTCCTCAAGCCAAGGCGCAGTCTCCTGGTTCCAAAAACCGACTCTGCTAAGTTCATTTGTCGCATCCACCATCGACTTGAGCTGAGGGCCGCTCAGATGCTGCATCCAGCGCTGGTAGTGGAATGAGGCCAGCGGTTCCCCCGACCATAGGCCCGCGAGCAGCTGGTGCCATTTGCTACGCGGAACAGCGAGCGCCTGCGCTGCCTTCCACATCGCTTCGGTCTGTTCCAAGGTCCAGGGCCGGGTATTCAACGAATAGTGCTGGCTATCGTGTGTATAGGTTAGTGAAGATTCGCGCGCCACAAGTGGATCTTCCCGCGCAGTCGACTCAAGCCAATAGACATCGAGGCATGGTTGCGGATTTGAGAGCCCATTACGAAGATTCTTGGCCGATTTTTCCAACGCAACGGACATGTCCGATAAGACGGAGAACGGAAATCCAGAGCGGGCGAAGACGACCGCGCCGCTGAGCGTGAATACGAAGCTGCGGAGCGGTTGTGAATTCGTTGCGGCACTCTGGAGGGCAACGTTTGCCTTTGTCAAGGCTGAGTAAGCTTCCAAGAGTTCAGACACAAACCGCATTGCGAGTTCTTTGCGCAGAACGATGAGGAAATCTTCCCCCTCCGCAATGAGCGGCGAGATCGGAATCGCGGCCCCCTTCTCAAACCTCAAGGGCGTAATCGTTTCCTCAAAAGCTGTTTTCAGCGCCGCATCGAGACATTCGCCAAATGCGATCGAACAATCCTTCAGCATTTTCCAGGGCTGCTCGGATTCGTCATCTTTGAGATCGATCTTCTTAAAGAAGTCACTAGGGCGTGTTAACACTAATCCTGTTATAATTGAAACCGATGGAGATCACCGAGAAGCAGTTCGAAAAGATCAAGGACAGCCTGCCGATTCAGCGCGGGAATGTAAAGCTTCAGAACCTCACCGTAGTCAACGCAATTCTGTTTGTGGCTGAACACGGCTGCAAATGGCGTGG
>PLPU01000117.1:0-3532 GCA_003159975.1 Acidobacteriaceae bacterium
TGGTGTACGCGGAAGGTAATGGAATCGCTTTAGCTCTCTGCGCGGTGTTTCCCACGGACAAGGTTCTCCCCGAAGTGCATTTTCAGTCGCTGAAGGAGCCCTCTGGACCAAACCATCGGATAACGTGGCAGTTTTTGCACGCTCCCAAGTGCGAGATAAGGTGTCTTGAAGCGGGCCGAGATTATTTCTGGGAAACCGATGAAGCAATTGGGCAGAAAGAATTCAACTACGAAAACAAATGGCACGCTTATGGCATTGGAATAGCGATCGATCCGGCTAATCCACGCGCCGGATGTATTTTTATGGTCGGGCCCTACGGTCGGATTTCCGCACCAGCCGACAGGACAAGTTTCGCAGACCTCGCACAGGCAGTGGCCCATTACTATACGGCCCCTGATACCGAGGACGCCCCCCGACCGCTCATGGAGGACTTGTTACACAAGCTGCTCGGAGGCTGACAAAATTCGGCGCCGCAATGCGCGAGCCGCCGCAGCCGTCGCTCGCGCTTGGCAGAGTTTATCCGGCTTCATTCCAGGTAATTGTTGGTGATCCATCATGACGAACGAACTTCCCCTCCTGATAGTCCCGATCAACGTTGAAGCCCTCTGTGTCAACCAGAAGGTTCAGGCCGCTCAATTCCTGCCGGGGGTGACTCAATTCGAGTCGCTGCCCTATAACGATGAGGCGCCGGTTTACAAGGCATTCCTGAGCGAGCGAGTGATGGCCCACCCCTTCTCCACCGGTTCGATCAACGCCGGAGTTCATCTGCACTGGGCCATGCCCGACGCGCTCATGCATGGCGAGCAGCAGAAGGATCATGACCCACGGCGGAAGCACGGTGACCCGCCGGCCGGCTCGATCCGGTTTCCACGGTTGCCCGACCGGTGGCTGGTGACCAGGACAACCTTGGCGGCAAAACCGAGCGGAACGGACGATACGCTAAGCTGGGTGGTCGACAGCCGCTTCGTTGCGGAAGAGCTGGGACCGGGTAACGAAGGCAGCAGCGCGATTCCCTGGGAGAACCCCAACGACCCGCAATTCCGCCGCCCACCTTACCGGTATCTGGGCCGGACCCTGCCGCTGGACCAGTGGAGCGCACCTCACCCGCGAAGTCTGTTGTCTGAGTTGACGGCGGCGAGCCTGGGTCTGCTGCAAGCTCCGTCNNTACTATCCCAGTTCGCGTAACGTGTTCGGCATGCATCATGCCGCTCCGGAAAAGCCGGCCGAGTACTGCTATACAGTGTGCGGCTGGCATGCGGACATGGCGGATGACCCGCTAAGCGGTAAGAACGCTGAGCAGACAGCAAAAACTCTTGCAAAGCTGGAGTGGATATCCCCTCGGGGCGAGGCCCTCGAACCCATCCTCTATGAGCGCGTCCTCTATGTCGGCATGGTGCATTCCGTCCGCTGGGATCCGGATCTGGAGCCGGACAGCCCGGCAAGCATTACGGCTGTCTTTGGCAACACCACTGCCGAGGCCACTGCGGTTCTCTTGAAAACGTCCGCGGCCGATCCCTCGCCTACTTTTGCCAACCAGTTGCAGGCTCTCATCTCAGGCCAGCTCGATCGCCTGGCTGAGCCCGGCGGCGAACAGCGCGTGAACCGGCAGTTTCATCACCAGCGTTTCTCCCCCGTAGCCTTCACAAACTTCTGGTATGCCGCAAAGGAAACGGACGGGACCGACGCCTTTAACTCTCTGCTCGCGGAGCACAAGAAACTTCTCCACCGGCTGAACCAGGCGGAACAGGTCAAAGTGACCTGTCGCGAAGAGGCCTCCGCACGACAATGGCAATTGTTTGCTGACTGGTACAAATACCTCAAGTGCAAGTATCCGGAAGGCGAAGACCTTCCCCACCCGGACGACGTGCGGGCGTTCATGGAAGAGCAGTCGCTGCCGCGAGCCAGGCTGGCTATCAAGGCATGCAAGAGCGCGACCGCGGCCGCCGCCGCCGCTTACGAGGAGCTGAAGAATATTTTGCCGCGGGAGTATGTGCTGACCGCGAGACCTCAGGCAAACTGCTGGCGGCCTGTGGACCCGGTGCTCCTGCTCCAGGGCAAAGATGTCAGGCCCGCCCTGCGCTTCCTAGGCGATGGAGAGCTGCCGTGCCAGATAAGCGGCTCCAGCCCCGACTACCCAATGCTTTGGGCTCTCGATCTGCGCCCTGAAGATGTACCGGGAGTTGGGCCGGCGAGACTGGACGCCGTATCCGACACGCCCGATCTGGGTCCGGACGTTGACAAACTCGGTCCGCCCAAGCTGGCGTTGCAGACCGCAGTGCTCGAAGGGCGGCTCCTGTGGCCCGCCTGGGCAGGCGGCAGGCTGGCCCTGCGCGCGGGCAAGCCGGAGAGCGCGCCGGATGTATCCCTGTGGCTTGCCGCGAAGGATCCGCAGGAAGCCGGCTCGCCGTGGACCGGCAAACCACCCGCGCCCAAAAGTGTCACAGGCTGGTCCGGAAATCCATGGCTGCCCATGATGATGCATTGGGACATTTCCTATCAACCGCTGGCCATCATCCAGGAAAGCGAACCGGCGCGCCATTTCGCGCCGGAAATGCTGATGAAACGCCTTTCCGATTCTCTGGATACAGACGAAGTCGACCTGGTCCTGAAACCTCCGAGCCGGGGCAATCTCGGAGACAACCTGCCGAGACACTACCAGGGAATCACATTCATTACGCCGCAGGCTGGGGAACGTGTCAAACAGCAACTGTGGGCGCACGCGCGGTTGCATCCAGTCTCTATGCTGGCGGCCATTGAGCCATTCACAGAGGACCTCCCGCTGCTGTCTCAGTCGCTCAGCGGGTTCCACGACCGTCTCCTGTTGCGTCGCCAAACGCTGCAGGTGGATGTCCGGGATCCTTTCGCACGCGGCCGCTTCGAACAGGAATTTGCCCGGGAAGTTGAGGAGGCCGTCACGGCTCTGGACACGCGGGTCAATACGCTGGCCCCGGTGGTCCACGATGCCTTCAGCCCGGTTCGCGGCGGTGACTTTACGCTGGAACGATTGTGGCTGGGCGACGTGTTTGGTCAGTGCCGCGAATATTCGTTCGGGAGAAGACTCCATCGCGCCAAGCTGACCGAGAACAAAGTTCTCGCGGCGCCGTCGCTGGGAAGGAAGGATGGCAAGGGGATGCAACCAACCTTCCCCCCGCGGATGTCGCAGCCAGTGCGACTGGATTTCAACTGGCTTTTGGCTGACGGGAACGCGGAGTTGTCCGGGGAAGATCCCTCGGCCTCACCGGTCTTTGGCTGGATTGTCCCGAATTACCTCGACCGCAGTCTAGCCATCTACGAGAGTTCGGGCGACCCGTTGGGCTCGATTATGGCGCTCCGCGGAGTGTTGGCATGGCAGGGTTCCCCGGCCAGGCCAGGGACCTTCGGCCTCAAGCCCGATGATCTGTTCCGAGGACGCAATCCTCATCTCCGTGACTTCACGCTTGCTTTCCTTCACCAGAAGGAAGGCGTGAAGTATCTCAATGCTTACATGGACACGCTGAACCGGAGCATGACCATCATTCAGCCTTTGCAGTCC
>PLPU01000066.1:0-4275 GCA_003159975.1 Acidobacteriaceae bacterium
GACGGGGTCTCGACGGCACCCTCGCTCATTATTTTACTAGCAGGTTGCGACGTGGCTGAGTTGACGCCGGGGGGGTGGCAGAGACCGGCCACGCGCGCGGAAGTTGAGCAACTGTCCGTTCCTTCGATCGTTCCATTGCGCGATTGCCGGCGTAGTTTGCAAAGAAGCTGGAGCAGGCCAACTGGACTCGATGTTTGAATTCGCGTTTTCTTTGGCATAAATATGCTTGACACACCAGTGATTTGAGGCTTTAGGCTTCCGCTTCGTCGGTCCCCGCTCCTCATGCCGGCGCTTCAACTCCACTTTCGAGACCGTCATTATGTGCTTCATGGCAGCGGTGAAGTTGGCAAATTCGGGATTGTCGGGCGGCGTCTTCATGGTGCAATGATAGCTCAATCCACAAGGGAGGAATAAGCGTTATGACAGACAAAGAAATGGCGATTCAGTTGGGCGATTACGTCAATCGCAAACTGAGAAGAATCACCGCCCTAGAATCCATCCTCAAAGAGAATCAGATTCCCGGCTGGGAGGAAGATGCTGTGCGGATTGCTCACGAGCCTCTCGCCCTAGCCGCAACCGATGCGCACATTCATCACTTACAGTACTCAATTTCCGACACAACTCCCGAGTCAGAACTGATTCGCGCTCTTCATCATCTCTTTGTGGAACCTTAGATACTCCTTGCATTTCGACACACTCCATGCGATGATTCGCGTGAGTGTACCCGGTTTGTCACCAGAGCCCCTGATGCCAGTCAGGGGCTTTTACTTTGCGTCAGGGGTTAGTCATAGTCACAACAACGCAAGTCGGCAGATCGCTGAAATTCTCCGGGGTGTGCTTGTCAGACGTTAGGCAGAGCTGGCCCGTTTTCGTATCCAGCGCAAAATATCCCGTCCAGGGAACCCCCATCATCCCGTTCTGCGGCGCCGGCACAGGAACAAACCGCTGGTATGGAGGATTACTCTTGGGCGCAGGAGGGGGGCTGGACTGATTGCAGCCCTCGGTCTGCTGCAAGAGCAATGCGAGAGAAGCGAGGGCTAGGAGTCTCATTGCGCTATCATAGCGCAGTCCAGAAAGCGAGGAGAAATGACCAGCGAAGAACAGCAGTTATTTATTCAACTGCTAATCAACCACAGGCATCTGTGGATGGCGTTTGAAGAGTTTCGCCATCTTCAGGAACACCCGGAGATGGATTGGGAAACCGTTCACCAGCGGTTCGCTGAAGAATCCGAAGAGATCTATCAATCTCTAACCGATGCTTTGCTCGAAGGGAAGCCAATTCAAGACACGCTTCGAACAATTCTATTGTTTGCCGCGCAGCCTGAGTTGTCTGTTCGAGATTGGAAGAAGAGACAGCATTGAAACGTTGCACACTACTCTCCGATGCGCTAATATGCGCTCTAGAGAGTTCCGTCTTTTCACCAGAAGGCCCGCCCCGCGAAGGCGGGTTTCTGTTGCTACGAGTATACTCTTGGCATGGAAATCATACCCTCAAATGCCAATCCCCTGAAGAAAAACCTGATCTCTTACAAGGGATGGATCATGATTCTGCTCATGGCCTTTCTTGCCGTCCTACGTCCTGTACCGGGCCAGAACATCGACTACCTAGTAGGAAGATTTGTTGGCAGTGTCCTCGTCATTGCTGCGATCTGGGCATTTGTAGCCCTTATCATCCGCTGGATTTCCCGCAGAAAAGCAACGCACAATTCGCCTACCCAGATGCCGCACTGATTATCTGCGGATCGATCAACTTGTAAAAATGCTCTTTCTCTGAATCCCCTTCCAAATGGCCTGCGATGAAGTAGCTGCACAAGTCTGCAATTTGGATTCCGATGGAGAATTTGGAATCGCCAAAGTACATATCGTCATGCACGAACGGCAAACTGCTAGGCCTGTTAGATAAACGAAACCGGCTTCTCAGAGAACGAAATGAATTTTGGAGGGTAGCCGTGTCCTGCTTGTTGCCTTGATCCATGATGAACAGTGTGGTGTTCTCTTTGCCGTCTCGATTTTGCTCCACCTCATCACGCACCCTATCGCTTATCCATCCCCCGACCCCAAGAACACACCTACGAAACGCGACATCCTCGGGATTGGCTGATCCGAAATGGCTCTTTTCGAGATCGCGGAGATTGACGGCCCCATACGCGACCTTAAAATCTCGCTTTCCCAAGATCGATAGGAGAGATTTAATAGCTCCAAACCGTATTTCTTGGTCAATCCCTTCAAACGCGTTGCGGCCCCGATATAGCTCACTAGCGTGGAATTCTTCAAAGCGGTCTCGCCTGTCCTCTGGCATCAAATCTTCGATAGCCGTCGCCGATACGAATTCGAGAGCCAAGAAGGAATCCGCCGGGATGAGAACAGCACTGATTACCTGCCATCCTAAGTCTTTTCTCCTAAGCCCCGAATCATCCATATAAGCCAGGTACACGAACACTCTCCCACCGTACGAGCTAATTATCTCAGCACGGGGAGATGGGACGATTTGGGCAGA
This sequence comes from Acidobacteriaceae bacterium, assembly GCA_003159975.1. GTDB lineage: Bacteria > Acidobacteriota > Terriglobia > Terriglobales > Acidobacteriaceae > Telmatobacter. The sequence goes on from PLPU01000066.1 coordinate 2,498, forward strand.
GGTACACTTCTCTAGTTTAAGTCCCCTGTCAATGGTGCGCTTTGTATATGATTACCTTTTCTTTTGGCTCTGAGCCGGTGGCCGCGTTTGATGGAGAGGATCGGCTTGTGATCGATGGGAACAGCAGAGGAAAAGAATCCGCCATCGTCTTTGCTTAGTCCAAGCTCGGTAAACAGATTGTCGTACGCATTCTTGAATTTGAGATCGGCGTCCTTTTTATAGGAGTTTTGCTTTTCCGCGGGAACAGCGGCGATTGCCGAAATGCCGAAGAAACCGGCAATGCCTTGCAGCGCAGCGAGAAGGAGCCTGCTGGGAGCAACGTCATGCAGAGCCTTGGTTGCAATGGCGATTTGACGATAGCGGCCCTTGATGCCCTGGAGGCGGGTGATCAAGAGAGCATCATCGGCCGGGGATTTGACCACCCAGCCGGGGACGACGGTGAAGGCGAGAACGAAGACGATATCGCCATCGACACGCAGGCGGAGAGTCAGTTCGCCTTCGTTATCGTAGGGGCGGGACAAGCCCAATGTCAGGGTGAAGCGATCGCCCCCTTCAGGGAAGACATGGAGCGCGACTTCTTCCTGGAGGATTTGACGCAGGAGGTGGTTGGGAAGCATCTTGTGCAGGGACTTGTAATGGTGGAGGAAACAGGCGGCGCACTCAGAAATGGAGAAGCCTTTTGCCAGATAATCGCCAATGAGGAATTTGAAGGCGAATCTTGGGTTGCGCTGGACCATTTCAGAAAAGAGAGGAATTCCGGCGAGGAAGTGGAGGACATCACGGAGATTCCTGATATGGAAGAGGGCGCGACCCATCCAAATGCAGAGCCGAAGAGGTGTAAGCCGCAGGCGGCCCTCGGGGATTACGTATGTCGGCGTCGAGGCTGTCTGAATCAGAGCGGTAGTGGAGCTATTATTCCTGCTTATGAAATCGACAGCCCCAGACATCTTTCGTTCGACCTCCCAGGTCTTTTGCGGCGTCAGGGCGTGACAGGAGCCGCGACCCGACGATTGCATCGGGGTTTGACGCCGAGCAAGGTCTCTAACATTCGAAGGATGAATGTCGCGTTGGGGCACGTGCAATGCTACATTCGTTCGATGGCTATGGCGCTTCGGTAACTCGCAGGGGTTACCAAGCGTGAATGCCAGGAGCTCGGCGGGGGACTTTCTGAGAGACGGTGCGGGTGAGGGTTAGAGCGCGGCGGAGACGATGCGGGCTACTACGTCGTACTCATGGGCTTCGGTGATCTGGGCTTTGTAGAAGCGGCCGGGCTCGAGTGCGGTGACGTCCGCTCCTAAATCGGAGAAGTCGTTGATGTAGACTTTGCCGTCGATTTCTGGGGCGTGGAACTGGGTGCGGGCTTCCCAGAGCAGCGGGGTTTCTTCGCTTTCGCCTTCGGCTAACACGACTAACTCGCGGCCGATCCATTGCTGCTTGGCGCGCTTGCTGATTTTCTGCTGGAGCTTCATGAGGCGGCGCTTGCGGGCTTCAATGGTGCGTTTGGGGACTTTGGCGTTGAAGGAGAATGCGCCGGAGCCTTCTTCATCGGAGTAGCTGAAGACGCCTAGCCAGTCGAATTTCGCTTCGGTGATGAACTCTTCGAGAATCTCGATGTCGCGGACGGTTTCACCGGGGAAGCCGACGATGAAGCTGGTGCGGAGGGCGATGCCGGGGACGGCTTTTCTTACCTTTTCTATTGTCTTCAAAAAGATCTCAGCCCCTGCGCCGCGCTTCATGGTTTTGAGGACCGAGGGCGAGGCGTGCTGGAGGGGGACGTC
>PLPU01000066.1:4318-5690 GCA_003159975.1 Acidobacteriaceae bacterium
GTGGCGAGGCCGTCTTTGAGGCCGAGATCTTCGCCGTAACAGGTGGTGTCCTGGCCGATGAGGGTGATCTCCTGGACGCCGCGGGCGACGAGGGATTGGGCTTCGGCGACTACAGACTCAAAGCGGCGGGAACGGAATTTGCCGCGAAGGTTGGGGATGACGCAGAAGGTGCAGGGGTGGTCGCAACCCTCGGCGATTTTGATGTAGGCGGAGGAACGCGGCGTGGTGAGGAAGCGCGGGGTGTTTTCGTCGTAGAGGTAGGTGGGGAGGAGGTGGGTTGCGCCTAGCCAGTCGTCGCGGCGGAAGCGGCCTTGTTGTTCGCGTAGGTCGCCTTCGGGGCGATAAGAGATGGCAGGGGCTAAAGCCCCGTCTGTTGTTTGGCCCTCATTGGCACGACTGAAGTCGTGCCCCTTCACACCATGGCTGCGGTCTGCGGGCGCGTCGGCTTGTTTGTGCGTGCCGGATTGGGATTCTTTGCCGGGATGAGTCACGGCGGCCTGGACGCTGGTGAGGATGGTGAAGGGGGAGCTGGATGCAGGGGCGGACGGCATGCTGAGGCCGGCGGCTTCGAGGATGGACTCGAGTTCGCCGGTGCCGACTACGGCGTCGACTTCGGGGATGGACTTGCGGATGTCGTCGCGGTAGCGCTCGACGAGGCAGCCGGCGACGATGAGTTTTTTGGCAGAGCCGGAGGTTTTGAAGCGGGCCATTTCGAGGATGGTGTCGACGGATTCCTGCTTGGCGGTGTCAATGAAGGAGCAGGTGTTGACGACGAGGATGTCGGCTTCTTCGGGATGAGCGGTGAGGCGAGCGCCGGCGCGGTCGAGCAGGCCCATCATGACCTCGGAGTCGACGAGGTTTTTGGGGCAGCCTAACGAAATAAAGCCCACGGAAGGGGCCGTGGGTGGGGAAATTTTGGTCACATAATCATTGTACCGGGAATTGAGTTTCGAAGTTCATGATGGCGAATGGAGGAGTTATGATTGCACGTCATTGGCGCGGTTGGACGAAGGTGGAGGACGCGGATGGGTACGAGGAATTTCTGAAGGCAACGGTGCTGCCCGGCTTGCAAGGCATTGATGGGTATCGGGGCGGGTATGTTTTGCGGAAGGATGATTTGGTGGAAAGTGAATTTGTTGTGGTGAACTTGTTTGATTCACTGGAGGCTGTGAAGCAGTTTGCAGGGACAGACTATAGCATTGCGGTTTTCGAGCCGGAGGCGAAGGAGTTCCTTTGCCGAATCGAGCGATTTGCTACGCATTATGAGGTGAGGGCCTGTACGGTCTGACCGCTGACGGAGATGCTGGCGCTGGATGCCGCAATTGCAGGCCGCAGGGTGGTAAAATCAGTCAGTGCCGGGTCCTACGCGACG
>PLPU01000089.1:0-44196 GCA_003159975.1 Acidobacteriaceae bacterium
AACATTGGCCGGTTATCTCCCTGAAATCGACAATTGAGAGTGGATGCGCCGGTTCTGCACATTTATCGCCAAGGAATTGGCCCATCGATACCAGGCCGATCCTCATTCGGCGCACGCTTTCAAAGGCTCGGTCATGGGCCAAGCTGTGACGCTGAGATTTCTCTCATTCGTTCAATACACCCAGCGAGAATGAAGCATAGACAACCGGGTGAGTGGTTCCGCAAGGGCGGTTTCCGCCCGGACTCTGATTGAGGGCGGCGAGTATATTGCTGACTACGCACTCGCTCTTTTCTTGAATGGCCATTATCGCGATGGGCCGCGTCTTAATCAGGAGTATTCACCCCTCTTGGCTCACACCGTGATCAAACCAGTCGACGCGAATGCCCCCGGTCGCGTCCTCGCGTCCACCTCCTTTAGCAGCCGAGTCAGCGCTCGTATATTGGAATCCCTTTACGCGCTGGCTTCTCAGCTAGCTCGATCTAAATCCTTATCCAGTTAGAGCGATCTTCGGTAAGGCTTATCGTAGACTATTCTCAAGGTAGAGTTGTGGGTACGCCGATAGTCTTGAATTCGCGCAAAGTCGGACTGGTGCTTGCGGGTGGCGGAGCTAAAGGCGCTTATCATATCGGAGCTTGGCAAGCCTTCGCTGAAGCTGGCATTCGCTTTTCAGCATTCTCCGGGACTTCAATTGGCGCCCTCAATGCCGCCATCTTATCGACAACCGGACAAGATGCAGCGCAAGGTTTTTGGGAGCAATTGTCTACCCGGAGCACGATCCAGTTCAGCAAATGGGCCCTTCCAGCTTTAGTTGTGGCGTTGATGGGCCACATCCAGAACAGCACAGGATCATATTACCGAAGGCCCATTCGCTATTCATTGTGGCTCATATGCCGTGACGTGATTCTCTGCTCAATAGTGATCTTTGGAGTACTCTCGACAGGAAATCATCGCAGCCTCATTGGAACGACCTTGATAGCGCTATTTGTGATTTCAGTGTTCTGCGGAAGATATTTGTTCGACTATCTCAACCTGCCCGTGGCCAAGAACGCCGTTTTGGATGAATTGGTGAGTCGGGCGCCGGTAGATTGGAGCCGGCTCGTCAACTCAGAGCGCCCGTTCTTTGCTACTGCCGTGACGGAACGATTTGTCCATGATCCACTAGCAATCAAGTTCCTCGACAAATTTAGGGAGACCGCTCCCTTTCCGCCGAAAGAAAAACGTAGACTCTTTAGGCGGGTCGTCGCGAGTCTCGAGCTGCCCTTGGAGCTTGTTTCACACTATGTTCGATTGAATGGCAAGACGCCAAACGCCGCTCAAACGGTCATTACGGCGAGCATGGCGCTTCCATTTGGTCTCTTTCGGCGGGTACGATTCCGGAGGCGCAGATTTATCGACGGCGGCCTCGTCGATAACGTACCGATATTTCCGCTGCTCGATCTCGGATTGAGCGCAATTATTGTCGTGCATTGCAACCCGCGGCCGTTCAGTCTTGGATCTGAGAAATGGAAGATCGAGGAAATGGATCTTGCCGGGCTGGAATCAAGGCTGTTGCGCATCCAATTGCAGCAGGATGGTTTGAAATCGACCCGGGACGCTGTTCCGGAACGTTCCACCGTTCGGGAGCGACTCCGTGGGTGCGAGATTCTCGAAATCTACCCATCCAGAAGCTTAGGTCTCCCAATACTCGGAACGCTGTTCTTCTCTAAAGAGAAATCCGAAAGACTTTTCCTCCGCGGATACCTGGACACGAAGGCTGAACTGGAGCGAAGAGGCTACGCAATCGGAGGAGGATTTTCTTGAAGGCCTGTTGCATAGTTGCGTGGAAGCCGAATTCCCAACTGCCTCGTACGGGGCCTCTCGCCGGACGCACCTTTCAAGAATCTGGCCGTCTTCTTCCAAAGACTAATGCCTAAGAGGCGCAGAGTTCTCCAGTCCTCTAAGGAGCACGATTGAGAGGCGAGTGAATGCTACGGAGCTTGTCCTGGTCTCAATGAGCGCATTATCGCCAAGTCACTCAGCGAGACTCATTCCATCTCCGCCAACGTGGAATTCCCGTAGCTCGCCGGCAGATTACCACCAGCGCGTCCCTCTGGCGCGGCCAAGATATGCTTTATTCCCAGCCAAATTATGCTTTATTTCACACAAAAGACCCCGCGATAGAAAGGAATTTTCGTGCGCATTGAAGCTCGCATGAAGCTTGGGTACTACCCGCTGCCTCCAGCCGAAGGCGAACGACTTCGCTCGCTGCTCATATTTCCCCCGACTCATGCCAGCGTCCTCGATCCTTGTGTGGGCAAAGGTGTTGCGCTACTGCAGCTCACTTCTGGCGCCGACGTATCCCGCTATGGTGTTGAGCTTGACGCCGATCGCGCCAGCGAAGCCCACGCCGCCGGAATCGGGGTTCTTCAGGGCAACGCCTTTGAGACCAGCGCAAAGAGCGGCCAGTTCTCGCTCCTTTACCTCAACCCACCCTATGACTCCGAGACCGGGTCCTATGCGAACCAGCGGATGGAGTATCTGTTCCTCGAACACACGTTTCGCTGGCTGATGAAGCGCGGAGTCTTGCTCATGGTGATTCCATCGGCAGCGATCGAGCCGTGCGCGGCCATTCTCGCCCATCACTTCAGGGATCTCCGGGTTTATCGCCTTCAGGACCCCGAGGCCGAAAAGTACGATCAGGTCGCGATTTTTGGCGTCTATGATCGAGTGTCCGGCGATCAAGCGGATAGGATGAAGCGGTGGCTTCGGTACGATTGCACATACCGTCCTGACAAACTGCCGGTGCTCCAGGCCACAGACGTTCCGCTGTATACCGTGCCGCCTTCGCCGCGCGCTTCCATCGTGTACAGGGGCCTTCCTCTCGACGAGGTAGAAGACCGATTGCTCGGCTCCTCTAGCTGGGACAATATCAGCAACTTCTTCACTACGAGCCCCGGAGTTGAAGATGCCCGGCCCCTCACCCCCCTCCACGCCGGGCACGTTGGCCTGATGTGCACCTCAGGCCTCATGAACGGGGTCCTCGGCGAAGGCAGCGCACGCCATATCGCACAATGGCGCTCGATCAAGCACATCGACGAAACCGTTGAGTTTGACGGCGAAGTGAAGATCGTCAAGAAATCCGAGCGCTTTTCGACGGAACTTGCCTGCGTCTACGAGGACGGCCGCGTCTTTCTGCTCACCGAAACACCCAAAGACAACCCCGAAATCACCTAGAGCGGACTGGCCTCTCCCCAGCATCTGCTCGATGGTGAAGCGCGCGGCGGACCGTACAGCCTACGGTGACGCCGCTGTGAATGATGCCCCGGCTCGCATGGTCTTTCCCCATCGTGGGCCGGGCCCCTCAGCTCACTCTCTGTCGAATGGAGCCTCATTATGCATCCTCTCTACCTGGCTGCCGTAACGGCAGATGAGGCTTGGCACGTCGAACTGGCGCGGCAGTATGGGAAAGCTGCCGGCGATGCGCGCTATGACGCGCGTGGCACAGCCACTCCCGAGCTTCAGCGCCTCCACAAAGCCTTTCGCGTTGCCAACGATGCCTGGCTTGCCTTCATGCGCGCAACCCGCGCGGCCTAATCCGCGGCACACACACTTACGGCGTCTCCCCCGCCCGGAGACAACGCCTCCCCTCGTTGAGGTTTCCACGATGAAAAATGCACACGAACGCCTTGGAACGGTCACGTTTTCAAAACATACCCAGAACTCGTCCACAAACGTTTCCACCCACTGCGACCGGTACGCAATCAACTCGGATGGCTACCTTCAGATTCTCAGTATCTTCGGCAACGATGCCGAGGTTGCCGCCGTTCATGGCGCAATCATGAAAGCCAATTCGCTGCGGATGCGGTTCCCCGAAGCCAAAGACCGGTACGCATCCTTCGAGAAGGACGCAGTTTGCTACCGCAGTGCAATTCAGCTTCCGAACAAAAAGACCAAGCTGCGCCACATCGTAGCCGTCAGCCAGAACATCATCCAAAACGGGTCGCTCGGTACCGTATTCTGCCTCAGCAGCAGGTCCGACATCGTTTGGAACACCCTCGTTCACACACTCGGTCTTCCGGCCATGCCGCAGTGGGATCAGTGGATATACCAGCGGCTCGTCAACGACGAAAAAATCACTCCCCTCGAAGGCCGCGGCATTTCGATGATCACGATTGAAACCACCCGCGACGAGATGCTCCGCCTTATCAGGCTCGGAGTGACATCAGACGATCTCCCGTTTCCATCGACCAACAAGCCGCTCCGCTTCCCGCGAATCCCGATGCGGGAGGCCCTCGAAGAATGCGAATCAGCCTTCGATTCCGCCGCGCTCGACGCGGTCTCCTGCTGAGCGGTGCAATTCCGCTTTCACACACGTCCATCCCCCTCCAGAGGAAGAAAATGCACAGCATCTTCGACTACATGCGCGATAACTCAAATTCTCTCGGGGAGCGCATCCTTGAGACTTTTCCCCCTCTGCAGGGGGCGAACGACCCCCTATCCCCTCGGCTGGACCACCTCCTGCGCTGCCCACTGCCGGCACAAGCGCTCGCCATTCAGGGCCTGAGCAACTTTCTCCAGAAGGAAGATGCGGCCAAGATCGTTGCTGAATGCGGCACCGGCAAAACCCTGATGGCGCTGGCGACCACCTACGTCCACTCGGCCGGAAGGCCTTACGCCGGCATCATCATGTGCCCGCCGCACCTTACCCTCAAGTGGGCGAGAGAGGCCTTTATCACGATCCCGCGCAGCCGGGTCTTTCTCATTGAGGACATGCGCAATGGCGGCGATCCGAACAAGGCTCACGGGGTCGTCGAGGTCAAACTTATCGACGGCAAAGCAACGCGCCGTGGTGAACAGTTCTCCCTCACTCGCCTGCGCCGCACCCGGCGTGCCGACTGGCTCAAACAGCACCCCTACCCTTGCTTCTTCGTCATGGGCAGGGACAAGGGCAAGCTCGGCTATTTCTGGCAGCACGCCTACACCACCAGCAAAACCGGGAGCAGGATTGGTTACCCGCTCAACCCGGACAATATGGCTCCCGTCGAAAACCCGACCGAGGGCGGCTACTACACGCGGCTTGATTTCGCGAAGAAGCGGATTTCCGAACAGATCGAACGCCCAAATCAGGGAACTCAAATGTTTTCGCCTCTCTGGTCCGCCGATCCAAGCAAAATGCAGCGGATGGCTCCCGCCGAGTTCATCGGGCGTTATCTGAAGAACTGGTTCGACTACGCCATCGCCGACGAGTTGCACCAGCTGGCCGGGGATACCGCCCAGGGCAATGCCTTGGGGGCACTCGCAAAAGCCGCCAGGAAGCTGCTCGGCTTGACCGGGACGCTGCTCGGCGGATACGCGGACGACATCTACAACACGCTCTTTCGGATGGATGCCCCGCAAATGGTTCGCGAGGGCTTCGAGTGGGGCGGCAACGGCAGAATGGACTTCGTTCGCAAGTACGGTGTGATCGAAACCACGACCATCTATGACGAAGAGGACAATGCCTGCTCGCGCAAGTCCAAGGGAAAGATCACAGTGAAGCGCAAGCCCGGCGCTTCGCCAATGATGTTCGGCAGGTTTCTGATGCCGAACACCGCATTCCTCAACCTTGAAGACATCTCCGCGGCGCTCCCTCCGTACGATGAGGAAGTCGTCGAAGTCGATATGCCGGCCAAGATGGCCGAGGCCTACGAGTACTTGGAGGACTGCTTCAAAACAGCGATCCAGACATACGGAAAGGGCGGCAGCGTCATCAGCACCATGCTGAATACGCTTCTGCTTTACCCGGATCACCCGTTCGATCTGGGCACGATCACCGCGCGCGTCTTCGACGAGCAGTCCGGTGGGTTCGAGCGTGTATGGATTGCCGACGCGCCGGATCTTCCGAAGAGGGCGCTCTATCCGAAGGAGGAGCGGCTGATCGAAACTATCCAATCGCAACTCGCAAAAGGGCGTCGGTGCCAGGTGTTTGTCACCTACACCGGTGAGCATTCCATGCTTGCCCGCCTGCAGGGGATACTCCTGAACGCCGGAGTCCGCTCCGCCGTTCTTGAGGCATCCGTCCCCACGGAGAAGCGTGAAGCATGGTATGAATCTCAGGTAAAGAACGGGACTCAGGTGGTGATCTGCCATCCGAAACTCGTCGAGACCGGCCTCGATCTGCTTGATTTTCCGACCCTGATCTTCTACGAAACCGGGTACTCGCTGCATACCCTGCGGCAGGCCAGCCGGCGCTCCTGGAGGATCGGTCAGAGGCATGATGTGTCGGTGATGTTCTTCCACTACAGCGACACAATGCAGGAGCGGTGTGTCCGTCTCATGGGCAAGAAAATGCTCGTGGCAATGGCCATGGAGGGCAAGTTCTCCGGCGAAGGGCTCAACTCCATGGGCGACGAAGACATGATGACCTCGCTGGCCCGCGAGCTGGTCGAAAAGGGGGGCGTAGGCGAATCCGCCACGCAAATCTGGCGCGATCTGCGGACACAACGAGAGAAGCTGCTCGGTGTAAGCGCACCAGTGACGGTTGCAGGGGCTGTGGGCGAAGCCGTGCCGGAAGAGCCCGGAACCCTGACGGGCATGTTCAGTGAGGGCTCAGAAGAGGATCTACCGCAGGATACTTCTGCTCAAGTTCCCTTCTTCCCACCGTCCGCACCAGCGGTTCAACCAGCCTTGACGGGCCTGTTGCAGTTCGGGTTCCAGCCGAAAGAGAAGAAGCGGTCCAAGGCACTCCCTCCCCTTTCGGTTGGTGCACCGGCTCAACTGTCCCTGTTCGGTTGAAACACTCGGGCAGGCAGACGCATCATCTGCCTGCCCTCTGTCGCGCAAAAGACGAGGCAACTAGCCGCCACACTTTCTGCATTTTATGTGCTTTTATTGTGCAATTTCATTGACATTGTGGCGGAAAAGTCTATTATGAACATATAAGGAGGCTTTTGACATGGCGACCCTCTCTCTTCCCAGGCCCGACCTTGGAGCGCATAGGGATTCACTGATGCTTCCTCTGCCTGAAATCGTACAGGCTCTTGTCTCTGTGGTTGGGAAGAAGATGACGGCCTTTGTGGCCGGCGTCAAGGACACTCGGGCGATCGACCGTTGGATAGATGGCGCGCAGTCATACAACGAAGCAGAACAGCGCCTGCGCTTGGCCTACCACGTCGTCATGATTTTGAGCACCCACGATTCTCCCCGAGTCGTACAAGCTTGGCTCATGGGATTCAACCCCGAACTCGGAGATCGTGTCCCGATTCGCATGCTGAGGGAAAAGAACCTCGATCAGGTTGCGCCTCTCGTTTTGGGTGCTGCCAGAACATTTGCGGCGGGAGGCTAGGCTTGCTCACTTCCTTCACCGCTGATCGCTTGGCGGTCTGCACTCCAAACTCTCCAATCTTTAGACTCGGGCGGTGGCCAAATCCTTGGTTACCGCCCGAGTGGTTTTGGGCCCACGAAGATCGAACGTTCGGAAACCGCTTTGATGATCCTTCGGGTTTTTACCGGGTTCTCTACGCTTCTACACAGCGCGTGTCTTGCTTTATAGAAACGCTGGCACGCTTCCGCCCGGACATTTCACTCGTCGATGACTTCTCTCAAATTGAGGGAGAAGAAGAGTATCTTCCACTTGGTGCAGTGTCCGTTGAATGGCTCACATCCCGGCGATTAGGCCAGGCAACTTTATCAGGCGCTTATGCGGATATCTATTCGAGCGGCTGGGTCTCGTACATGCGGGCTGGACTGGCAGGCGATGCTGTGCAGCTTGGATTGAGCGACGTCGATGTCTCTGTTCTGCAACAGCCATCGCCGCGGAGCATTACTCAACGGGCCTCTCGCAAGATATACGAGAGGGGTCTCGATGGCATTTTCTATCGCTCGCTATATGGCCACGACCTCGAAAACTGGGCACTCTTTGAGCCGTTTCACCTCACCGACAAGCTCTCCGAACCAGCATTAGCTTCGGATGATGCTGATTTGCGCGAAGCCCTTCGGATTCTCGGTCTCACCCTCCTGTAAGGTGTGACCCGTTCCGGCGTTCCTGCTATTGCCCAGCCATCAGTCTCCCTCACTCCCGATACATCTACACCGCGCTCAACTATCCTCCGCAGCGGCTCAGCCAACTGCGCGAAAGGAGCCACACTTGTACGAAGCTTTTAGAATTCGCCCTGTTGTCGAATCCACCGACGAGAACGGCCGCGTAGCATGCGAGGCAAAGGCCACGCTGGCCGACGCGCAACGCGAGTGCGAGGCATTCGATGCCCTCCAGATCGTTGGAGGTCTGGAGGGCAAACGCATCATCTGGTCTGTCTACGGTGTCAACCCGGAAGAGCATGGTCTCCGGACTGATGAAGCCATCGCTGACCGCAACACCGAAGATGCTGCCCGCGAACTGCTGGCAAACATCATCGGGCCATTCATTCCCGACGAAAAGGGATATTGCTCCGCAGCAATCGTCGGCCCTCCACTCGTTATTGCGCAGTTAAACGAAGCGACCGAACTGCTCGAAGCAGCCTTAAGTCAAATCGAGGCCTATCGGGACACCGAGGAAGTCGACTCACTCGCCAGTGCAGACGATTGCATCGCGGACGCGATTGAAGCCCTCTCCATCAAACATTCAGCCGAAGCAAAGGGCACCGGAGAAGCGGCCACCGTCGGCGCCGACGTTGCACGCACCGAGCTCCCAATTTCGCCGAAGCAGTAGGAGAACGGAATTTTCATGCCTACATCATTGAAACCCCGCGTCTACACGCGCGAAGAAGTTCGCCAACAGTTCCTCGATCACATAGCAACTCAGGTCCAGTATTGGGATGATCCAAATCTCAATCAGTCGCAGGACGAGCGTCTCTCCGGTCTCGCCTTTAGCATCCTGGTGGCCCTGGACGGCTGCTCCACCGCGCTGCCTGGATTTGTTGTGGCGCCCGCGCCACATCCCACCGACCGCAGGTACTGCATCGCACAAGGTGAAGATTATTACCCGGCGACCCCTAAGGCGGCCTGCGACATCGCCGGCGGTCTCCACGAACTGCTCGCTGGCGCAATCAGGAGACTGAGAGCGAGCGCGGCAATCCGCGAGCACCAGCAGTAGGCATCCGTTGACCGCACTGCATACCAGCCCCTCCTCCCTTCTCCCCTTCAAAGACCCCATGCCCAAAAAGAAAGCCATCTCACTTGTGCGCACTCGGCACGGCTGCGCCTGCTGCGAAAGACAGGATCGCTACGACGTTCTTCTCTACGAAAAGCGCATCGGCCAGCTGTATTTCAACGTGACCGGCTATGTCGGCTCGCTCCCGACGCCTGAAGGCTCGATGCTCACCGTCCCGGAGAGCAGCATCGCGATGTATCAGCGTGAAGCCGCGACGCTCAACCGCGAGTTCGCGGAAGCCGGCTTCCCCACAACTCACCCTGCCCTGAATAAGGTGCAGGCGTAATTCGGAGAGAACCAGTGAAACCCTCGCAATTGATTCAAGCCATCGATTGCTCCATTGATCAGCGTCTGCCGTTGTTCATTTGGGGCGCCGCCGGCATCGGGAAGTCGCAAATCGTACAGCAGGTTGCCAACGAGCGCAAGATGAACCTGTGCGACATCCGTGCGGTGTTGCTCGATCCGGTGGACCTCCGTGGACTGCCCCGCATCGACGGCGACAAAACCGTTTGGACGCCGCCCGCCTTCCTGCCCACCGATGGAAAAGGGATTCTCTTCCTCGATGAGCTGACATCGGCACCGCAGATGGTCCAGGCCGCCTGCTACCAGCTCGTGCTCGACCGCAAGCTGGGCGAATACACCTTGCCAGACGGCTACATCGTCATCGCTGCCGGCAATCCTGCCAGTGAGCGCGGCGTCCACTTTGCCATGCCGCGGCCCCTGCGCAATCGCTTCATCCACGCCACGCTCGATCCCGATTTTGACGAATGGTGCATGTGGGGGGTTAAAAGCAACCGCATCCGGCACGAGATCATGGCGTTTCTGCGCCTCCGCAGGGAGCTACTCTTCCAACCGGGGAAGGCGGACGATAACGCGTGGGCCAGTCCCCGGACCTATGAGATGGCCTCGCGGGCCATGGATGGGCTGATTTCCCGGGGTGCTGACAAGGAAACAACCTACGCGGTACTCGCCGGAACTCTTGGAGAGGGCGTAACCGTGGAGTTCATGTCTTTCTTGACATTGCTCCGCACGCTCCCCTCGATCGACGAGATTCTGTTGAACCCGCAACATGCGCCCGTACCGGATGATCCGTCCGCGCGCATCGCCGTGGCAACCGGGCTTGGCCGTGTCATCACCGGGCACTCTATCGGTAACGGACTTACCTACCTGCAACGCCTGCCGGATGAGTTCGTGGTTCTTGCCATGCGCGATGCCGCCATGCGCGACCGCGCCATCACTCACACGCCAGAGTTCACTGGCTTCGCCACCAAGTACGGAGGAATGCTCGCATGAGCGCAATTGCAGAAAAAGCAATGTTGGTCGCAGTACATATCAGCATTTGGACTGCCCGCAAGCACGACCGCGCGGTCAGCAAAGAAGTGGCCGTGACGCACAACTCGGAGGAAAAACTGGGCCGCTTTAACAAGCGGCTCCTGGCCGAAGGCACCAAGCTCGAAGCCATCCAGACCTTGGCCGGAAAGATCCGCAATTACTTCTACCAGAACACCCTGCCCTGGTCCGACGAGGGTCTGCGGATTCTGCCGGCAGACCTTTACTTCGATCTCACTTCCAAGATGCGCGATTTCGAGCAGGAATTCCATTCCGCCGTGGATGACTTCCTGGTGGAGTATCCGGAGTATGTCAGGAGCACTCGCCCGCTGCTAAATGGCCTGTTCCGCGAAGAAGACTATCCCGATGCGGACAAGCTGCGCGAGAAGTTCGGAGTCAAGCTGGAGGTTCTGCCCATCCCCAGCGGGGCGGACTTCCGCGTCCAGCTGAGCGAAGAGCAGAAGTCGCTCATCGCGGCGAAAATCGACGCGAACGTGCGCGAGTCGCTGGCGCGCAGCAACCGCGATCTCTGGTTTCGCATGTACGAAGTGGTCTCCCACTTCGCAAAGCGTCTGGGCGACCCCGATGCGCGGCTATATGCCTCCGTGTTCACAAAGGTTGCGGAGATGGCCGAGATCCTTCCAAAGCTCAACATCACCAACGACCCCGCCCTGAATGTGCTGGCCGAACAAGTCAAAACTCAGCTCTGCCAGTTCTCCGTCTCCTCCCTGCGGGACAACGACAGACTCCGTGCCGAAACCGCGGCCAAAGCCGCCACTCTGGCGCGGCAAATGGATACCACGCTCGCCGAATTGTCCCGCTCCAGCGAAACAGAAAGCTCCGCGGCGCCCGTTGAAACCACGGCTGGGCCTGCGGATCCCGCAGATGTGCCTGTCACCACTCCTGCCGCCGCCGCTCCGCTGCTGTTCCCCGCAGCTGAGACCAGGTTGGCGCCTGAGGAGTCAGCCGACGCAATTGTCACGCGGATGTCGGCTTACATGGGCTACGCAGGCGCGGCCTGCGCTTAAACGCAGTGGCGCGGCGGCAGAGTATTGCCGCCGCGGCCCACTCCCGAGGCTTTTATGAACGCCACACACCGCATTTCCAAAGCCAGAACTACCCTGCTACTCGACCATCCGTTCTTTGGCGCGCTCCTCTACCGTCTGAAGCCGGTTCCCAACAACCGGCAGCCCACCATGGCGACCGATGGCGTGTCGTTGTTCTACAACGACAACTTCGTTGAGGACCTGGCACCCGCTGAGTTGGTCGGCGTATTGGCCCACGAAGTCATGCACCCGGCCCTCAAGCACCATGTCCGCCGCGGCGACCGCAACCCGCGCGTCTGGAACATCGCTTGTGATTACGCGATAAATCCTCTGCTTGTCGATGCGGGTCTGCATCTGCCGAAAGGCATCCTTCTGGACAATTCTTACCGCGGCATGAGCGCCGAGGCTATCTACAACCGGATAGCCCAAGAACAA
Source organism: Acidobacteriaceae bacterium (assembly GCA_003159975.1). Lineage (GTDB taxonomy): Bacteria > Acidobacteriota > Terriglobia > Terriglobales > Acidobacteriaceae > Telmatobacter. The sequence continues at coordinate 11,917 of PLPU01000089.1, forward strand.
GAAGAGAGCGGTGGGGACCCCAAAGACGGCTCAGCGGGGCAAGGAAAGGACGGGGGGCAAGGCCAAAAACCGGACCAAACACCTGGTCAGAGGCCGGTTGAGACTCCAGGCGGCTTTGGGCAAGTAATGGATGCCCCCAACCCCGAAGAGCCCGGACAGACCGCGACGCCGTCCCAGATCAGCCAGCAGGAGCAGCAGTGGAGCGAAGCTACGACCCAGGCCGCCGCCATCAGTCGCATGGCCGGGAAAGTCCCTCTCGGAACCGACCGCGCGATCGAAGGTGCAGCAGAGGCCAAAGTCGACTGGCGCGAGCACTTGCGCCGGACGTTCTCTGAAGCTGCCTTTCCGGCCGACTACTCCTGGTCCCGCCCAAACCGCCGATTCGCCCACGCGGGCCTGTTTCTGCCCAGCGTCCAGAAGGAAGGCGTCGGCGAACTGGTGGTCGCCGTCGATTGTTCAGGCTCCATCAGTGACCGCATCCTCGGCGTTTTCCAAGCCGAGGTCCAGGCGCTGGTCGACGAGCACCGGCCGTCCCAAGTGCACGTCCTCTACTTCGATGAGGTCATCAATCGGCACGACACCTTCTGCGGCGGCGAAGCCATCACGCTCGAACCAGCCGGCGGCGGCGGAACTAACTTTGTGCCGATCTTCGAACACATCGCCGAACAGGCCCTGGCGCCAACCACCACAATCGTCTTAACCGACCTCTACGGACCAATGCCCGACGACGAGCCCCCCTATCCGGTCATTTGGGCCTGCACTACCCGGAACACCGCGCCATTCGGGGAAACCGTCCACATGGACATTGCGTGAAGAGTGCTCATGCTGGCAAAAGCGGAAAGCGCGCAGAATCCTCGCACTTATTGGCGCACGTTCCCTGCTTTTCATACACCCTCAACAATTCCTGGTCTTTCCTGCACTCCCCATCCTTCCTCACTTCCCTTGCACGATCCATGCGGCACAACAACTTCCAATAGGAGACGAATCATGGCCAACTGGCGTGGAACTGCGCGCAGCAACCATTTCCGCGTGAAAGACGAATTCGCCTTTCGCGCATGGGCTGGCACGCNNGACGAGGAAGAGAGCGTTGATTTCTTTGTCGAGCTTTCCGAGCATCTCGCCAATGGCCAGGTAGCCGTTCTCATGACTGCCGGCAGCGAAAAGAGTGCCTATATCACCGGCGTTGCCGTAGCTGTCAGCGCACTTGGCGAACACATTGAGGTCTCGCTGAACGACATCTACGCGAAAGCAGCAGAGCGGTTCTGTGTTCCCAAAGAGCACATCACTCCGGCTTCGTGTTGATGCTGGCCAGCACCAGCACCCACATCTCGCGCGTTGCGCCCAATGCGCTCACCCGTTACCAGGGCCACGCGAAGCACTTCCCCTGGAGGAGAATGCCATGTCTTTGTATGTAGTCGATTACGACGAGTCCTCGACTCACATCCCTGCCAATCCTGAACGCACTGCCATGGGGAACACGAACCCCTTTTCGGTCTATTATCGCGAGTTCCCCAGCCGGCCCGCGATGGAGCAGTGGCTGAAGAGGCAGTCATGGGAGCTGCGTCAGCAGTGGCGCTCATGGATGTCAGTCGAGCGGAACCGGCGCCTGCTTCGACAGCATACTTCCCTCGTCGAACATCGGGCGGCGGCTCAAGATCTGCAGCCTTCACTGTTCGCTTAACTCCTGCCTGGTCGAGAGGATGCCAATGAATATTTTTGCAGATGATCAATTCACTCCCACCAAGTGGAGTACGGCCGAGGAGAAGGCGAGTTTCGCAAACGATCTACTCGCCTTCATCATGTCCGGCTTTCCGAAGACGAAGTTCACACAGAAGCTCTATCAGAGATTGTCGAACTGCTTCTCGCATATTGCCGAGTACGATCGTGACAACTTCTACACTGTGTGGTTCAGCTCTGCCGAAGCTCGTCACTCCTTCCTGCGCAACCTGAGCAACGCACCCTGCTTTGGCGATCCCACTTGGACGTTCTCCGACGTCGAGCGCGCCGTGCAGCAGAAGGTCGGCGAGTTGGGCCTTGAGCGGAACCATGATCTCCAGGCAGCAGCGGAGACGCGCCAAAGAGAGCTGGCGCTGCTTGCCGCGCTTCAGGCGAAGTACTCGCCGGCAGAGCAGGTTCCCATGGCCACAGAAGCTTCCATGCCTGTCCAGGACTCCCATTTCGGCTATCAACCCTCGCTATTCTGAGCGCTCTTCGAGAGGCCCAGACTAATCCAACAAAACCGAGCCCGCCGTTCACGTGTGGGCTCACACCTATAGATTTCACAGCCGATCACTGTTCCAAGGCGGCGCGTCCGCGTGGCGGAAGCGAAAATGCCGCAGGTTACAGCGACAGGCGCTAGACTTCTTTCCATATGAGCGCTATCCCAGACCTAACGCTTGATTCCGGTTTGCCTGCCAACGTCGACGCAGAGAAGACTATCCTGGGTGCAATCCTTCTGGACAACGCCGCCCACTCCGAAGCAGCGGAGAAGCTCGAATCCGACGACTTTTCACTCGACTCACACCGCCGTATCTTCTTGCGCATGAGCGAGCTGATGGATGCCCAGCACGCCGTTGACATCGTTACCCTGGCCAACGAACTGACCCGCTACAAGGAAGTCGATGCGGTGGGCGGCGTCGCCTACCTGGCCTCGCTCACAGAAGGCTTGCCTCGTCGGCCAGTCATCGAGGAATATATCCGGATCGTCAAGGACAAGAGCCTGCTGCGAAAGCTGATGGCCATCTGTTCCATGGCCATTGCCCGCGCCGCCGACCAGGGCGAGAGTGCCCTCGATGTCCTCGGCGCCGCCGAGTCACAGTTGATGGAAGTTACCGAGAAGGGCCTGACGCACGGCTTCCAGAGCTTGCACCAGATCGTCGAGCACTCATTCGGTTCCATCGACAATCTCTACAAGCAAAGCCGCGAAGTCACCGGCGTGGCCACCGCGTTCACCGAGCTCGACCGGATGACAAGCGGCCTGCAAAAGGGTGAGCTGATCATCATCGCTGCACGGCCCTCGATGGGTAAGACCGCGCTCGCCATCAATATCGCGCAGAACGCGGCTATCAAAAGCGGTGCCAAGGTGGCCGTCTTCTCCCTGGAAATGAGCAAGGAGTCGCTCTTGCGCCGCATGTTGGCCACTCAGGCCTGGGTGGACCAGCGCAAGCTGCAAACCGGCTTCCTCGGCCGTGAAGACCATGACAAGCTGGAGAAGGCGCTGGGGCAGCTGGTCGACTCGCAGCTATTTATCGATGACACGGCGGGCATCTCCCTGGCTGAGATGCGGGCCAAGGCGCGGCGGCTGAAGCAAAACGCCGGCGGCCTCGACCTCATCGTGGTTGACTACCTGCAACTCATGTCGGCCACGGTTCCCTCGTCAGGGCGCAAGAACTATGAGAACCGCACCCAGGAAGTCTCGGCCATCTCTCGCGGTCTCAAAGCCCTGGCTAAGGAACTCGACGTGCCGGTCATGGCCCTCTCGCAGCTCTCCCGCGCCAGCGAGCGCCGCGGCGAAGACAAGCGCCCCCTATTGAGCGACCTGCGCGAGTCAGGCTCGATCGAGCAGGACGCCGACGTGGTGGCGTTCATCCACCGCGAGGCTTACTACAAACGCGACGAAGAGATGTCGGAGACCGATAAGGCCAGGTCCGAGATCATTGTGGCCAAGCAGAGAAACGGCCCGACCGGTACTGTTTACCTAAGCTTCCTTTCCCGGTTTACCCGTTTTGAAAACCCGGACTCGGTCCACGAGGCCTGACATTTGGGCCATGAAATGTGGGCGCCTTCCGCATCATGATTGCCAATCCGCTGATTAGTTCTCTTTGGACAGGTTCGCGCGGGGATGCCGGACACTTGGATTACTGCCAGCAGTTGCTTACGATTCGCGGCAACAGCAGGGCACTGTGCTTGTGGACTGAACGGCCCATTGCTCCCTCGTTTCAACAGAAGTGTGAGTCGATTCAAAGCACTGATTGTGATTGCGGCAAGAGCATGGATAATCTAGGCGCTTTTCGTAGGGGTACGATTCCCTCACCGATCTACTTCGAAGTTCTACTGAGGCACGCATGGCCGTCGTGCTACCTAATATCCGGTCAGTCATTTTTCCCTACTCCCAACTTCGATAGCGTGTCCGTTGTTTCCACAGCTTGTTAAGACATGGTTCGCGATCGAGGCACACACGAGGCATCAACGACTGATTCGCCAGATCAGTGGCGTTGATTTGCTCGATCAATGACTCTTGGCACGGCGATAAGGGATTGGCGGGGGGGGCGCTCAGAGCAGGGTCGAAAATGTGCCAAATGTGTGCGACGCTGGCAGCACTCTATCCGCAAATCGCCAGCACAAATGGACGACGGGTGCCCTGGGGATACGAACCCGAAATCTCAAGTGCCGCTGATCACTCTATGGAGTCGTTGAAATCTCGAACCGGCGACATTCAGCTTGGGAAAATGGCCGTCAATTGAAAACAAAGAACATAGCGTTCACCTCGATCTCGTTCTGGCGATAGAGAATACGGGGTTTTCGAAAGCGGCGTTCTCCGGAATGCGAATAGAGCAGAAATGGAGCAGACGGGTTTTATGCGCTCCCCTGCCCGCGCGTCCGATCGACGACGCGTCGGAGTTCAAGGAACGGAACCTCACGCAGAACGATACCGGTTTCCGTGACCTGTTCGACCACGGCTTTACAGCCGGCTTCCCGCCAGATTTCGGCAGCGCCCCACAGGCTCGCGTAGACTTCCGGTTTTTGGTTCTGAACCGTGACGCGATAGAGCTCCGGCATCCGTCACCCCTTCAATCAAGATCCCCGCAGACCTTGAATTGAAGTTACCACTTCGCAACTTCCCTTGCTTCCTACCGTTCTCGTTGGGCAGCTCCCTGCCTGATCGTTTTCCTGGCCCGGTGTGGTGTTAAATAAAGTTAGAGTCTGTGTTAAGCCGTGATTCGCGCCGGCGAACCTTTTGATCTTCCACGCAGATTCGGAATCCTCTCTGTGTGAAAACACAAAGGCATCTGTGTGAAAGCACGAATCCTCCTGTGCAAATACACGATGCGCCGGACGCTGTGTGAAAGCACGAATCCTCCTGTGCAAATACACGATGCGCCGGACGCTGTGTGAAAGCACGAAAGTCAGGCTCCCCTGTGTGAAAGCACGATTCGCGGATGTCCGAGAAGAACGCACCATCAAAATCCCCGCTTCTGCCGGATCGGCATCCGATCCAGGATTTCTTCATCTGCGACGTGATGGATGCGATCCCGAAAGATGACATGGGGTCCATGGAACATCCGATTTTCTCCCTCTCGACCAAACCGGACAAGAATATCCGCCACTATGAGCAGAACGGCGTCAAGATCACGGTGACGCCAAGCGTTCGAGGCTTGGCGACGATAGGCCGATGATTCAAAGCGATTCTGGAGATCGCGGTTAAGGCGGGAGGGATGCCCTGTCCAGTGGGCGAGTTCATGCAGTGCCGTCGCCGCTAGTTCTTCCGGACCATTGAAAGCGAAGTCGGGCGGAAGCTGGATGTGGTCGGTACTCGGCGAATAGAACGCTCGATCGCCGCCAATGCGGACAACGGCGCCGCTGTTCTTGAGGATGATGTCCGAAGCTTCGGGGCGCGTCCAGGGCGCTTCGTCAACGGCGGGAGCTTTATAGGCCGGAACGCCTTCGATCTGCGACGCATGAAACACGGCGTAGTGCTTCAGAACACGAATCATCTTCCTACCGTCCTCGGCATCGTTATCTTCAACCTCGTAGGACTTGGTGAAAAAGATGGTCGTGGACCGCTCGCCCTTCTTAACCTGCCAGTCCTTGCCTTGCGCCTGCTGGTAGGTCATCCAGCGCGGATCGCCGGTCTGGAAGACGCGCATGTCCATGCCGAGGATGAGGACATTTATGCCGTGATAGCGCTTGCCGGTGACGGGATTGAAGGGCGCTTGCGGCCCGCCGGCCTTCTCTGGGTCCCACGGCCGGACCCACGGCTTCACGCCGTTCTCAAGTTCCGTAATGATGCGGTTCGCGAATTCCTGCATCGGATCGCGGGCCGGAGCGTCGCCCGGGCGCCGCGTGTGCCTGACTGCTGTTGGTTGGGATGTCGTCATGTTCTGCCTCTTTCCGTGTGAATTGCCCCCGATGGCGGGGGTGGAAGAGGCATGTCGGCCGGCGCAAACGAGCGCGGCTGTCATAGCTTTTTGGTGGGGCCGTGACCGGCACGGGCAGGGGGGAACCAAAACAGCGTAATTGACAGCAAGCGGCGGCGGCCAAAGTGCCATCACCCCGCCTTCTCACGGGGCAGCAGGAAAGAGGTCAATGACGATAGACAGCGCTTTGAGGAAGCGGCGCGGGGGGCCGGGAACGCCGGGAAAGAAATGGGAGCCTCAAACGCAGTGGATGCCGAGCTGGTCAGCCAAATAGGTGGTTTGGAAAGAGCACCTTGCCGTGGACTCTGTACCGGAGGACAATGAAGAAAAGGCGAAACTTCGATTACTTGACTGATGATGAACTTGGTATGAGCAGGCTTTTGGCGTCGCCCGGAGCTGGGTTAGAAAGCACCTGGCTCTCCAGTGCGGCGATACAAGGTTGTGGAGCTAATTCAAGCGACTTCCGCTTTTTTGTCGGTCGCATCGCTTTCAAAGTAAGAAAGGAATTCCGGAAGGTGTAAAGCCTATGGATATGCAGAATGGGGAAGAAGCTCCGCCCAAGTCAACCGATCTGGTCGGGTGGCGCGAAGCCATCGCGGCCGATCGGCTGAAAGTCTTTAGGCTGGAGGCTTTAGCAGCCGCCTTTCAGGACTTGGGGAATCGTGACACCCAAGTGCAGCACGCGCTGGCAAAACACCTTACAGACGCCATTCTTCATATGCTTCGGAAACACGTCGGGACGAACCATCCGAACGAAGGGTGGGACATCATTCACCGCACCCACCATCATATTTTTACGGCGTTGCTCAATCCGAAATCCGCGGACGGTCGAGGTCTGCGCGTGGCGTTCGGGCCGCGTGTATTGTTTCGCGTGAAGGACGCAATAGCCGCCGAGCAGCGTGAGCGGCGCACTCCTGATGACGCACCGCCGAAGAAGAAGCTCCCGCCGGGAGACCAGAAGGATATCGTTGACGAATGCAGCGTTGATATCGATGCGTCGGTAGAACCGACGGAGCCGGACGAAGAATTTTCGGTGTTGGATGACCCCAACAAGGCATCGCCAAGGCCAATTCCGCAGGATGACCCTCTCTCCGACGAGATGAGAGATGTGGACGAAAGAATCAACGTGAAGGGCATCTTGGATTGCGTCCGCAATCCCGATAAGCGGATGGCCTTTCACCTCTTTATGGATGGGGTTCCGTACAAGTCCAAAAAGAAGAATGTCGAATCAATCGCACAGGCGTTGGGCATTAGCGAAAAGACCGCAAGGGAATGGGTAAAGGAGGTCCGACAACTCCTGGCGGAACATGAGGGCGTCAAGCACCTCAGGAAAATGAGGGTAGGAGCTAGATCATGAGCGACCAAATCAACACAGCAGACCGGGATGAAGTTCTGTTCGCATTTCATCAGGAATGCGAACGACCATCGGCAGAGCAAATCGTGGCATGGGTGAACCGATTTCCTCAGTTTGCCGACGATATCCGTGCACATGCTGCCGTTGCCTGGGATTGGGCGACGCAGACAGTGGATTCCGAAGTAGAGGTTGATGAAAGTATGGCGGCACGAGCTTACAGCGAAGCGCTGAATATCATCTACGCCGCTGAGAATTCGACGGAATCCGCACAGACCGTGACGCAGTCGCGGACGTTTCAGCAAATGCAGGCAGCTGTTGGAAAAGAAACGTATCAACTTGCGAGAGAAATGGACGTTGGTCGAGGTGTTCTTGCCGATTTGTTCAATGGCTGGATGTTGCGACCTATACGCAAGCGACTCATTGATGGACTTGTTTCCTTGCTTGGCATTACGATCACAGAATTCAATTTTGCCTTAGATTATGCACTGAGATCTCCTCGCTTGGGTCATGCGAAGGCAAATCAAATACCCGTCGTCGCGGCGCGTCCCTGTGATGACATTATCCGTGAAAGCAACATGTCTCCAGAAAGAAAAGGCTACTGGCTCGAAGAGGATTGAGGATGGATGCTTGGATCGAAATCCGACGCAAGGCGCGCACGTGCCATGAACAAGCACTGTTTGATGCGAAAGGTGATCGTCGTGCCTCCGCACTGATAAAGGCGGCGCTGGAGAAGGACGAGCTTGAGGTGCGCTATCTTGATTTCAGTCCCGGCATTCTGGGATCTCTGGATCGGTCAGCAAGGCTCGTAAACGTTGCAAAAGGCCAGGACCCCGCAGATGAACTCGTGGTGATTGCCCATGAGATTGGGCATTTCCACCTTCACCATGATCCTCATAATGAAGTCACGGTACGGCCGCAAGGCCTAGGTGGCGATTCCGTGGATAGTGGAGCGGGACGAGTCGAAGGCTATTCACCGGGAGAACGAAAAGAGGTCCAAGCGGACATTTTCGCGGATGAGTTTCTTTGCCCGTCCAGTTGGCTGCGCGAGGCTTACGTTGCTGATGGAAAGCGCCCTCACAAAATTGCTACTGAACTTGGAGTGCCCGTCGGACTTGTCTCAAATCAGCTGGCCAGGGCCTTGCTTCTTCCGCCGCTAAGCGCTGCGAATGAAGAGTCCCCAATTGTTGACCATGTGTTGGATGACAGTCAAAACATTGCAGTTACATGGGACAAGGGACCTCTTCTTGTGGATGCAGGGCCCGGCACAGGAAAGACGCGCACTCTTGTGCATCGAATCAAACACCTTCTCGGCAGTGGTTCCCAGCCTGCGTCCTTTCTGGCTCTGACCTTTTCGAATAAAGCCGCCGAGGAGATGCGCGAACGGCTTTCAGCGATGAATGCTGACGCTGCAATTGAAATGTGGGTGGGGACGTTCCATGCGTTCGGACTTGAGCTTCTAAGAAAGTGGCCTTCCAGCATTCGTCGTACAAGCAACATTCGTGTGCTGGATCAAACCGGCTCTCTGGCCCTCCTGGAATCGAAACTAGACCAGCTTCCGCTTCAGCATTTTCAGAACCTCTACGAGCCAGCCTACGAACTGGTCAATGTCCTAAAGGCGATATCCCGCTGCAAGGATGAGCTGATTACATGCGATGCGTATCAGGCGGCTGCCGATACAGCATTCGCAAGCGCACGCACCGATGAGGAGCGCGAAAGTGCGGAGAAAGTGCAGGAGATCGGAAAGATCTATCGAATCTATGAGCAAGCTTTAGAAGACTCCGATGCCGTCGATTTCGGCGACTTGGTGAAACTTGCGGTCGAGCTTGTTCAGAACAATCAAGATGTTCAAAGATACCTCGCCGGCTTCAAGCACGTTCTCGTCGATGAATTTCAAGACGTAAACTCGGCGAGCGCAGCGCTCTTACGTGCAATTTGCGTTACGGGGACAGATGTTTGGGTCGTCGCCGACCCTCGCCAATCCATCTACCGCTTCCGCGGCGCGGAGCCGTTGAATGTTTCTAATTTCACGAACGTGTTTGGTGGGACGCGGCACGCCCTGGCCAACAACTATCGCTCCTTTGCGCCTATTGTCCGTACCTTCGAACGCTTTTCAAACACAATGAGGGGAGGGCGCACCCCTGGTGCCTGGACGGCAACGCGCGCAACCGGAGGGCACGTTTCTCTCACAGTGGCGGCAACTTTGGCTGCGGAGGGTGAAGCGATCGTAGAGAACATCAGTCAGCTTCGGAAGAAAGGTGTGCCCCTCGGTGACCAGGCTATTTTGGCCCGATCTCATCTCACACTGGCCCGCATAACCGGCATTCTTGAGCAGTTGGGCGTTCCGCTGCTTTATCTCGGCGATCTGTTCGAACGGCCAGAAATACGTGATCTGCTCTCGCTGGTCGCGCTTGATGCCGAGTTCGGCAATGTCGGGTTGGTGCGTGTGGCTGCATTGCCGGAATACAGCGTTCCCCGGCAAGATTCCCTGAGCCTGGTTCGTTGGGCTTACGTCCACCACGTTTCGGTCTTTGAAGCTCTGATCCGCTGCAATGAAGTCGAAGGCCTCAGTGAGCCGGGGCGAACCGGACTGACCAAATTGGGTTCGCAACTCAAGGGTCTGGATAAGGCTTCGCCCCTAGGCTTGCTCACACCATGGCTTTTCGAGCGTAGCGCTTACCTTCAGCCGCTGTTGAATGCCGATGATGCAAAATCTCAGCAGAAGCTTGTGGCGATCTATCACCTTTTGAAAGTGTGCGGTGAATACGCCGCGGAAGGCGATTCAAGCCGTAAGGGCTTCGTGGATCGAATTCGGCGCATCGAGCTTCTTAACGAGGACACGCCGTATCGGGCTGTTTCTTCGGAGGCGAGTGATATGGACGCCGTACGCGTTATGACCATTCACGGGAGCAAGGGCCTGGAATTTCGTGCCGTTCATTTCCCGGCGCTTGCGACGCGATACATGCCGAGCAATTGGCGCGGTATCCGCGTTCCTGCGCCGCCGTCGCTTTCGCATCTCTCGATGCAAGAGGATGGTCATCATGCCGAGGAGGAGTGTCTGTTCTTTGTCGGTCTATCGCGCGCGCGGGATTTCCTGTCGCTTAGTCGTGCAGAAAGATATACAACGCAAAATGCGAGTGAATCGAAATTTCTAACTTCAATCGGTGCCATCAATTCTGTTTCCCACTTCCGAGGCTCCGGGAAGACATATACACCTGCGCCACAATTTCAGCCTCTCGGAACGCGAGAGACCTATCCTGAAAAAGATCTGGATCTGTACATGCAGTGTCCGGCCCGGTATCGCTATACCGTCGTTGAAGGTTTGCGTGGCAGCCGCGATGAATCGGCGTATCTCCGTTTTCATCGCTCCGTCTATATCACCATCAGATGGCTTGAGGAGGAGCGACAAGAGGGCCGGACGGTCGGTGACGCCGCTGCACTGTCTCGCCTCGCTGAAGTGTGGGTGAAGGACGGCCCGTTTGACCACCCATTTGAGAAGTACTACCGCCGTGCGGCAGAGGGCATGGTCAAGGGAATGGCTATCGCCATAGCTTCAGAGACCGGGCGATATGAACGCGAGGAATGGTCGATACCGGTGGGGCCGCGCTTGGTCCTGATTACTCCGGACCGTGTTTTCATTGGTGCGGACGGAACTGTCCATGTCCAGCGAATTCGCACAGGCCGCCAGACGAAGTCCGAGGCGGGTAAGCCTATATATGCACTCATGCGGCGCGGCGCGGCTCTGAAATACCCTGGCAAACGCGTCAATGTTGAGACCTTCTATCTCGCGACCAACGAGACAGTGTTGGTGCCGACGAAAAATGACGAAAAGCTGATAGGTGAGTACAAGGACGCGATCGCGGCGATCGAGAGCGGGGACTTCCATGCTGAACCCGATGTCCGGCGGTGTCCCAACTGCCCGTGCTACTTCATGTGCGGCGGCTGACCGGACCCACTTCCTCTTTTTTCCAGGTCCCATCGCTTTACTTATAGAGGGCCACTCTGGTCCCAGGAGGAAAACGCGATGTCTAAGCCGATCATCTTTATTCATGTCCATGGCCGTCCGGGGATTCTGGAGGCGGAGCTGTCCGAGGCCGCAACCATAGGTGAACTCTATGACGTGCTCGCCGCCGCTGGCATCCCGCTGGACGCCGAAACGTTCGTCTTCATCGATGAGTCCGAGCATCATCAGAGCGGCGAGCGTCACCATCCAATCGCCGGCATCAAGCATGGCTCCCGTATCCATGTCTCCCATTGCAAGCGGATCAAGACCACGGTTCATTTCCTCGACAAGACAGCGGAGCGCGAGTTTGCTCCTGGCGCGCGTGTACGCGCCGTCAAGGAATGGGCGGTGCTTACCTTCAAACTTAGCCCCAAGGATGCCGCCGAGCATGTCCTGCAGCTCTGCAACTCGACGAAGCGTCCTCCCAGCGATACACGCTTGAACGAGCTCTTGCATCCGCACGAGTGTGCTCTGTGCTTTGATCTCGTGCCTGAGAAGCGTGTCGAGGGGGCATATGAATATGCCTTCGTCTCCTGAGCAGGCGCTCCTCGGCGAAGACCTTGCCGCGCCGGAATTCCGGTGCGGCGAGATCGAGGGCCGATGGCGGCGTGTAAGCACCACGTGGCCGCACGTGATCGTCGCGGTCGCGGCGCCAGAACGTGCCCGCTCGCCTCTGGAGTATGGCTTCCGTTTCGAGTGCACGGGTTATCGGCAGAGCCCGGTGACGGCGCAACCTTGGGATGTGGGTGCCAGCAGGCCGTTACCCGCGAACCAATGGCCGACAGGGCCGGTGATGGTGTCGGCCGTCTTCCGCCCCGATTGGAAGAAGGGGGAGTGCCTTTATTTGCCTTGCGATCGCATGTCGATCGAAGGGCACGATGGTTGGCGCACCGCCCACCCAAACCGCATTTGGCAACCCGAACGCGGGATCATTTGTTACGTGGAGCAGATCTATGAGCTTTTCCATCAAAGCGATTATTCGGGCGTTCGTAGCGCCTAAGCACCGGCTCGCCTGCTCGAAGCGCATGTGGAACCAGATCCTGGCCGAACTCGCTCGGCGTGGCGAAGGTTGTCACGAAGCCGGGGTCTTTCTGCTTGGGGTGGAGCACGACGGGAGGCGCGAAGTTCAGGATGTGGTGTTTTACGACGACCTCGATCCTGAGGCGTACGCGACGGGCGTCTGTGTGCTTCATGGCGACGCATTTGCAAAACTTTGGGCAACCTGCCGGAAGAAAAAGATGACCGTCGTTGCCGACGCACACACCCATCCGGGTGAAGCGTTTCAAAGTTCTTCGGACAAGGCGAACCCAATGGTTGCCCGGCCAGGCCACATTGCAATCATCATCCCTGACTATGCGAGGCAGCCAATCAGGCCCCGGCAACTGCACATTTACGAATACTGCGGGCAGCACGAGTGGATCGATCGGAGTCCGGCAAAGGCGCCGGGCTTCTTCTACACCGGGCAGGGGAGGTGATATGGGACACATAATCGATCCAAATAGCCTGCACCGCACGGCCAAGTATTTCATGGATAATGGTCGTGCCCAAAGTCACGATGAGGCGATGACGCTGCTGGCACAGTTTGGTCTCACGATCATCGTCGGACAAGAAGTTACCGGCTCAATTCATCATCAAAACGCTCTGCTCACCCTCGTGAACATGGCCGCCCGCACTCTTCTCGGCGGTGTGGATGTGGTCGGCCTGCCGGACACGCAAAGCCTGACGCCGCTTGCGCCGAAGAGATCCTTGAAGCAAGCCGTGATCGAACTCGGTGGCCGAGTGTCTACGGCGGCGAACGACGCTTGGCCATCGGCAGTTTTGGGGGACGCCGCAGGTCCGACGACGAAGCTGCCATGCTGGCGCATCACCTGGAATGGCTGGCGAGGGGGAGTCATTCCGTTCCGCGCGGACAAGCGGCTTCGAGAAGGCGAGGCAATTGCTATCGCGCCGCTTCTCGCCGCGGCCACATGTGCTGCAGAAGTATTTGCCTATCATGCCGGCGATCATAGTATGGCGGGCCGCCGGTCCTTGGGGCTGTCCCTCTGGAATCCGGGCGCCGATTGGCTTGCTAACGACGCAACCGAGTCGGCCCCATGGTTCCTGCCGTCACGGCTCTGGATGATCGGCCTTGGCAACTTGGGCCAAGCCTACGCCTGGCTATTGGCGGCGTTGCCCTACGAAGATCGAAGTCTCGTTGAACTGGTCTTGAATGACTTTGATCGCATCGCGCCCTCGAACGAAAGCACCTCCGTCCTTTCCCGCAAGGCGGATATCAAGCGCAGGAAAACGCGCGTTGTTGCCGAATGGCTTGAGGAACGGGGTTTCACCACATTTCTTGAAGAGCGCCGTTTCGGGGAATGGATTAAGCGGGCGCCCGATGAACCCGGCGTAGCATTGTGCGGCGTTGACAACGCGCTTGCGCGAGCTGCGCTGGAAAAGCCGGGGTTCGGCCTGGTCGTTGAAGCAGGTTTGGGCGGAGGGCCAGAAGCGTTTCGAAGTATTTCACTTCACACGTTCCCTGCCTCCCGATCCGCCGAAGAAATATGGTCACGACAAGTGGGCCAAGGCGAGCAGAGCGTCGAGGCTATGCCGGCGTACCAGCAATTAAAGCGCCAAGGATTGGACAGCTGTGGCCTTGCTCAACTGGCGTCGCGAACGGTGGGCGTCCCGTTCGTCGGGGTTATCGCTGCTTGCCTGGTTTTCGCCGAGCTTCTCCGGAGGCTCAATGGAGGAAAGGCTTTCGAACTTTTGTCCGGTTCTGTCGCCGCGCTGGAAGATATCGAAAGCATTTCGATATCTTCCAAGCCATACGCCTTCGGTCATCTTCCGGCTGCAGGACATTCAGCTGCGATTCAGAACGTGATGTGCGCGTAGAGGGCGGAAAAGCCGGGGGGCAGCAGGAAAGAGGTCAATGACGATAGACAGCGCTTGAAGGAAGCGGCGCGGGGCCGGGGGCACTCCCCTCACGGAGGAATTCGCGGATTCAAAATCAAGGGGAGAAACACGGAAAGACCTAATTTGGGGCGCAACTTGAGCGGGAGGAAAGGGGGAGGGTTTAACATGGTCTGTCACGGAAACACATTGAATCGTACCCAGGCTGCGGATCGAAAGCCCTGGAGCTTCGCGCTCGGATTCAACGGTGTAAGTTGCCAGCCGGGGAGGGCGACGAATGCTCGAACGTGAAATTCGCCAAGGACTCGCGCCCAGTCCTTCGATGATGTCTAGAAGTGGCGGAAATTCATGAGCAAGCAATGCCTTAGGAGGATTGAGTTTGCAACTATCGATTTGTGCTGTAGCTTATCGGCAGTTTGTTGGGACATTGGCAGAAGGGCTCAAGTTTCAAAGGGCTCGGCCTGCACGATTTGACGGAATCATTTTCGTGGTCTGACGCAGGGTTGAATGCTATGACAGCTTTAGCAGCACCATCCAACACGCCTAACGATTTTATTCGTGAGAAAAGCATTCGGCTCTTTAACTATCTTAAGGAGCTTACAGAGCTGCGGTTTCAGGTACAGCGCAACTGCGAGAATTACGAAGACGTTATCTGGTGGGCGGACATTCCGAAAGAAAAGGAATGCTACTGTGTTGGGTGGGAGCTTCACAAAGATCCGACCTTCGATGCTTGGCTGCGTGTCGAACGTCCAAAGCGTAAGCGACCTCCGACACCGAACGCGCAGTTGCGAGAATGGCTAAATGAACGCGAGATCAATGACTCGTCGATTGACACGCCGTCCTTGAAGGAAACCCTCGTTACAACTGTCAAGCCGATGCACGGAGACGGAAATCAGGAACCCGAAACCGTCGTCAGAAAGCTGACCGACTACCCGGCCATCAGCAAACAATGGGAACTCTATGTAGAGAATGAATGGTGGCCATGGGCCGCGGAAGACCGCCGGCTTCTCACTGTTCAGGATGTGTATACCGATCTTTTCTCTGCGTATCAAAAGCACAAGCGCCTGGGAGAGATGTTTGAGGTGGTAATTGGGATCGGCCTGCTGACTTGGCGGCCCCCGCATGGTCCAGAAATAAAACGCCATGTCGTCGTTGCGCAAGCGAGCATAGAATTCGACGAATGCACGGGCGTAATCAGTGTTGACTCGGCTGCGGATGGACCAAAGCTTTCGCTCGAACAGGAGATGCTTGAGCCTCAAGACAGACCGCATCCGGACTTTCAGAATGCAATTGAGGGTGGTCTCGCGGAAATCGGCGACGAACTCTGGTCATTACCTAAGCTAACGACCTGCGTGACGTCATATTTTCAGCAGATTTCTTCTGAAAACACTCTGGATCTGAGTTTGGCCCCTCAGAATGGAGGCCTCGAACCGAACAAGGCACGGATGCATCTCGCGCCCGCTCTAATAATTCGTAGACGCACGGACAGAAACCTCGTTCGCATCTTCAAGGAAATTGCCGAACAACTGAGCGCCGGCGGCAACATCCCGCTTGGCATAGAACGTCTGGTCGAGATCCGCGATGACCGGACAGGCCAAAACGGGACAGAAACGGACGACGGCGGAGCTTCGTCGAGTGCGCCGGAACTCTACCTGCCCTTGCCGACCAACGAAGCGCAAAAGCAAATTGTGGAGCGATTGGAGGAGCGTCAAGGCGTTCTGGTTCAAGGTCCGCCGGGTACAGGAAAGTCACATACAATTGTGAACTTGGCATGTCATCTCCTTGCGACGGGGAAGAGGACTCTGATCACAAGCCACACCGCACGAGCACTCAAGGTGTTGAAGGACTACATGGTCAAGCATGCGCCCGAGGTGGCTCCGTTGTGCGTGTCGCTATTAGGTGATGACAGTCACGCAGTGCATGAGCTGCAAGAATCTGTGCAAGGGGTGCTGAATCGGCTTCATAATTGGGATTCTGATCGGAACCAGTCACAGATACTCGCTCTCGTAAAAGACCTCGATAATACCCGTCGCGAACTCGCCGGAGCGATGTCCGAGTTGCGGCAGATGCGGTCAAGCGAGACCGATAAAGTCAATCTCAATCTCGGGAACTATGCCGGTACTCCGCAAGCGATCGCAGAGCGCATTTCTTCCGAGAAGCCCGCCTTTGAGTGGCTGCAGACCTTCGCACCAAGGGATGAGGCACCGCCACTAGACAATGACACCGCTCTTGAATTGCTTTCTCTCATTGAGCAATTCCCATTCGGAGCTGAAAGCCATTCACACCGCAAGCTGCCCGACGATGAAGCGATGCCTCGATTTGAGCGGCTTGCGGAACTCGTCAAGCGTGAACAGTCGCTGACGAGTCAACTCGATCAGATCGATGCGAGGACGCACCCGTCATTTGCGCGGCTGTCGGAGAGCAAACCGGAAGCACGGACTGAACTCAAGGAGGCATTGAGGCACTACATCTGGGAGTTCGATCTACAGATGGCAACACCAGACGACTGGTCCGAACGGGTACTGCTCGACGTGGTTTCCGAGAAGCACGCCATCTGGCAACATCTTCACGACGCAACACGGGAGAAATGCACTCGAATTGAAGCGAAGATAGCAAGCGTGTCGGATCTCAAGATAACTGGGGCTGAAGGACACGAAACCTTAACTCTCCGAGCGGATGCCGAAATCTTGAAGGAGCATTTGGAGTCGGGTGGCCGTCTTGGTTTTGCTTTACAAGCTAACCCATTCGCTCGGAGGGAGCTCAAGTCTGCGCTTGCTGTCGCCAAGACGGTCAGAGTGAATGGTCACCTCTCAGGCAGCATCGATGTGCTTAAGCAGCTTCTCGAATGGATCGAAGTCACAACGACGCTTGAGGCAGTTGAAACGGAATGGGAAGCAGTTGGAATTGCACCTGCTGGTAAGACGTTTCAGCATCGCTTTCATGAGATCAGGCGGAGAGTCGAAGTCCTCGAAAGACTTTTGAATCTGCGAACGCCCGTTGAAAAAGCGGGGAATCAATGCCGCTTATTGGGCATCCCGGCGATTCCATTCCGTCAGATATCGAACGTGCGCCGCCAGGCAGAAATCCTCATAGGCGTCGACGTTGAACAGGATGTTCAGACTGTTAAACGCCTGCTCGCAGATCACATTGAAGCTCTCCATCGAATAAGGAGACATCCTGAAGCCCACTATCTTGTATCGGAGGCGGCTGCGGCGATTGAGAGCCGCGATTTGGATCGCTTCGCGAAAATAGTATCCGCAATTGAGGACGCCAGAGCACTGTTCTTAAAGCTGCAAAGGCGAGATGATCTTCTTGCTAATCTCAATTGCTGCAAATCCTTACGGGATGCATTGGTTAGTTCGCACTCTGAACCCTTTTGGACGGATCGCCTTGCGCACTTCGCGCAGGCCTGGAATTGGTGCAGAGCCAATGCGTGGCTGCAACGCTTCTCTGATCCTGGGCGCGAACGGGCACTGCTGCAGCAAATTGACTCATGTCAGCAGCGCATCCGTTTGCGCACGCAGGAACTGACTGCATGTAAGGCGTGGGAATTCGTGCTCGCGCGGATGAAACCCGAAGAGAAGGAGCACCTCGGCGCCTGGCGGTTAGCAATCAGGAAAATTGGTAAAGGTACGGGGAAATATGCTCCACAGTATCGGAGAGAAGCTCGGGAACACCTCGAACACTGTCGCCCTGCGATTCCTGCTTGGGTAATGCCGGTATATCGGGTGGCCGAAACGATCCAACCGAGACCCGGAATGTTCGATGTTGTGATTATCGATGAAGCGAGCCAGTCCGGCCCCGAAGCGTTGTTTCTCCTCTATATCGCGAAGAAAATTGTGGTGGTCGGCGACGATCAACAGATCAGTCCAGAAGACGTTGGTATCGATAGAAGCGCTGTGAACTCGCTTCGGGATCGATTCATTAGGGATTTGCCTCATAGAGATAGCTTGGGCGTCGATAATAGTTTCTTTGAACAAGCAGAGATCCGCTTCTCGGGCAGGATCAGGCTCCGCGAACATTTCCGCTGCATGCCGGAAATCATTCAATTCTCGAATAGCCTTTGCTACCAGTCGGAGCCCCTGATCCCTCTTCGGCAATATGGAGCCGGTCGCCTGACTCCTGTTGTGGCGCGTCATGTCCCAACTGGTTATGTAAAGGGCAGCAACGCGCGGATTGTTAACGAGCCCGAGGCGGAGGCCATCGTACAGCAGATACAACAATGTCTTGGCGATCCAGCATATGAGAAGAAGACGATCGGCGTCATCTCTTTGCAAGGGGCGGCACAAGCGAAACTAATCCACGGACTCTTGATGGACCGAATAGGCGTCCAGAAGATGCAGGAGCGTAGCATTGTCTGCGGCGACGCCTATGCATTTCAAGGTGACGAGAGGGACGTGATGTTCCTGTCGATGGTGGCGGCGGTGTCTGCGGCAGAGGATGAGCGCCACCGGATCGGCGCGCTTACTAAGGAATCGGACAAGCGAAGGTTTAATGTGGCGGCAAGCCGCGCTAAAGACCAGATGTGGCTCTTCCACAGTGTGATGCTTGAAGACCTGAGCCAACTATGCTTCCGTCGCCGGCTCCTGGCCTATTGCCTCGATCCCAGCGTGAAAATGGATTCCGTGGAGGGGTTCTCGGTAAATGATCTGAGAAGTAAGGCCTTCCAATCTGATCGCAATAGGTCTCGCCCTCCGATGCCTTTCGACAGCTGGTTTGAGGTGGATGTATTTCTTCGGTTGGCCGAAAAGGGCTACCGCGTAATTCCGCAGTACCAATTGGCGGGAAAGAGAATCGATCTGTTGGTGGAGGGAATGCAAGGCAGACTGGCGGTTGAGTGCGATGGGGACGAATGGCACGGACTAGACCAATGGGAACAAGATGTCGCCCGCCAACGAATGTTGGAACGTTGCGGACTTGAGTTCTGGCGTGTCCGTGGGAGCACTTTCTACCGCGACAGAGATGCCGCACTTTCTTCGTTATGGCGAGAGCTGGAACATCGGGGTATTCGACCCGAAGGCGAGTCGGCCGTGCCGCCGAAGCCCCCGAATTCTACGACGACCAATACTTCAGAGGCTTCAGATCAACATGATGACCTCGGAACAGAAGAAATAGAGGATGATGTATTGCTTGAAACCGAGGATGCGGAGGATGACGAAACCACTGCAGATCCGGCCAGTTCACCTTCGGGAGAAGCCTTCATTGAAATGGAGTGGATACCGTATCGGAGTTGGGAGCAGCGGCCACTACCAGACCCCCACACGGCGGGTTTAACAGAGATAATGGAAAGCCTCGTAGAGATCGTCGGAGCAGAGGGACCGATCATGAGTCGCCGTGCGTTTGCGCTTTATAACAAAGCTGCGGGTGGCTCTCGTCTTGGACGACAGACTGTTAAAGCCATGAGCAGGGCGATGAACAAGGCAATTCGCCTTGGAAAAGTGCTCCAAGTGGACAAAGGCGCGACCGGGAATCACAGTCTTCAGGTTCCTGGACAACCGTCGGTGGTTGCGAGAAGTCGTGGGCCACGGCGTTTGGAGGAAATTCCCCCGGCAGAAATTGCAATTGTAAGAGATGCGATGAGGGCGAAACACCCGTCTTGGGACGAGGAACAGGTTGTTCGGCGGTTGGCGGATTTCTACGGAATTGTTCGGAAAACCCCGCAAGTACGAAAGACCTTATTAGCGTGAGGAAATAGCAAAGAGGATGAACGGTAATAGGTCATTTTCAGTCGGCGACGTGTGAACCGGTAAAGGAGAGTCCCGATGGTTCGAGTCCTGCATACGGCAGATTGGCAGCTCGGTAAACAATTCGAGAACCTGGGGGCTCCGTCGGATAAGCTCGCCTTTCTTCGTCAGGGCCGCATTAATGTTGTCCGGCGGATTGGTCAGCTCGCCGTTGATCGCTCAGTGGATGCGATTTTAGTTGCTGGCGATGTGTTCGAGCACAACGAAGTTGGTGACCTGCTGCTCCGTGAGGCTCTCACCGTCATGCGACAGGTGAATATTCCATGGCTTCTGTTGCCGGGCAACCATGATCCGGCTGGACCCGCCAGCGTCTGGGATAGAGTCGAGAGGATCGGATGTCCAGCACATGTCCGCGTCATGCTTTCCACGGAGCCGGTCCTTTTGGCAGACGGTGAGTTGGCTGTCCTGCCGGCACCTTTGACGAGGAAGCATCAGTTCGCCGATCCGACGGAGGGCTTTGGTCAACAAGTGACCAGCCCGGCGGCTGTGAGAGTTGGACTGGCGCACGGTTCCTTGCGAAATCGGCTCGCTCCGGCCGCAGAACAGCACAATATGATTTCGGATACACGCGCTGATGATGGGCGTTTGGATTACCTAGCGCTCGGTGATTGGCACAGCTGCAAGGAGATCGCTCCGAGGACGTATTACGCTGGTACTCCTGAGCCGGATGATTTTGATCAAGACTCTGGCGCCGTCTTGATTGTCGAACTTCCTGGTCCCGGCGTCGCGCCAGTCATTGAAAGAGTCCCGGTTGGTCATTATCGATGGCACAGGTTGGTCGTACAGGTCCAAAGCCCAGGAGCACTTGAACAACTCAGGGCGCATCTGGTGAGCGTCACGCAACCTCTCGCGTCCGCTGTGGTTCATCTGGAGGTGCGCGGAGCAGTGAGCCTATCTGAGCGCGCTGCAATCGATGATGAACTCGCCAACTTCGAGGCAACCGTGCAGGTTATGCGGGTTCGAACAAACGATTTGGTTCCATCCCCAACAGAAGAAGACCTCAATGAATTAGGCCGCCAAGGCTTTGTGGCAACCGTCGTTGAGCGACTACGAAATCTCGAAGGAGACGCAACGAACCCCGATTCAGGATTCGCAAGACTGGCACTGCAAAGGCTGTATGTTGAGCACGTGCTTCGTGGGGGGCGGTCATGAGAATTCGTGACATTGAGATTCGTGACTTCCGCAAGCTCCGCCATGTGATGGTGTCGGGTCTCAAAGATGGCATAAACGTCATCACGGGAGATAACGAGACTGGCAAATCGACCCTGCTGGCGGCAGTGCAGGCCGCTCTGTTCCAGCGCCATAACGTGACCGGCAAGGTGTTGGAGGAAATGCAGCCATTCGGATGTGCCGTCCGGCCGCAGGTGAAGCTTGGCTTTGAAGTCAATCAGGGCGTTTATCAGCTTCGGAAGATTTTCGGAGGCTCCAGTGGCTCTGCAGAAGTTGTGGACCCTGGCGGCCTGAGGTTCTCCAACCACGACGCCGACCACAAGTTGGAAGAATTATTGAATTTCCAGGCGGCATCCAGAGGTGGCACCAAGTTTCACGAGCTTGGAATTTGGCCCCTTTTCTGGGTCGAGCAGGGTACCACGTTTCAGGCAGTGGATATCAATCCGGGCGTGAGGGCGACGGTGCAGTCCAGCCTGCGGAAGGAAGTCGGTGACATTCTAGTGGGGGAGAGCGGCGGTCGGCTTAAAGACCGTTTCGCCGACCTTTATGGCAGATTCTTTACTGCGAAAACCGGCACTCCAACTGGAGAGCTGAGTGCAGCAAGGAAGGAAGTTCTAAGGCTTGAGGCGCTTCTCAACGACAAGCGCTCTGAGCTTTCCCAATTGGGTCACGAGGTGGCAGCCCTTGAGGCGGCACTTACAAGACGCGATAAGCTATCTGATCCAGCGTTGAGGGAACGGCTGGAGAAGGCAAAGGCAGATGCTCACTTGGAAGCTCACGCGCTGGAGGTTCTGGATCAACAGCGAAAGCAGGCAGACAATGAGCTGCGTCTCAAGCGTGCACTTCTTAAGAATGCCCAAGGGGCACGGGAGCAGCGTCTCACCCTGGCAAACGAAGTATCTCGACTGGAACAGAAGCTGATCACCTGTGAGAACGCTGATGGAGAGGCTAGAAGAAATCTTGAACAGCGCGAAGCCGAGCTACAATCCCGGATCGAGCAGCTTGATGCGGCGCGAAGCGCGGGGAAGGCAGCGACAGAGGAACGGGTCCAGATGAGCCGGGTGCTCGAACTCGTCAAGGTCAGCGCTTCCTACGCCGTAGTTGTCCAGCGTCTCACCGACGCTACTTCAGCAGCCGACAAGGAGGCGGAGGCGAGAAAGACCGCAGCAGCAATCCGTGTTACCGCGAAAGATGTCGAACGTCTTCGGAAATTGGAGCTGGCGTTGTTCGAGGCGGAAGCGAACCTGAAGGCCGCCGCCACTCGGATCGAATTCGAGGTGCCGGAGCCGTCAAAACTGACTGTGAATGGTGGCACCGTCCCTGCAACACGCGAAATGTTGGCAACGGATGTAGTCTCGATCTCGATTGAGGCAATCGGAGAGATCCGTGTCAGTCCCGGAGGCGAAGGTCTGGACAACCGTCGCCAGCAGCGTGTGGGGGCGCAGGACAAGCTGGCGGCCGCCTTGGCGGAATTGGGTGTTCCGTCTGTTCAGTCGGCTTACGAACTTAACCAGGATCGTCGGGACGCTGAATCAGCAATCAACACCCACAAGTTGGTTGTGCAAGCGTTGGCACCCGATGGATTGAACGCCTTGCGTCAGGAAGCCAGCACTCAAGAAGGTCAGATTCAAACCTTGCGCTCAATATTAGGTGATATCGAGCTGCCCGATCTCAACTCAGCTACGGCTGCAGTCGCGATTACTGAAGGCGAGGAACGGCACTGCCGATCAGAAGTCGAGCGTCTCGACGCAGAGGTCGGCGAGGTCCGGACGGCACGAGACGGCGCGCGCACACTGAAGACGGCCAAAGAAACTGAACTACGCGCTACAACTGAGGACTTGGGTCGATGCCGTGAGACACTCGTGTCGGCCAGAACGATCAAAGCAGATGAGACGGTGATCCAGGAAGCTGCTATCGCTGAGGCTGATGAGCGCGCCGCTGAAGAGGCTTACATTGGGTTTGAAGAACAGTACAAGAGCGAGGACCCTGAGGGGATAGCACTTCGGGTCACTACCACAGCGGCTGCTCTGACTTCCCTGGAAGAACAAATTACTGAAGCAGAGCGCTCGATCAACAAGCTTCGAATTACACTTGATGTACTTGGACAGAAGGGATTAGGCGAAGAGTGCGCGATAATCGAGTCCGATCTCAATGCAGCCCGCATTCGCGCAACAACTCTTGAACAGGAAGCCTATGCTATACGCGTGGCGTATAACACGATCATGCAGGTTGAGAAGGAGGCGAACACCCAGTTCCTCCAGCCTGTAGTTCGCCGGGTCCAACCCTACTTGAACCGAATTCTGCCTGGCTCTCAGATACAACTCGGAACAGACATGACGATCGAAGGCCTCCAGCGAGGGACAGTTACAGAGCCTTTCGAATTCCTCAGCGTCGGTGCGCGTGAGCAACTTTCTATGATCGCGCGCATAGCCTTCGCAGATCTTCTAGCCGACGAAGGAGTTGATGCTCCGATAATCCTGGACGATGCTTTAGTCTATGCTGACGATGGACGGTTCGATGACGCATTGACGACACTGGCGTTTGCAGGAAAACGGCACCAGATCATCATCCTGACTTGTCACGAGCACAAATATCTGGGCCTGCAAGGCCCCGTGATTCGACTGGAAGAGCAGGAGCAGTCAGCATCGCTGTAGCGAACCCAAGTCCGGTGTGCGTCATGAGTAGGGGGCGCAAATTTAACGCGGTTATCCACACAGTCGATTAAATGGGCAGTACCGATGAAGCTGGAACTTCAGGAAGATATTTTCGTAAGTTCGCTCTGTGCGGAGATTTCGACCCCTGGTGTCCGCCCGATCGACGCGATCGAACGGCTCATCTCGCAGCAGTTAACTGCCAGTGTTGAAGCAAGCGTAGGAAAACCCCTTAAGCTCCCGAGAGTTCATATCTTCGGTGTATACAACAAAAACAGATGCCCAACCCTGCCGGAGTTGGTGAAGCATGGCTACAAGACCTGGTATTCCGAAATTCGTTTCTCCACGGATCATTCAACATCCGTAGAAGATATAACGATTGAAACGGCGGGCATCACACTCGACGACATTGACTATGGATGGGGAGTTAACCGCGCCTACCAACTGAAGAGCAAGAAGCTCAAGAAGCAGACAAACTACACGCTGAGGCTGAACACGCTTCGTATCGAGGGCAGCGTTTTTAAGCGCGTTCTCTCCAAATTGAAAGGTGCCTCAATCGATCAGCCCTATGTCGCAAATCCTGCATCGTGGTTGGATGATTATGGCCATAGCGCAGGCCCGCTTGTGTTCGGTCTGGTGTCTTTCAATCACGTTGTAACTGGTGATCGCGTGTATTGCTCTTGTGCGAAGCCAGCCCACGAGAAGATACTTGCCAACGCCAAATCCGAAGCGCCAAGTTTTGTGCCAGGTTCATGGCCCCATGAAGTCGTCGATCTGTTGTCGGATGCAAAATACCTGGACTCAATTTGCCATCTTTGCGTGGCCAAGGCTCAAGGGCCAGATGCCGCAGCGGCCAAGTATGGCGACAACATGCACGAGTTTCTCGATCCATATAAAGAGCAGTTGGTTCTTTGCAGCGAAATGGATAATCGAACCGCTAGAGCCGATGTGCAGGAACGGCTCAATCTGAGCCGCTGGGTGCAGGAAGCTGAACTGTATAGGCAAATCAAACAGATATTTCCCAATGAATTGGTATTCAGAGAGGCTTCGCCACCCTGGCTTGGCCGTCAAAGGCTTGATGTGTTCATTCCGCAGTTGCGCCTCGCTCTGGAATATCAAGGCCTGCAACACTATGAAGCAGTTGAGGCCTTTGGCGGCGAGAGGGCATTATTGCGGACGTTAGAGCGCGATGCGTTAAAGAAAAGGCTATGCGACGAAAATCAAATTGAACTTGTCTATATAAAATTCGACGATCCGATTACATCCGCTAGCCTTCGGCATCGTCTTCGTCGGTTTATCAAAGAGCATTGAGCCGAATGGCGTAGCGTTGACTGTCCTTTTGGCACAATTTAGGCTCCCGCGACAAATAACCGGCCAAGGTGTCGTGCGGGATAGAGTAGTAGAAGGGACAAATTCGCATGCCACCACGTAGACTGACCGCCTTTGAGGGTCCAATCGCAAATGCAGTCGTCAGTCTTGGCATCTCTCACGATTGGGAATTTGGAGCCTATCTCATCACTCCGGTTGGCCCACTCATTGAAATACGATGCCTCATGCGCGACGACAGTGCTGATCCGAGCCAGGACGTGCACAGCCTGGCAAATGCCGGAGCGCAGATTGTTGTCCACCACGTCCATCTATCACAGGAGTCGCTCAGCATCCCGGACTGGAACGGGCTCGTCACGCTCTTTAGCGAAACCTTTGCCCACTGTGCAGATGGAACGAGGTATTGGGGGCGAGTAGTCGACCGCGCTTGGGTCGAAAAGATCGTCCATTGTGACGCACAAAGGGTAGAGATGAACGCACAGAATCACCTCTTTTCAATTCTGAATGGCACAACTTTCAATTCAATTGGCGCTAACGCGGCCCAATTCTTTCGAAAGGAAGTCGTCAATCGCGCTATGCGTTTGCGTGGCTTCGTCGAATACGAATATTCATGGGGTTCAAAAGCGGTTCCTCCGCACGTCCGCCAAGGTTACCCCGCCCCGCCCAGCTCTGCGGGTATCCTCGGAACCTCCCTTGAGGTACACATCGATCAAGCTGCAAGCCTGCTTGCCCCGACCCTGTAGATGTCGCCGTTGGTCCAACATTGCGCCGGGCAACACCGGCACTTTGATCAACGCTAAACCGCGTTCATACACAAAGATCGTTGAATTTTCTAACGAAAGCCTCCTGCAGCGCGGGGTCCGAAGGCAACGCTTTCTCGTACCACTCTACGAATGCGAGAAGGGATGCCTGGAAATCGTCGCGGTAAAGGGTGTGCAGATTGGCGTCGATAACCTGGCCCGTCTTGCTTTTCGCCTGTATCGTCCATCCATTCTTTGTGCGTGCCTCGTGAAGAACTCCGCACCGGACGCTCACATAGAAGTCGTGGGCCAGTTGTGGAGTGAATTCACGATCGAATGGCGTTCGCTGCACCAGGAATGACTCGAAGATCCGGCCGCTCTCCGAATACTCGTATTGGCGCAGAGGCGGATCTCCCTTGCGGTGATGGCGGTAGCTGATCCCCTTAAGCGTGGACTCGAGAAATTCAATCAGCGAGCACTGGATTGCGACGATGGAAAAGCCCTCGCCGCTCTTGGAGCCGATTTTCTGCAACGCCTCAATGGGTTTGAGATACCGATGGGAAAGCCGCGCATGAAAGTACTCCTTGAAGGCTCTCTGCCAAAGGTCTGGGTCTTGCCCCGGAGTGAGAGTGGCCTCAAAAGCTCGCCAGTGGCTCACCTTCTTCTTGCCGGCGATAAAGAAGTCGCCCGGCACATTCGCGGTGATGCTGCTTCCTGACATGGGCTATACCTGCGGTCGTCCGGGATAACGGCGGTAGTAGTCACCGTCCCAGCGACGATAAACGAATTTGTGTTTCGTGATGAGGTTCATTTTTCCGACGGCGTCCTGAAAGGCGTGGCGCGTCATCCCGCGCGTGGCGAGCGATGTATACAATATGGGCCAAGCAATGCAGGCCCCCGGAAATGTAATCTCGTTCGGCTTTGTTGCTTCCGAACCGAAAATCACGTCTGGTCGCCGTTTACGCTGTCCAAAAGCGCGCGCTATCCCGTGGTCCCCGCCGACGCAACTCGATATGACCAGCGCGCAGGGCATCCTTTCTCGTTCCTGAAAACAGTCCGCCAGCTCGTTCCAAGAGAGTAAGGTTTCATCCGTGAGTTGAATACCTTCCTCGTCGCCGTGACACGACAGGTGCAGGACGTCGTAGTCGTCAGTGCAGGCGGTTTTGATGGCCCGGCGTAGGTTCTTGCCATCGAGCGCGATTTTGTATTCGGATTCCCAATTGAGCACACGCGCGATGGACTCCACGACCTGGCCCTCGCGGTTATTGTCGTAAAAATCCTTCGCGAACACAGACTCGGCAATGAGAATGCCAAACTCTTTCATCGGGTTCACCATCGCGACCGATCAGCTCCACTGGCTGTCGCTGTAGCATACGCGCCTTTCAAGAAGTGTGCTAATTATAGTGAGTAACCCGTGACGACCAGACTGTACAGAGGCGCGAGTGCGACCCATGACGTTCGACGAAATCGTTAGCAACTATATCCGCAACTACCGCGACGCTGCGCGGGAGGAGATGGAGACGTTTCGTCGCGAACGGAATCGCACGGCGGCGATCCGCAGGGCGGCGCTGTGCGAGCTTCCTGACGGGAAGCGTCATCCACATCAGTGCCTGATACCCAGGAGGTTACTGGAACTGGCCGAGGAGCGCCTGCAGGCGACGGCAAAACGCCTCGCTGATGCTCGGGACTTCGACGAGCTGCATGACATTGTGAAACGCGAGATCGGTTCAGTCCACGGCATCGGTGAGCTAATGGTCTATGACATTGCACACCGCATCGGCGCGTATTTTGGGAAATCGCCAAGGCTCATCTATCTGCACCGGGGCACAAAGGATGGTGCGGCTATCCTGGGATTCAAGGGTGAAACGCTCGATCCCGCGCTACTTCCCGCCGCGTTCTCCGACCTGACGGTGGCGGAGGCCGAAGACTGTCTCTGTATCTATAAGGATAGACTTCGGGATGCGACTGGCTATCAGCGCGGTAGTTCCGGGCGCGGTGTTGCAAGACGGAAGCGCGGTTGTTCGGAGTGACTGTGGGAGCTTGATTCTTAACCCGATAAAATACATTTCCGCGTTAGGAACCGCGCCGGCCTGAACCCGCTCGGTTCAAATCCCGCAGTCGTCCCCGGCCGTGTTTCCGCTTTTCCGCCCGCTCATCATTTTGTCGAGAGAGAAACACAGGGGCAGTGAGGCGTTTACACCTTGCGCCTCTTTGAGGGCGGGGGCAAACCGGCCTCGGCCTTACCAAAAAGCCGCTGCTCGAAAAATGGCAATGTACGTTCACTGAACCCCAACAGTGTTGAAATGCCTATAATGATTAGCATCTTGACGGTCGTGCAGGCATTGGCATCCGCTGTTGTACAAGGGGCTGTTGTGCAGGCGTTGACTAATTCTTCGAAGCTCTTGTTCGAGATAGATAGAGGAATCCATGCAAGCAACGCGCAACCTATGACAGTACCGACAAGGCCGGTAGCAATCCTGACCCAAACTCTTCCGCCGGAAACATCGATCTTGCGGGACAGACGATCTTCAATGGTTGGCCTTTTTGACATAACGCTAGCGCAGCTTCCCGCCGCACCGGCAGCTAGAATGCCCAGCATGAGAAGGAAAGACAATGAGTGTGCATAGTACACTGCAAAAACAGCGGCAACGAGGGAACCAATAACGACAAGAAAAAGTATCCACATCGAAGGTGTCTCTTCGTCATGGTCATCAAGGAAGTCTCCCCATGCATCCCTTTCAGCAAACAGTTTGTATAAGGCGCCCTTCGCCTGCTGAATTTGGGCTTCATCCTTAGGTGGTGTTTTAAGCTTCAGAGAAGCTTCTTGCCACATTTTCCGCGCCGTATCCGTCGAAGATTTCGGGATGCCCCAACCATCGATTTGATCGAGAACCAAATCTCCTTCCATTTTGATTTCTGCTACGGGGCAAAGATAGGCGGCGAACAATCCCTGTAACTCTGCGTCAGCGGTCAAGTCGTCAAGCTCGTCTATGTCGTTGGTCTTTGCGGCGGCGGCAAGGATTTCGTCCAGCTTATTCAAAATCTCGTCACGTTTGGCGTCAACGTTTTCGCCAGGAGGGCGCGGACGTTGTGCCATTCGTTCAACGAATAGTCGTTCGCCGGTAATGTCTGAGAGGGCTTCACGGCGGCACTTGTTAAGCGCCACACCGCGCAAGCCGGGAACCCATGACCACCATACACCCATTCGCAATCACCTCTATGTGCCGAGCAGTTCTTTCCCTGCGAACGTAAAGCCCTGGGCTTCCCCGGCTCTCACAAATTCGATTGCGTCGGCTCGTGCTTTAAAGACAAGCGTTAAATCGCTCGTAACTGGCGGCCCCGCAGCTCTCGTTTGGGCGCGCTCGGTCTGCGCCGAAACACCGAGAGAACCATGCGCGTCTGACTTAATTTGGTAGTCTTCCATGCTGTCCCCCTCTCTTTCATGCTTACATTATCCCCAAAAAACGGGACAGGGAGGGAGACTGGCGTTCGCGCACGGGTTCATACCCACTTTTTGCGACTAGGCGCCGAAGCTTATCCTCTGCGTAAACAGCAGCGGCGCTTCCTTGGTAAGCACAATTTCCGCTTCCTTCTGTGTAATAGTCTCGGCTCCTCGGTGCTCGACGGTCACGACAATGCGGTAATCGCCTGCGTCGCGTGCAATTGTCGCAACGTTTTTTTCGATCTGCATAGGTGCAGCTGACCCGAACATGTTTTTCTTCCTCCACGTCATTCTACCCTTTTGGAGGCAAAATACTCCTTTCCTGCCGGCCGGATTTGTGCATGATAAAGGACGTTATCATTCACGAACCTGTGGGAATGGCTGGCCCGGAATGTTGTCCATGTTGCTGCTGCGGCAACTGCCCTCTTTTTTTGCCATCGTGCACCTCGACCCGCATTTCAGCACACAACCGGCACACTTGTGCGGTGAAGATGAGTTTCCATAGGCCTTTGAAGGGGGTGTCATTGATCAAGGGAATTCAGTGCCCGACTACAGCAACTTGATCTCTGGCGCACTTGAAGCGATCAGCTTAGAATTCGACAGCCAGAATGACTTCTGATTCCAATTCCAAGTCCATGGAGTCCAGCTTTCTCAATGCCGGCACACAAGTCGCACAAAGAGCGCAGAGAATATCTGAAAGATTGGGTTTTCGCCGGTTTTCACTGATCGGAAGCTTCAGGGGTTGCGCCCGGCGCGACGGTGGGCCTCGCATGGGCTCGAAAGAACATGTTCGAATTGGGACCGACAGGTCTATATCGCGCAAGGAATATCGAGCCGGGTTGCTGCCGGAGGATTGGCTGCGCATTGGGCCTTTATGGCAGCCATTCTAAGTATTTTGAAACTGTAGCGCAACCCAGGCGCATCTTCTCACCGCGTTGCCACCGCTTCTTCAGCTTTTGGACCGCGGCTGTCGCCATAGACGTAGAGATCTTCATAAGGCCAGAACACCCCATGAGGCGACGTGAACAGCAGCCGCAGCCCCATCTGCTGCAGGTTGTCGCCCGAGAGCTGCCAGTGGGATAGAACCACGGGAACCGCGCCGGATGACCGCTTAATGGCCTGGATCTCTTCCACGCTCACCAGCCGGGTTTCATCCCTTCCCTTGCGGAACACTACAAAAGGCCCCTGGCAATGGCACGCCGGAAAATACGCAGACCTCGTTCCGGTGCGGGCAAGCAAAACGGAAGCCGCGTAATCCGGCTCCACTACGAGCGGCCTTTGAGCCAACCCTGAGTGCTCCAGCCAATCGGCCGTCGCCTCGGCGCTTGAAAACGGTTGATCCCACTCCAATACCGAGCATTCGAGCGACATGACCATCTGCATCGCCAACAGAAGCACAAGCACAGGCCGTGAATTGCGGAACGGCAGCCAAGGCCGCTCCCCCTCCGCCTGCGAGTTCAACATCAATGCGACCAGAAGGATCACGAACAAAGTGCTTACGTGATGTGGGCTCGGAGTATGCACCGTTGCCAACATCGCGGCCATCCATACCAGCGAGGTCGACGCAAAGAACCACCGGCCACGACGCGTCGCCAACGAGGCCACGACGAGAAGCCATAGACCCACCGACAAAGCCGCCGCCACGGACGATGGATGCAACTCGGGAATGAGCTTCTCCCGGAGCGAACCGCGCAGCATCTCCGGAATGAATGGCACAAAATAGCTCCACAGCCGGCCCGTGCCGATCATCAGGTAGTCAAGCCAGGACGCACCCGCAATGTCATAGTCGGGAGTTGCGCCGTCCGGCGCCGGTCGGAGAGTGAGGTAGCAGACGGCCAGGGCCGCGCCGAGGGTCGCGGCAGAGAGCCAGAACCGCCGCTCTCTCAAGCGTCCGACTGCAACACGCTCGCCGGCGACCGGGTCCAGCCAGTAGAGCCAGACGAAGATGCCCGCAGCGGCCGGGATGGCGAGGAAATGCGTGTTGATTGCCAAGGCCAGCAGCACCATCGCCAGCCAGTGCCGCGGCCGGTCTGCCAGAAGACACCGAGCTGCGCCCACCAACAGCACGGCAGCCAGCATGTAGCTCCGCGCCGGGACTCCCATGTGAAAGAAGACGAACACGCCAAATATCGACAAGACCCGGGTCGCAAGGGGCAGCCTGCGCTCTCGGAGCACCAGCCAGGCCATCGTAACCGACAGCGCATAGTTGAGAACATGCATCCAGGCCAAGGGCGCGGAGAGATGCGCCGGCAGGTAGAGCAGCAAGTACCACAGTGCCGGGTGACCTTCGTAGCGCAAATGTTGGGCCAGCTCCAGAAGATTCCGGCTGTCCCGCGCGATCAGCCACGCCTGCGCCTCGTCGCCGAACATCTCGTGACGAACTGTCACCAAGGCCAGCAGGCCCGCGAAAAGCGCGAGTGCCCCATTGACAATGGCTTTCTCCCCCGGCAAATCCTTGGGCGCCACCGGGCGCCTACCGTACTCACGCTGCATGCCCATCCCCTTGCTGTATCTGCGGAGAGCCGGTTGACGTTGCGCACCGCTGGCGCGGCAGCGATCACGCCACCTGCCCTTTCTCTTCGTGATAGTCCGACTCCGTATTGATGGCCCAAATATTCGCCTTGGAGGTGACACCGGCAACGATGTTCTCCACTGCCGTCATTGCAGTCAGCATGGAATGGTCCTGGTTGTTGTATTTGTGCATGCCATTACGGCCCACGAGAAACAGGTTCTCGATACAGTCCACCCAGTCACGGATGACATTGAAACGGGCATAGCTGCCGAAGTACGCCGGATACGTCTTGGGCACATGGACCACGTGCGC
>PLPU01000425.1:0-10616 GCA_003159975.1 Acidobacteriaceae bacterium
CCAGCAGAGGAAGCGGTCGCGTGACAGGTCGGGGACGTAGCGCTCCAGAACTTCAGTCTGCGCGTGCAGGGCATTGCCCCAAAGCAGCCAGCCTGTGTGGGCCCAGAATCCGCCTTCGCGCGGTGTGTGCGGGTCGCCCTCGTGATCGCTGTGCTGGTGATGGACCCGATGTGTAGCCACCCAGAAGATCGGGCCGCCCTCAAGGGAAAGCGTGGCGCAGACGGCCATTGCATACTCCAGCCACTTGGGAACCTGGTAGCCGCGATGCGTCAGCAGGCGGTGATAGCACATGCCGATGCCGACATTGATGGCCAGCACGTAAAGCACCAGCATCACCACAAGCCGCTGCCAACTGAAAAAGAACAACGCCGCAATTGCGCCGAGGTGGAAGGCAACGATCACACCGAACGTCAGCCAGTTGATTCCCTGGCCGATGGATGCGGCGCGGCCCATGCGAATCTCTTGCCGGGCGGCCACCGCATGAACCGCCGTGGAGGCGGAAGTCTCCGAAATTTCAGGAATGGAAACGGGTGGGCTTGCGACGGCGGTTTCAGGAGGAAGCGCGGTGACGACTGAGGCCATATTGAATCAAGGTCCTTGTGGAGTGGCAACACGCCCACTCTAATCTCATTGTATAGGAGGCCAGGTTCAAGCCAAGCCCGGCGACGCTTTAGTTGTAAGCAAAACTACAGGAACCGGCCATAAGTGAGCAGTCTTGCTCACAACCAGGCACTCGACCGCAGGGGCCTTCGCAGCCCTGGGCAGCCAGCGTTCGCTATTCGCTGCTCTCTACGCCGAAGTCTCCGCCACCGCTCACAAACAGCTTCTCCGCCTGCCCGCGCAGCACGCGGTAGAG
Organism: Acidobacteriaceae bacterium; assembly: GCA_003159975.1. Classification (GTDB taxonomy): domain Bacteria; phylum Acidobacteriota; class Terriglobia; order Terriglobales; family Acidobacteriaceae; genus Telmatobacter. The sequence continues at coordinate 857 of PLPU01000425.1, forward strand.
GGCGAACTGGCGCTGTGTTGCGCCGCGCAGTTCAAACAGCAGCTCGCCGCGATTATCGGCCAGCGCGTCCACCGCATCCACCAGGCGCATGCGCGGAGTGTCGTCGAGGTGTGCGCCATCGGTCACATTCTTAAGCAGCACCAGCACATTGCCGTAGAGGTCCGGCTGGGCCACCAGGGTGACAAACTTCTCCTGAGCAAGCGGGCCGGCGGTGTGCGCCGACAACACCAGCGTTGCGCCCGCGCCGTAGGAGAGCTCGAAGACGCGAAACTTCTCGTCCTGAAGCGGAGCGGGCGCGGGAGGCGCAACCAGCTTGGCCGTTTTCCGCGTCGTTGTCTTCTGGGTCGCCGTCTTCTGGGCCGTCTTCTTCGGCGCGGGGGGGGGCGGAGGCGGATTCATGCCCAGAGCGTTGCGGGCAATATCCTCCAGAGCTGACTTCATTTTTGTCTCATCGTCCGGATTGGCCCACTGATAATCCCAGGGATGCACGGGGTGGGTCTTGGCGTCGGAGACGGCCACGGCCTGCTGCATGTCGGGCGGCAGACCCATCAGGCTGGGAGTTACCTTGAGGTTATCGGCGTTCGACCGGCCCCGCTTGAGCCGCGGGCGGTCGGGGTCGGCGTCGTCGGGCACCGAGTCGACATGAGCCACGTCCTCAGGCGGCTTCTTATGGTTCTTCTTCAGCACTGGCCGGTCGGGATCGTCCGCACCCGTTGTGCTGCTCGACCCCGATGCGCTGCTGCCAGACCCGCTTCCGGTCCCGGTGCTGTCGGAAGAATCCTTGCGGTGCAAGGTCGGCTCGTTGGACGAAGAAGTTGAACCTGTGTTCGTCGTGCCAGCGGGCGTCGTACCGGCCGTGCCCGCATCGCTGCTGCCGCTTGAAGGCGACCGATGCAGCGTAGGCCGGTCCGGATCGCTGTCGGCTGCGGGCCCCGATGACCCGGACCCAGACGAGCCGGAGCCAGCCGAGCCGGAGCCCGAGCTACCGCTGCTGCCGCTTCCCGAGGGCGCGTCGCCGGCGCGATGCTTGCGGTGCAGGACCGGCTCATCGCTCCTGGCATCGTCGTCGAATTTGGCCATGTCCAGTGCGGGCCGCCTGGGGCGCTCGACGGGCATCGGCTTCCACCACCCGTAGCCCACCCACGAACCCTGCTCCTGCCCCGCATTCTTGATGTCGTACAGGCCCACGGGCTTGCCGTCCTGATCCAGCTCGTACTCCACCTCGCCGGCCAGGGCCAGCGGCTCAGGCCGGGCCAGGTAGATGCCGCCGTCCTGCAATTCGCCGCCGTCCAGCACGGCTACGGGAACCAGGCGGCTGGTCTTGGGCTTGCCCAGGTCGCCAGTCCACTCCAGCACGGCGATGGACCGCAATTCCGGCGTTTCCTTGCCTGTCTTGACAATCTGCCCAGGGTATTGCGCACTGGCCGGAATCGCGGCCATCAGACCCAGCACCACGGCAACCGTTCGTGACATCAACAATAACCGCGCTCTGCGCAATGACATTTGCCGCCCACCTCGGGAATAATCAGAAGGAATCGCCAATCCGGACCCTGTATCTACCATACGAGGAAAATCCCCATGGAACTAAATCAGAAAGTCGCCGACTTCACGCTCGAAACCGACGAGAACAAAACCGCGAGCCTGTCGGACTATGCCGGCAAGCCTGTTGTACTCTTCTTTTACCCCAGGGCGGACACTCCTGGCTGCACCANNCGAGGCCTGCGGCTTCCGCGACACATTCAAGAAGCTCCAGGCGGCCGGCGCAGTAGTCCTCGGCATCAGCCGCGATACGCCCAAAGCCCAGGCCAAATTCCGGGCAAAATACGACCTGCCGTACACACTCCTTGCTGATGTAGACGAGAAAGTGTGCAATCAGTTTGGCGTGATGAAGGAAAAGAACATGTACGGCAAGAAGGTGTGGGGCATCGAGCGGACCACGTTTGTGATCGGCCCTGACCAGACCCTGCTGCACATCTTTCCCAAGGTCACCCCTGAAGGACATGCCGAACAAGTGCTCGCCCTGATCAAGGAATGGAAAAAAGCGCAAAAGTAGCGAGTAAAGCCAAGCGATTCCATGGCCGCCTGCTCTCGCGCGCATTCCTCGAAGCGGCGCCGGAGCAGGTGGCCCCGCGCCTTCTGGGCAAAGTTCTCGCGCACCGAACCCGCAACGGTATATTGGCCGGCCGCATCGTCGAAACCGAAGCCTATCTCGGCCCGCACAACGACCCGCCCGACCCGGCCGCCCACACCTATCGCGGCCCCACTCCCCGGAACCGGGTCATCTTCGGCCCCGCGGGACACGCGTATGTTTATGCCATCTACGGCCGTTATTTTTGCATGAATATTACCTGCGAGCCTGATGGCATTGCCGGCTGCGTTTTACTGCGCGCCCTTGAGCCGCTGGCAGCGCCGGGGAGCGCGGAATTCGCCGCGATGGCCCTCAACCGCGGCCTCCAACCCGGCGCGCCGCCCAGTCAACTCACCTCAGGTCCCAGCCGTCTTTGCCAGGCGCTCGGCCTCTCGCGACCAGCGCACAATGGCATCGATCTGCTCGATCCCGCATCCCCGCTTCAGGTCCGCGACGACGGCTTTATCGTCTCCGAAATGCTGGTCACGGCCCGCATCGGCATCAAGCATGCCGTGGATTGGCCGCTGCGTTTCGTCCTGCCTGAGCACAAGTGTGTCTCCGGCCCGAAGCGTTTAACAGGCAGCCGCGTCCTTCTGCTGTAAAATTCCGTCAAACGAGTGAAATCGATTCCAACCCACGAGGAAGTTCTTCGCTTGAAGCCATCGTCCGTTTCTCTGCCCGTCGCCGTTACTGCTTTTCTCACCGCCGCAGTCTTCGCCGTCACCACCGTTGCCCAGGCTCCGCAAACTCCTGTCACTCCAACGCCCGCAACATCAGCGCCCGCAACGCAAGCGCCCGCGACGGCCAGTGCGGCCGAACACCATAACCATCCGCACACCCCGCCCACCAACCTGCAGGTTTTGCCGAAGAACCTCACCGGCGACCAGGTGCACGAGATCATGGAAACGTGGGAGGCCTATCTGGGAGTGCATTGCAGCACATGCCACGCCGCCGACCCCAAAAACATCGGCCCCAACGGCCGTCCCCGGCTCAACTACGCCGACGACTCCAAGCCGGAGAAGGCGACCGCCCGGTTGATGTTCAAAATGACCGAAGACATCAACGTGAACTACGTCTCCAAAGTCCCCAGTTCCGAGGTGCCGGTCACCTGCGGGACCTGCCATCGCGGCCACTTCGGCCCCGAGCCGTTCGTCATTCCGCCGGACGATCACGACGGCCCGCGCCCGCCGCAAGCGCAGCCGCCTACCGGNNGGCTTCCAGATGAACGTGGCCACTGCTCCTGCCGGCACGGTGGTCACCGCCTTCTTGCCGTGGAAGCCGATGCCGATCGCCTCGCTCGTGGTTCCGGCGTTGAGCGTGTAGAGCACGATAGTTCCATTCGTGTTCTGGAAGGCCACATCCTTCAGTTGCGTTCCGGCCGGTTCGTCCGAGCCAATGCGAACCGCGCCGGGCAGCAGGAACTTGCTTGCCTGGCCCAGCACATAGTAGTCCAGCTCCGGCTTCACCCGTGCATGATCCGGGTCGGTCAGGTCGATGGTAACCAGGCCGCGGCACTTGTCGCAGCCGCCCACGAACGGGCCGTGGTTCTGGTCGGTGGCCAGCGCCCAAAGCACATAGCTCCTCGACCAGTTGCGGGTAACGGCGATGAGCTCAGCGGCCTCTTGCGCAAAGACATTACCCTTCTGCCATGCACCTCCGCTCGACTCGGTCACCCACTGATCCTTCAGCGGAAACTCCTCATGATTCTTCGTCATGACCGACGGATCGCCGCCGTAGTGATGCCATGCGGTACCGGCCGCCAGGGCGCCGGCCTTCGGATCTTTCAGCACCGTCTCGGGGTAATCCGGCCGGTCCCAGTTGTGGTCATAGGCCATGACCTTGGGACTCAGGTGAGCCGCAGCCAGTGCCGGCCCAAGCGCCTCGCCGAAGAAGGCAGCCTGCTCGGTTGCCAGCATCTGCATGCCGCTGTAAGTGGGCGGTGCGTAGAGCGGCTCGTTCTGCACGCTCAGCGCCCACACCGGCACGCCGGCCTCCTGGTAACCCTCAATGGTCTTGACAAGATAGCCGGCTAAGGCGGGATAAAACTCCGGCTTCAAACTCGACTTGACTTTTTCGTCCGCGCTCGCACCCAGCATCGACCCGCTGGTCTTCATCCATCCCGGCGGGCTCCAGGGCGTCAGCATCACATGGATTGAGGGGTTGATGCCGATTGCCTTTTTGAGCAATGGCAGGATGTATTCCTTGTCGTGCTTGAGCGAGTAGTGCTCGAGGTTGGGGTCCGTCATGCCGGCCGGCGTAGTGCAGGCCTTTGCCGTCTGCTGGCACAGGTCGTCATAGGAGTAGAACGTCACTGCCAGATCGGACGATCCGAGGGGCTGGCGCAGAAAGCTCAGCGCGATGCCGTCCTTGCGGGCAAAGAGCATTTTGAAGGCCGCGTCGGTCTGCTGGGGGGTTAGCTTTTTTTGGAAGAGCCAGGCCGCCGCGTCGGTGAGCGATGCGCCAAAGCCGTCGATCTCCTGAAAGCGTTGCGTCTCGTCGACGGTGATGAGGGGCACGGTTTCAGACTGTGCCGCTTTCTTTGAGAGATGCAGCGTCTCGCGTTGCGAGAGAGCCTCAAGCAGGTCCGGAGTGGTCTGGTAAACCGTGATGGACTGCGCGGCGGAGGAGGTAGCGGCGAGAGCAGCAAGTGCAAGACAAGCAGTGACGAGCGCAGACCGCAGCATGGAGCCTCCTTGAGTCGGAAGGAGAATCGTAGTTCATTTGCGTAGCTTGCGTAAGCCCACCGCTGTGGATTATGCGCGCCCGCCGTCGCGGGAAAAATACCCGCTCTTGCCGCCCGATTTCTCTTCGAGCTGAATGCTCCGTATGACGATGGATTTGTCCAGCGCCTTGGTCATGTCATACACCGTGAGCGCGGCGACGGAGGCAGCGGTCAGCGCCTCCATCTCAACGCCCGTCGGCCCAACCGTCGCCACGGTCGCCACGATGCGCACGCCGCCCGCAACAATCTCCGCCTGAACGTCCACATGCGTCAGCGCCAGCGGGTGGCACATGGGAATCANNTTGGCAGGCAGCGCGGCCAGCACAGCCGCGGAAAGCTCCACAAACGCCGAGGCCGTTGCGGTGCGCCGCGAGGCCTGCTTGGCGCTCACATCCACCATGGACGCCTGCCCGGACGAATCGAAATGCGATAAATGCGAAGGCTCAGACACAGGTACTCCTCACGAAGCCAGTAGAATGCGGACGATTGAGCCCGCCTCAAGACGATGCGCCTCTTCGGGCACAACCAGGAAGCAGTTGGAGCGCGCCAGAGCCGCCAGGTCGCCCGATCCCTGCCATGGAACCAGTTCGACCTCGGGAATGGTTCCACCAAAATCACAATGCGCCGGCAAGAAACGCGTCAGTCCCGGCTTGCCGTGCTTGTCTGACGCTGACTTAAGCCGCGCCAGCGCAAATCGCGTACCGGGCCCCATGCTGCCGCCGAGCGCAGCCAGCACCGGCGCAGCAAACAGCAAAAACGTTACCGCCGACGAAACGGGATTCCCCGGCAACCCGAAAAACGGTACGCGGGACTTTTCCTTCCGTGCGCCACGCTTCTTCGGCAATTCCCCGAAAACCGCCGGCTTCCCCGGCTGAATCTTTACCCCGGTGAAGTGGAAGCTCGCGCCCATGCGCGCCAGCGCCGGCTCGACCAGGTCGAACTTGCCTGCCGACACTCCCCCCGAAATGACCAGCAGGTCAGCCTGCGCAGCCTGCGCGAGCGCCGCGTCGAGCGCCTTGGCATGGTCTGCGGCTCGGGGCAGAATCCAGGGCTCACCGCCGGATGCCGCCACCATCGCGGCCAGCATCGGCGCATTCGAGTTGCGGATTTGTCCGGCGGCCGGCTCGGCCTCCACCGGCACAAGTTCATCGCCCGTGGCCAGAATCGCCACCCGCGGCCGCATGTACACATCAAGCGCCGCGTAGCCGCAGGTCGCGGCAAGGGCAATCTGCTGGGGGTGGATCACGCCCCCGGCGGCAAGCAGTTCGTCGCCTGCGTGCGCCTGTGCTCCCTGCGGCACGATATTCTCGCCCGGCTCCAGAGCGCGCGGCGGCAGCAGCCGGACCTTCGCGCCGACAATCTCAACATGCTCGATCATTGCCACGGCATCCGCGCCCAGCGGAACCGGCGCGCCGGTCATGATTTCCCAGGCTGTGCCCGGCGGCAGCGGCCCGGCGGGAGCATCGCCCGCGCGCGATGCTCCGGCGAGGCGCAGAAATGCATGCGCAGAGGCTTCAGCAGCGCGGCAGGCGAATCCGTCGCGCGTGGAGCGGGTGAAGGGAGGCTGATCCCGGTCGGCGCAAAGGTCCTGGGCAAGCACCCGGCCCAACGCGCTTGCCAAATCCACCCGTTCGGCTGCGCGCCGCAAACCGCCCAGGCCGGCAGCGTAGGCGGCCACAAGCGCCGCAGCTTCCTCGTAGCCCAGTAAAGGCGGCCCAGGCACGGTGGGGCTGCGCGCAGCGGAGTTCATGGATTGGATTGTAGAAGGTTGCTAACACAGTGCGCAGCAACTGTTCGGCGGGCAAAAGCATGAAGAGCGCTCCAGGCAGCAGGAAGAAGGGCGTTCCCGGAGACCGGAAACGCCCTTCCTCGCACCGACAGCGGGTTTGCTCACTTCTTGGGCGCCTTGTAGGTGGAGACAATCTTCTGGCCGGCCTGTGCCAGGATTCCCTTGACGTCACCGGCGAACTGACCGGTTGGGTCCAACTCGAGGTACTTCTGGTAAGCCTCTGCGCATCCAGGAGGCAAAACGATCATGTTCGTCTTGGAGTCGAAGGTAGCTTTCTGGATCAGTCCCTGGCCCTTGAGGTAATAGGGGAGGGGATCGTTGGGAGCGGCCTTGATAGCCTCGTCCGCAGCGGCCGCCTGGGCATCCGCGTTGCCCGTCTGGGAGAAGATCACTGCTTCGTTCTTCAGGTAAACACCCGCCCCTGTGGGGTCCACCTTGGCTGCCGTATCATAGGCCGCATTCGCCTCGGGAACCTTGCCGGCGCGCGCATAGATCTCCCCCAGGCCGGCGTTGGCCGAGCCTTGTACTGGGATATTTGGCTTCTTCGAAGCGGCATCCACTTCCAGGGCCTTCTTCAGCGACACTTCCCCCGCATCGTACTTCTTGAGGCCGACCTGCGCCTTTCCCAGTTCCGCCCACAGAACAGAAGCGTCGGGCTTAGCCGCCGTGTCCTTGAGCATGAGGGTTTCGATGTCGGTATATTTCGCCGCCTTGATCTGCTCTATTTTGGCTTCGAGATCGGCCCTGCTCGCCGCTGCGCCAAGAGCCTGGACTGCGGCTTTTGACGCGGCGTCAGCGTCGTTGAAGTCCTGGATAACGGTCCTCAGGTCGGCATTGATGCCCTTGATAATCTGGTTGGCCTGCATCGCTTCCGAGTTGTGCTTCTTGAGCTCTTCCAATTGCTTCTTCTGGTCGGGAGCGAGCTTGTCGATGTATTCCTTGCGGGACATATCGACATCCTGCAGCACGTCCTGGCCTGCCACAACCTTGACGTTATCGATGGAGTCGATCATCTTGTCTGCAGGCGTGTCCGGCTGGCGAAACACCACCGTGTATGTTCCTGGGGGCGCTTCACCCTTGTAGTCGCCGTTTGCGTCTACCGGGAAAGTGAACTTCGCGTTGTGGCCGCCGTCGGTTGAGAGGCTAACCGAACCGCTGGTTGTCGATGCCCCGGTGGGATTGGTCACGTGGCCGTGAATCTTGCCGGTGGGCGCCTGCGCAAGCGCGGGCATGAGTGCGAATGCCAGCAGGCCCAGCCAAAGTGAAAGATTGCGTTTCATGTTCTTCTCCTTGGGAGCGGCGCGAACGTGCTGCCCGCGGGCTCAAAAACGTCTCAATTTTTGCGGCCCACGCCCTGTGCGCCTCGAAGGTCGCATTTCCAGAACGTGTGCCCTTGCGGCCGGTTACCGGAGGTGCTCCAGAAAACTCTTGCAGCGTGTACGCTCCGCAGGCCGGTTGAACTCAAGAACGAACAGTCGCCGCGTCATAACACGCCTGCGATCTGTTCCGGTTTGCAGGACTCAAGTTAAATCCAATGGACTGCCCAACACAAGAGCGCAGGGCGAGTATGTGTGAGGAAATGCGCATATCCTCCCGCATTCGCGCCCGATTGAAGGAGCCAAATCGAAGGGCCAAACTGAAAGGACGGCCCAGCCCCTCCGCAAGTTGCAAAGCCTTGGCGGCCCGGACTCCACGCCCGTTTGCTCCGCCACGATCTTCTTTTTATCGTAGCGTGCCGAGGGGCTGCCGCCTGTGGCCTCGATCACACCCTAGAATAAGAGAATGGCAACCACAATTCGCCCCGCCACCGCTGCGGATGTGCCCCTGATTCTCACCTTCATTCGCGCCCTGGCCACCTACGAGCGCGCACCCGAGGCCGTCATTGCCACAGAAGCGGACCTGCTGCGCGATGGCTTTGGTCCTAACCCATTTTACTACTGCCTTATAGCCGAACAGGAAGGCCGGCCGGCCGGTTTTGCCTTCTACTTCTTCGACTACTCCACCTGGCTTGGCCGCTCCGGAATCTATCTCGAGGACATCTTCGTGCATCCCGAGTTTCGCGGCCTGGGGATCGGCAAGGCGCTGCTCAAACAAGTGGCCGTCATCGCTCAGGAAAAAGGCTGCGCGCGACTCAAGTGGGCGGTGCTGGACTGGAACACGCCGGCCATCGACTTCTATCGCGCCATGGGAGCCGAGTTTATGGACGAGTGGCGCACCGTGCGCGTGTCCGGCGAGGCACTGGCGCACCTGGCCGGTAACTCGAGAAAGGCTGCGCAGTGAGAATTCGCGTCATCGGCGGCGGACTGGCCGGCCCTGAGGCCGCTCTCACTGCCGCGCGCTTCGGCTGTCCTGTGGACCTCTACGAGATGCGCGCCATGGTCGATGGCAAGCCGCGCCTGACTCCCGCGCACCAGACGACCGAATTCGGTGAACTGGTCTGCTCCAACTCGCTCAAGAGCGAATCGCCCAACACCGCGCCCTGGCTCCTCAAGCAGGAGATGCGCCGAGCCGGATCGGCTCTGCTCCGAATCGCCGATGAGACCGCCGTCCCCGCCGGCCACGCCCTCGCCGTCGATCGCGTCGAGTTCTCCCGCCGCATCGCCGAGGCCATCGCCGCCGAGCCGCTGATCCGCGTCGTCCGTGAGGAAGTGACGACTCTTAATCAGGACGAGAACGGTGCGAAGCACTGCACGATTCTGGCCACCGGCCCGCTCACCTCCGATGCGCTCAGCGCGGAGATTGAGCGCATCACCGGCTCCGGCCGCCTGGCCTTTTACGACTCCATCTCCCCCATCGTCGACGCCGATTCCATCGACATGGACCGCGTCTACATGGCCGCACGCTGGGACAAGGGCACAGCCGACTACATCAACTGCCCCATGAACCGCGAGGAGTACGACCGTTTCCTCGATGCTCTGCTCGCCGCCGAAGCAGCCGAAGCCAAGGACTGGGAGAAGCTCGACTACTTTGAAGGCTGCCTGCCCATTGAAATCCTCGCCAGCCGCGGGCGCGACACGCTGCGTTTCGGCCCCATGAAGCCAGTGGGCCTGCGCGACCCGCGCACCGGATTGAGGCCGTGGGCCGTGGTGCAACTGCGGAAAGAAAACGTCCGCGCCGACAG
>PLPU01000595.1:0-3440 GCA_003159975.1 Acidobacteriaceae bacterium
TGATCGCCGGGGCTGATGCACCAGCCATGCGATCCGTAGGAACCGGAGAAGCCGGAGAGCACGATCTGGGTATTGGTCCACGACGAGACGGCCAGGGTTACGGCGGCCCCGGCGTGACCCGCATCCCACCCGCCTGCAGAAGTGTCGATCAGTTCGATGTAGTTTGAGTCGCCTGTGTAGGGGGTGTGGGTGCCAAAGCCCGAACCCGAGATGGTGATGGTCTGCGTCTGCTGTGGGAGGATTGCGCTGACGGACGTGATTGTGGGAGTCCCCTGGCTCAGGCTTGGCGCCGGCGTATCGATAACATGAATCGTCTCGTTGACGGGGATAAGAAGCGAGGGAACTGGAACACCGCTGTCGGTGACGTTAATGGTCTCACTAACCGGAATCAGGAGCGAGGGCGTGACGAGCGGGCTGTCGGCGATCTTAACGTTCTCACTGATTGGAATCAGAAGCGGAAGCGGAACGCCGTTGCCGCTTACGGCGAAGCTGACCTTCATGCTGGGTCCGCCGCCGGTAATCTGCTCATACCAACTGATGGTTCCGGAGTAGCTTGTGACTGCGGTTGGATTGAAGGTGACCTGGATCAGGCAAGTTGCTCCCGAGGCCAACGGGTTGCCGCAGTAGGTTGGCGCTGTCGGGGCGCCCAGCGATGCCGTGAACGCTGGATTGCTGGACGTGAACCCACTGGTGATGGCAACGGTACTTCCGTAGCCCACGGCATTGCTGCCCACGCTGGTGTTCGTCACGGTCACGGGCAGGGGCACACTGGTGGTGCCTGCCGTCTGAGCAGGGAACACAAACGGATTGGGTGTTGCCGCCACATAGATGCCGCTGGTGTAACCGGTCAGCGCAACTTGCTGCACCGTGCCCGGCGCGTTCAGCGAATTGCTGGTGATGGCGACCGAGCCCGTCAGCGTACCCGCGTGGGGAACCGTGGATGTGACCAGGAATTGGCAGATGGTGCCCGGGGCCAACGTGAATCCGTTCGTCGTGCAGCCGTTCGAAGTTGCGGGTCCGACTGTGTATCCTGCGCCGCCATTGGGCACAATCGACGAGATGGTCAGCGGCTCGTTGCCGCCGTTGTAGAGCGTAACGGTGTAGGGGTTGCTGACTACCCCATTGTTCGAGCCAAAGTTGACGGCCCCCTGGAAGCGGTCGATGATGTTGAGCGTTGAACCATTTTCCACATAGACGGTTCCGTCCGGGGCTAAAGAGGGGGCGGCGCCATACCCGCCGATGCTCGTTATCGATGAGGCGTAATTGTTGGTGGCGGAGTACATCTCGATGCCGCCCTGGCCGGCATACAGCGTGTCCGCGGCATCGACTGCCAGGTTTGGGTTGGTACCGATGTACTGGTTCAGCAGGACCATGGATGTGCCCCATCCACCGCAGCCATTGCTGCTACCTGTGATGGCGCTGCTAATACCGACGTCGCTATAGGCGGCCATTTCACACCATACGGCGATGCCGAGGTTGGGGTCAGTGAAGAACATGTTCTCATACGGGTCCACCACCATCCCGTTGGGGCCATAGTTTCCGCTTAGGATGGGGTACTGCAGCGGCTGTCTCCCATACGCGGGATACGAAATGCCGTTTTTCTCCGTAGGCGCCGTTGGGGACATCACAGCACCTTGAGGCTCATATGTCTGAAGGAGAAGTCCTTTAGTGTATAGGATATTTTGACCATCGTATTCCTGGGTTTCACCACCTCCGTCCGCGTCGTAGTAAGTCCCCAGGTTTCCGGTTGTGACAGTTGCCGGGCTATCAAAGCAAACGGTGGTCGCCAGGATTTGAGGGTTCTGGTTGAGGAGACCGGGAGCTGTGTAACACAAGGTGATGGCGTTGTAGCCACCGTACTCCCAGCCACCGTAGTTGTTGGGGTAAGGTCCTGGTTCGAAGAGATCTCCGGCGCCGTCGGCGGAGAGGCTGCCAGTGCTGGGGACTGAGCTGGCCAGCAGGGTATAAACGCCGTCTTCCTTCACCGTGTAGAAATCGTTGTTGGCGTAGACGTAGTAGGTGCCGGCTTCGTCGGTGGTGGCGCCGTAAAGGTGGCCCGGCAGGGTCACGCTGGTGGGCACGCCGGGCTGGATCATCAACTGGGGCGCCTGCCCAATGCCATACAGAAACACCCCGGCGAGGTGTGCCCCGCCGTCATCAAGGATATACATCGCGTCCCGGTGGCCGCCGGGATACTGCGGAGCAAACGTGACAGTCACCGAGCAGGTCTGAACATAGGGGACGGGCGTAAGCGGATTGTTGTTGGTGGGGACGATGGTCTGCGTGCAACTGACCGGTCCTGCACTGTAGCTGATGCCGTATTGCAGGCTGACCGTGGGCACGTACGAGGCAGAGGTCGAGTTGGTGACGAAGTCCACCTGCTGCTGCACCGCAGTGCCATTTATCGGCGAGGTGCCCAAGTAATCCCCGAACTGAGGCGGTGTTGCTGTCGTATTTGTATCGTCCAGCGGGTGGGCTGTCAGTTGCGGCTTCTCTCCTGCCGGGGTGGCCGTTTCGGGCTCGGAAATGCCCGATGTTGCGGCAGGGATAAAGTGCGCTGTGCTGGTGGCCTGGCCCAGCGCAAGGGGAGTACCGGCACCAGCCAGAGCTACCAGGGCGCAAGCTGTGCGTAGGGCCTGGGCACGCCGCGCAGGCCTCGTATTGTCCAATCGCGAAGTCATCGTCTCTCTCCTGATTTCATTCCCTGCGTGTGCTGGATAAAACCTAGGAGAAGCTGATGGTGACTACGACTGTGACCACCTGGTTTGGGACGGCGGAGACGGAAAGACCAGTCCGGCTGGTGAAGGCCGCATCAAATACAGTTACGCCGCTAGGAAGCGGTCCGCTTTGGTTGAAGCAGTTTGAGGCGGAGACGGTCGAAAGTGAGGATGATATGCAACCGACGAAATTGGTGCCGACTGCATTGATCTGTTCGGAAGTGGTCTCAGTAAAACTTCCCTGGAGCGTGACAGATTCCCCAGTGGGAGGGGTGGCAGCGTTGTTGGGGGGGGTGGCGGTATTTGTCAGCCCGGGAAAGCAGATAGGGGATCCATTGACATTGCACTCCCAGTATTGAATGACATTGGCATAAGCGCCGCCCGATGGGCCAGCCCCCAGCGTGCTTCCGGGCGCAATAGCGCATACGTTGGCGCACATACTGGTTCCTGTGATTCGTATGTCCATTCCGCCCCATGCAACCTGGCCAGCCAACAGTTGGGCAAGGACAACGTCGCCATTGCCCGGGGTAACGAGGGAGTTCTCAAACTCCGTTGCCGAGGCGACCGTTCCATCCGGGTTCTTGACGACGATCTTCCAGTGGCCGTGGATCTTGATGCCTTCGCTGCCCGGCTTCGCCGGCTTGGGCGACTCTTCCTCTTCAACGGCCGGCCTGGGAACAGCATGTGCAGCCGCCGGGGCGGCGACTAACGCGGATGCAACCG
>PLPU01000595.1:3579-3736 GCA_003159975.1 Acidobacteriaceae bacterium
ATCCGTCTGGAGGCGCCGGCAGCGCGGACTGCGTCTCTGCCGTCTCCGACGGTTCTGCCCCGTTACTCCGCGAGAGCCGCGTCACTGAGTGCCGCTCGACCGTGATCTCGATGCGCCGCATCGGCGTCGAGGCAGGTGGCAACGCCTCACCGCTCGC
>PLPU01000081.1:0-7263 GCA_003159975.1 Acidobacteriaceae bacterium
CTTGATGAAAGCGAGGCTCGAAAGGAAGAAAAGAAGCACGAGATCCTCGTCATTGCTGAGCCCGACTCTCAATACGCGGAGGCCATGCGCGTTCTGCGAACGGCGATTTTGCTGTCAAAAACCGGCTCAACCCCCAAGATCATTTTGATCACAAGCAGCACTCCAGCTGAGGGCAAGAGCACTACCGCCATCAATCTTGCTACCACGTTTGCCCGCACCGGTGCGCGAACTTTACTGGTTGAAGTCGACCTTCGTAGGCCAGTTATGGGAAAGCGAATTGGTCTTCCTTCCTCTTCGGAAGGTCTCTCACGTATTCTGACCGGACAACTGCCGCAAGATTGGGTTGTCCCTGTGCCTAACGTGCATAATCTATATTGCATTCCGGCAGGACAGCGCCCACCAGACCCCCATGAACTGATTAGCTCTGCAACGATGAACGCTCTGATTCAGAAGTGGTCGGCCGAATACGATCTGGTCGTTCTCGATGGTCCACCGGTATTGCCGGTTATCGACTCGGTGCTTCTTTCCGAACATGCGGACCTTGTTCTTGTTATCACTCGTTTTGGCAGAACCAGCATTAACTCTCTTCGTACAACGCATCGGCTTTTGTCGCGTCAGGTTCATGCAAACATCGGGGCTGTGCTCAATGCCGTTTCAAGAGGAACTGAAGGCTATTACGAGTACTACGGCTACCGCAATAACACTTATAAGTACGAGGGTGGAGAGGAGTAATAGCCGTGGCAACTTTTTCACATGCGAACCGCATTGCTCCGATCGTAGGCTTCTTCTTGTTGTCTGCGGTGGGTGCCATTGGACAACAGCCGGCAACATCGCAGTCAGCCGAAATCGCCGCGCCTGGTGTGCATGACAGCATTTCAATTATCCCGGGCGATCTCGTTGACATTCGCGTGCTCAATCTCCCCGAATTGGATCAAACGAAAGTGCGCGTGACAGACTCGGGAGAGATTCCCCTGCTCCTGCTTGGACCGATCAAAATCGAAGGATTAACTCCCGGCGAAGCAGGGAAAGCTATTGCGGCTGCTTATATTGACAGACATGTTCTTCGGAATGCTCACGTATCTGTCACGCTTGAAGACTCCTCGTATGCGTTCCACTCTGCCACAGTCTTTGGATACGTGGCTGGGGCTACCGGGTCGGGGACTAACGGAATTTCAATCCCACTTCCCGCGCCAAAGCCTCTCCTGCAAGTGTTGGCCATGGCTGGTGGCCTGAGCGATCGCGCCTCCCATACTGTCACGATCCAACGTCGTGATCCTGATATTAAGCCGTTCAAAGTGTTGATCCCAAATGATCCTGATGCGGCGTTGGCAAACGATGTGATGGTCTATCCCGGAGACACTGTGGTTGTTCCCCGGGCTGGAATCGTCTACGTTTTAGGCAACGTGGGAACACCACACGGCCAGGTGATGCAGGAGGACGGAAAGATCACCCTGTTGCAGGCTTTAAGCCAAGCCGGCAGCCCTCTTCCACCGGCGGGCTTGAGCAAGGTCATGATCTTCCGTAAGGAGAACGGTCAGTATCAGCAGATTCCTGTGAATGTCGGTCAAATGGTCAAGGGCAAGATACCGGACATGCAACTCGTGGCGGAGGACGTGGTTTGGGTCCCATTCAGTATCGGCAAGAATCTCCTCGTGAATGCAGCGGGGATCGTTTCATCGCTAGGCGCTGCAACGACTTCGGCTATCATCTACACGCATTGAGTTACTCGCGTTGTCGGAATCGCGACACGTAACCGGCTTTCCAGGTGTTTCTCGAAGTCCATGGAGCTCTCGCATCAACTGAATCGGAGCAGGATCGAGCTGATGGTCGATCTGCTTTGCAATCCAACATAAGCTTGAGCCGGCTCCTGCTTATGTTGGAATTTGCTGGAAGCGCAGCAACTTCGAGCCCGATGCCACGACTCCCGCATGGTTTGGGGCACCGAGTCTGATGCAGGACATCGATCTTCCTTTCGAAGGTCCAGACCTCTATGCGTCGCAATTCTCGATCAATTAGACCGCCTCGATACATCTGGGACGAATCGAAGTCTCTTCGGGAGCAAATTAACAACCTGCGGAACCCTGTTTGCAACAGGGGACAACAGCATCTTGGGAAGAAAAACGAATGCGCAGAGCACGGTGACGGCAACCGTTGCTGCAACCGCCAGGAACCGCGGAGCAAATCCCAGCGATGATGTGATCTGGCGCGAGATGAGCGCTGCCCCTGCCGCCAACGCGCTGAGCGCAGCCGCCGGCCAGGACACCGACGCCAGGACCATCCAACTCCCCCCGGATTCAATGAGCACTGCCATCGTCAGTGCCAGGCAGCGCACGACGTAGACTCCCAGCACAGCCCAGCTTATTGTCAATACCGACCGTTGCACCGCGAAATCGTAAACGGGAATCGCCACCAACAAGGTTAGGAACTGGCATTTGAGCTCCAGACCAGGCCTGCCCCTTGCCGCGAGCAGCGGCCCGGTAATTGCCATCGTTGCGTACATTGGGACCGCCAGCGCCAATGGCTGAAAAAAAGGAATTGCCCCAATCCATTTTGCGCCATACAGGCCAAGAATCACGACATCGGGGACTGCCGCCAAGGCGGCGAAAAACGGGCCCAGAACCAGAAGGATAAGGCCGAACAAGGCCGCATGCACATTGGCAAGCTTGACGCGATCGTGCTGAATCTGGGATGCCGAAGGAAGCAACACCTGCTGAAGGCTGGTGGACACTGCGTCAGCCGGTGTCAGCGCAAGGGAAAATGCGCGGCTATAGAGGCCAAGCTCGAATGCTCCGGCAAACCTGCCGACAAAGGCATTATCGAGATTCAATATGCCCCAGCTGCAGAGGTTCGCGGCAAGAACTTTCACCCCGAATCTGAGCAGCCCGCTGGAATCGCGGGCAATCCTCGGAATGATAGGGTGCCTTACCTTTGCATAAAGCATCATGCTGTTGAGACCCGCCTGCACAAGCTGCGCTGCTACAAGGCTCCAAACCCCCTTCCCGTGGAGCGCCATGGGAAGGCCGATCGCTAGATATCCAATCATGTAGGAAACGATATACATCAGTTGAAGGGTTCGCGCATCGTGAGCGCGCTGAAGGAGCGCATTTGAGGTCGTCCCAAAAGTCTGAAGAACAAACAGAGGCGAGATGGCTCGAAGAAGCAGAACAAGACTGGATTGGCCAAACAGGCCGGCAATCAGTGGCGCCGAGGTCCATATAAGGCAGGCCATGCCGCAGCCGAAGAGCATCTGGATGGTGAAACAAAAGCGTATTTCAGCTTTGCTGAGCGTACTTTTCTGAACGATGGCCGACGATACGCCGGCATTAGCAAACAGGTTCCCGATGCTGAGCACAATCAGCACAAACGCCATCTGTCCAAAGGGCACCGGCCCCAAAAGTCTGGCGAGAAGAACATTGGTCCCGAAGCTCAGTCCAATCCGCGCAATTGCTCCGGAGTAATACCACAGAAAGGCATGCCGCGATCTACTTGCCAAGCCTCGTTGATCCGTCATCGATTCATCACCGGGATACCAGTTGGAAGACACGTCGAATGACGTCGAGCCTTAGCCGCCAATGCTGCGAAATATCCATTTGCGAATGAAAAAGGTATGAACCTCCGTACCAAGTGAAAAGAGATACGCAAATGAGCTAGCTGGTCATTGGTGCGAGCCTGATTCGATTGTCATGCTCATTCGCGACGTTAATCAAGAACAATAACGCAGACCGTCGTGCAGTTCGGATCCCACCGGCCTGTTCTGCCATGCGCTTGGAACTGGGAATGAACGGCAGCAAATTAATGTCTGGGTCGCACAAGGAAAGGCTCTCGCTATGTCACGCGAAGTTCGATAGACTGAAACCGTCAGATTGCATGACGAAGCTCGGCCGACGTCAGTTGATGCGAATCACGCGCAAAAACGTATTCTAAACCTTGAACCAATCACCACGCCATCCACAAGAAGGGCTTCGCTCGATGGCTCAGTACAATCGGGACAGGAGTTCGAATACTCCCGGAATCCATCCAGATCTGGTAGTCGTTACCGGCGCCGGCCGAGGGATCGGCAAGGCCATCGCCCTGAGTGCGGCAACGAGCTGCTTTGTACTTTGCATCTCTCGCTCGGAATCGGCCTTGGAGGTTGCTGAGACTATTCGCAAGGCGGGAGGCAGGGCGGAAGGGTTAGTCCTTGATTTGGAGGACTACAAGGAGACTGAAACGAAGGTCGGGGAATGGATTTCTAACTCGTCATTCCAGCGCATTGCGGGCGTTTTTGCGGCCGCAATTCTGGGGCCTCAAGGCTCGCTCATGAATTCCAACTTGCAGGATTGGGACCGCACATTCACCGTCAATGTGCTTGGGAACCTGGCGGTGGCGCGCGCCATCCTGCCGGTCCAGAAACAGAACCGCTTCGGCCGCCTGCTCTTCTTTGCAGGAGGCGGAGCCGCGTATGCCTATCCCATGTTTCCCGCTTACGCTGCTTCAAAAACCGCACTGGTTCGGGTTGTCGAGAACTTGCATGAAGATCTGAAAAGTGAGGGAGACTTTGCCACGGCCATCCTGGCTCCTGGGGCAGTGGAAACCGATACGCTCGCGTCGGTGCGCGCAAGCGGCGCCGAGATTCGCACCACCGTCGATATCGGTGAACCCACTCGATTCGCGAGAGAGTTCATTATGTCGGAGACGTGTTCCTTCTCAGGTTGCTTCGTTCACGTCCGCGACAGTTGGCAGGAGTGGCTGAACAGCAAGCAGGTGTTTCCCGGGAACGATCTCTGGAAGTTGAGGCGCGTGGAATGATTCGGGTTGGTGTTATTGGGGTTGGCTTGATCGGGCGGGAACGCCTGACAGCTCTGTCGTCTCTTGAAGCGGAAGGCAAGCCGATTTCGATTGCCGGCATCTATGACTCCAATCAGGACCTTTGCCAGTCTACCGGAGAAGAGTTTGGCACCTCGGGTTACGGGACTGTCGAGTCCCTCCTGCAACAAAAGCTGGATTGGGTAATGATTGCCCTGCCGCATGACTCCGCGGCTCAAATTGCCTGCGAGGCTCTGCAGTCTGGCGCCTCAGTCCTGATTGAAAAACCCATGGGGCGAGACCTCAATGAAGCGGAGAAGCTGGCCCAAATTGGAGGAGACCGCCTTCATGTTGGATTCAATTACCGGTTTTACGATGGGATCAGCCGGGCAGTCCGAGATACTCGAAGCGGCCGATTTGGAAAAATCATATCGATTGAATTTGTCCTTGGACATGGCTGTGCACCGGGTCAAGAGCAAACCTGGAAGCTGGACGAAATACGAGCCGGCGGCGGTTGCTTGATCGACCCCGGAGTGCATCTGCTCGACCTGTGCCTCCAACTCGCGCCCGGCGGAGTCAAACCACTGGCAGGAAGCAGTTGGAGTGGCTTCTGGAACACAGGGATCGAAGAAGAGGTTTCTCTCCTGCTCGAAGCCGACGGATTCTCCATCAGTCTGCGCATCTCCCTGGTTGCCTGGCGGAGCACTTTCTTCATGAGAGTCAATGGAACAGACGGGTACGGAATCGTCAACGGGCGAAACCGAAGTTACGGGAACCAGCAGTATACATTCGGCAAGAGGTGGGGTTGGCGTGAGGCGGAGTCGCAGGCGGCATCGGAGGTCGTCGAGTTGGAGGATGACGGTCTCGACGTCTTCAAGCGCGAAACCGAAGCGCTCCTGTTTGGGGGCAATAGTGGCTCGGATTGGCCCCAGATTGCTACTGCGAAAGACGCACTTCAGGTAATGAAACTGCTCGATGAGATCAGGACCGTGATGGGGCTTCGAAGAAACTATTCAAGCTGAACTGTTTCACTTCTAAGGTGGATCGACCTTCACCGAGCCAATCGGGCGAAACGTCGGATTATTGGAAAGACGCTCGACGTTGTTGATCAGAGTCGTCGCCGCGAACCGCGTATTCACGGCTGCAGCGAACGCGATCGATTCAAGGCTCCCTCGTCCGCCGCATCGATGAGGCCGTTTGCCATGGCTACTAAGGCGAAGATCTCGAGCGAATAAGAATACGGAAACCCGAAGACGATCACTCCGATTGTCACCAGGACCCATGACGCCGGGGTCGGATACAGCAGAGATCCTGAGTCGGGCTCTCGGAAATAGATGTAAATGGGCCTAACCGTGAAGAGGATCAGGAGAATTGTTCCAAAAACCCCGACACGAAGGTATTGGTTGACGATCTCATTGTGCGGCTGGGCGTCAATGTATCCGCTGGCGGCTGAGTCCAGGCGCAGGTACCCTGATCCGATCGGAAATCCTATCAGCACGGTTAGGGGAGATTGATCGTCTGAGAAGGATCTTTCCCACCCCTCAATTCTCCATTGCAAGGTGTTTGTGTTTGTGGCACTATCCTGGAGTTCTCCAACAAGCTGTGTTCTGAGCCCGATAAAGCTGAAAAGCACGATGCATGCGAGTATGGCGACGGCTCCTCCGATCTTCCACAGATATCGAGTGATCCTGGCGTCGATAAGAAAAGCTGCGGCGAGTGTAACCACAAACATGACCCAAACGGTCCGGTGCTGCAAGACAACCACAGCAGCAACGAAAACTCCGATGAGCCAGTGCAACCATCGGCTGTGATTTCGATAAACTACCCACGAAGCCGCAAAGAGCATGGAGAGTTCAATGGACGCAGCTGCGCCTGCCGGAACACCACGATCGATCCCCCCCTCAATTACCTGCTGACCATTCGTCACACCGACCGTTCCGCCGATCGGAAATCCAGCATAGTGCAAACAGGCTATGAGAACCAGAGCGGCAGAAAAAACAATTTGTGCAATCACAACTTTCTTGACAATCTTTCGATCATGAGGAATCGTCGTGAAATAAATTAATGCGAGCACCTCTCCAATGAGACCGCGACCCTCGGTTCCGACAGTTGTAATGTCAAATGCAGCCAAACCGCGCACCGCGCTCAAGCCAAACAAGAATAGATAGCCACCGACGAGAACATTTAGAGTGGAGAGCTTGAGCTCTTGAAATCGAAGTCGTATGATGCCCGCTGGAAGCAGACAAAAGTACAAGAGGTCAAGCGGATTAATGTGAATTTTTCCAAGAAGAATAGCGTCGGTACCAAACGCGAAATTCAGACATGTACCGACGAGAACGCATATCCATGCGACCATGAAGTTGCGCGCCAGGAGCCAAACCAACGAGACGTACACGGTGCCAGCGAGAACAGCCAGGAGGAGGATCATCGCCTGAGCAAACCCCGAACCTCATTTGAGTCGGCTCCCGCGATGCCAGT
>PLPU01000081.1:7273-14990 GCA_003159975.1 Acidobacteriaceae bacterium
TCATTATAGCTTGGGTGTTTCAACGTATCCGTCCGGCCGAGCTTTCAATTACCCACAAGTTGCACTCCGATCATGATGCCCAGTTCGATGTCGGTTAGTCGGGATAGGCCTCTCCAGATTACGGTATTGCCGGGTGGCGGATCGTGGGCGCGAGCCAGATAGCCTCCAAGTCGCGCAAGTTTGACTGTGTAGTGGGCGAGGGATAGCTTTGGAGACGCGGCGGAGTTGTCGGATACCAACTCATCCAGCAGGTATTGGTCGATCTCAGTAAATGCCTCATCGGGTGAGGCTCCTGGTTCTGTGCGATTCAGCATGGTGATCCAGAAGATTCTCCAGCTCAATATGCATAGAATCGCGATCAGATTAACCAGCCGCTCAGCCGTTCTCAGCTTTGCTTCTTCGGCCTTGCAACCGGATTTCAGGATCTTGTGGAAGGTCTCGATCTTCCATCTCTGTGCGTACCAGTCCAGTTTCTCGGCAGCTTCCCGACGTGACCGCACAGGCAAATCAGTGAGCAGTTTCCAGACGAGCTTGTCACGGCCTTTTGGGGTGCCTCTCTCCTCCGCGTGGATCGTAGATAGCGTCGTATAGGGACACCTTTCGCCTTCTGCTTGAGTTTACGTACGCGCGTCTGCACAGGTCGCCCTCAAGCCTCGGGCGGGAAGCTCGTAGGCGCCGGCGGCTCTGGATTTCTGATGTTCCAAACATCGGATCGGCGCCGGTTGCGCAGGGTTTTATCGGAGCAAGGGTTGTCCGAAGTTGATTTCAGTTTTGATTTTGACGGCTCGATCGTGCTGCTTCGCAATCGAGGCTAGGGACCAGCATTGATATTCAAGGCCAATCGGCTGCGCAGTGCGAGGCTACCCCCTTACGGGCAATGTCAAATGAGCTGGACCGCTTCTAGTCCTTGGCAGCTTTCGCACGTTTGGGCTTCGGCTTCTCTGCCAATCAGTCTTGCAAAAGAGGTCCGCAATCAATAGACTTTCACTAGGCGAACCTCAATCAGGAGATGCTCGCTCAACTCAGCCCTCTCCGTTTCGATTTCCTCTAACGCGGCTTCGTGATCTCGCAGTTGTAGTGAAATGCTCAATGGCCTCATAAAGCAGGCCCTATTTGTATTGAATTCGGAAGGCTATCATGCGAATATCAGCTCTTATCAACACTCTGAATTCCGCCAGCACCTCAGCTCATAGGGCTGCCTTCGGGGGATTGATGTTAGTGGCGTTAATTATCCGTATAGCAGCGTTTCAAGGATATTTGGACTCTGACCCTCGAGACTACACGGTGCTCGCCGATGATCTCGCGCACGGAACATTGCGAATCCCAGCTTATGATGGGGCACCAGTTTTCCCCTTACGTCTTGGCGTGTATGCGCCTGTCACGGCTTTGTTTAAGGTATTCGGACTTTCGGAAGTCACAACGGTTGCTTATCCTTTCCTGATCAGCATCCTCGGATGCTTGCTAACATACGCACTCGCACGCTACCTGGTAACGCCGTTTGTGGGCTTGATCGCGCTGGCGTTGCTCTCAATTGTGCCGATCGACATCGGCATGGCGTCTCTTCTCTTTCCAGATGCAATCGCGGCCTTTTGGGCGAATCTCGCAGTCGCTGCCGCATTGATTGCGCTCAGGAGAGCAGGAATACGGCAAGTAAGTGTGCTGGGGCTATTGAGCGGCCTGCTATTTGGTGTTTCATGGTTATGTAAAGAGTCCGTTGTGTATCTTGTTCCATTTGTGTTTATTCTTGTATGGTTTTGTGGATCCAAGACAACTAAAGCCGGACGAGCAGCATGTTTTGCGGCAATAGGCGTTGGGGCAGCGGCGGTACTTATAGCGGAGATGATTTTCTATCGAAAGCTAACTGGAGACTTTTTGTTTCGCCTTCACGGAACAGAGCGAAACTACCTGAAATCCCCTCAATTTTACTTTGATAGTTCGTCGCCACTATACGGTTGGAAGGCCGGAGGCTACACGAAGGCACTCTTGCTTCGATTGTTTGTTAGCGGCCCGCGCGATCTGATCTTCGATAGGCAAATGATTTGCTTGCCTGCCGCTGCGATTATTAGCGCGATATGGGCTTTAAAGACTCGGCAACAAAAACTGTACTTGCCGATTCTGTGGCTTGGTTCCCTTTTGCTGATGTTCAATTTCATGTCTTCTTCATTCTCTGCGTACAAGCCTTTAATTCTTTTTGCGCGTTACACGTATCCAGTGCTGGTGCCATCGCTGATTTTGGTTGGAGGCCTCCTTGCAGGACTTCTAGCTGGTGGGGCCGGGAGCAAGATTCAGAATGGACCTCGAATTGCGCTGATCATGGGGATTTGTTTTTTGGGGATGAGCGCCTTCGTTGGACGCAAGATTTACACATCCCGACCGGAGCAAATTGAGAGGCGAGTTGCAGCGCGCCTTACCAAAGACGATGTCATTTATACAGACTTTAGATCCGCAACAAGTCTGGTTTTTTTTCGAACAGGGAGTCTCGAGCCGGCGGATTCGAAAACAATTCCCTGGGAGGGAACAAAATTAGATCAGATCCCAAACGGGGCCTATGTACTGGTTGAGAAGGCCAAGATAACTTCCCTCGCAGTGATATACAAATACGAGTCTCCCAGCTACGTGTTACAGCCACCGCTAAACTGGAAAATCGTTCAGGATTATACCGGGGGGGAATTGTATCAGGTAAACGCTCATTGAAGAGGGTGCCGCCGATTGCGGTGCGGGGCGGCTAACTAGTGGGTACGAATGCTTCTTCAAAGATTCTTTGGTAGTGTAGACTTAGCGTACCGCGTCAGCGGTCACTGCAACGATTTTTCTGGGAGACTCTCGGCATGAAACCACTGACATTTTTTTGGATTCTTTTCAGTGTCGCGCTGAATGCATTTGCGCAGATTCTGCTTCGCAAAGGCATGCTTGGTATCGGCCAAGTCGATTATTCCAAGCCTGTAACGATGGCCGTTTCTGTTGGAACCAGTGTTTGGGTGTGGGGCGGCATGATGTGCTACGCGGTATCGATTCTGCTGTGGCTTGGCGTTTTGTCCAGGCTTCAAGTCAGTGTCGCCTATCCCTTTCTTTCCATCGGATATGTGATTGCCGCGATCGTGGGATTCTTCTATTTGGGAGAGTCCGTCGGCCTGTTGCGCATGTCCGGCATAGCCTTCATTTGCATTGGCTTGTTGCTCATCAATAAATCGGCGTAAGAGCCGGAACCAGTCTGATAGGTCAGGGTGCAATGCGACATGTCATTACGGGCGGGTCTGGATTCACGGGCACTTATCTAGCATTGGAGTTGGCACGACAGGGCGAACGGGTATTGATATTCGACCTTGCGCCGCCCCCGGCGTCTTCGCAATGCTCGTGCGAGTTTGTTCAAGGCGACGTGCGCAGCCGTGAAGACCTGGCCCGCATCAATCTATTGCCAGACGATGTTGTGTATCATTTGGCGGCGCGGCAATTTCATCTTGCGGTGCCGAAGCGGGATCAGGATGAATGGTTCTCGGATGTAAATGTCAATGGAACGCAGTGCGTTCTCGACGCGATGGAATCGGGCGGCGCAACGGGGATCGTCTTCGTTTCAACGGACATGGTCTACGGCTGGCCCCAAACTGTCCCGCTTGGAACCGACCATAGGCGACAGCCTCTTGGCCCATATGGCAGAAGTAAGTTGCGCGCCGAGGAGTTGCTCATTGCCGGCCGGCGAAAAGGGCTCAAAGCGACGATCTTCCGTCCGAGGCTGATCTCCGGGCCCGGCCGCCTGGGCATCCTGACCAAGCTGTTCTGGTTGATCGAACACAGCCTTCCCGTGCCCTTGATTGGCACAGGAAGGAATTGCTACCAGATGGTAGCCGTGGAAGATTGCGTAAGCGCGATGCTTGCGGCGGTGGGCAAGGGATTGCCACCGGGACCCTTCAATCTTGGATCGGACGAACCGCCGCAGGTTCGAGACCTGCTGCGCCACCTCATCGATCGTGCGCACTCGAAGTCATTCCTGGTGCCGACATGGGGGCCAGGATTAAAAGCGACTCTGGGACTCATGAACAAGATCGGAATGCCCATCCTCCATCCCGAACAGTATCTGATCGCCGACGCACAGTATGTTTTGGATACTGGGGGAACGAAGGAGGCCCTGGGCTGGAAGCCAAAGCATTCGGATACCGATATGCTTGTTGGGGCATACGAGGTTTATCGGAAGCAAGGGAACCGATAAGTCCGCGATTGACAGAGTGCATTGTCGGACCTGGACGGGAAGATTCGTCTTGTGGTCCGCACTTCTGCCGAGAATTCCAATACATTTCGGTTGGGTTTTCCGGGGAGCAGGTCACCGCGTCCGATGCACCGCGTCAGACATCGATTTTACTGCGACATCTTACCGGACAGGAATACTTTGCACTATTCCTTTACCGCGACGAGAAAGTACCCGAGGGGAAAGGTACGCCCGGTAGCGGCGGAGAACCTGCGTCCAATCGGGGTGCGAGTCAATGTCGAGATGGCCCATTGGCTGAGCATCGCGACAGGAGTACCAACGATTGGCAACCGTTTCACATTCTTTGCAAAAACATCTGCCAGGACTTCGGGAGAACCACCAATCGCCTGGAGTTGCAGCACTCGCATTCCGCTGCGCTCCATGAAGCGCCTGAGCGCAAACTCGGTGTAACGGTAGTAGTCGTGCGGTTGTTCGTGAAGCCAATAGTAAAATGGCACATTCATGATTAGCTTCCCGCCGGGAGAAAGCACCCGGGCCATCTCTCGGCAGAAGGGATCTGGTTCTGGAATATGCTCAAGGACATCTGAAAGGATAATTGCATTGAATTCGCCGTCTAAGAAGGGCAGCGCCTTTGTCAAATCAGCTTCGAAGTCAAGATGATTGTTCTTATGAAGGCTATGTTCCCAATCGATGCAAATAATGTCCGTGACATACTTTCGGTATGCATCATAGAGCGGCACTTTACCGCAACCGAGGTCGAGTAGTCGTCCTTTTGCATGNNAGTCGCCCGTTCTTGCGAACATACTTACTTGCCTTCCAATCGTCGCAATTCCTCATTTTACTGGACCCCCCATAGTCGTTGCTGCAAGAAAACGCACCTGCCTCCGCCGGTTGCACGACAGGACGGCGAGTAGTGGCAAAGATCGAGTATCATGCCGGGGAACTGTTCCCCAGGTTTGGCTTCATGCTGATCTGCGTAAGCTGCCAACCCCAGATGCCTTGCGGACCTGAGCCAGGGACTGAGATTATCACGCATTGAGGCCTCGGAACTACGAATCAAAAGGGAAGTCCGGGTTCAATAGCTGGAAAGGTGTCAGTTGAGACGGACGAGCAATTGATTTGAAATTCAGCTGTCATATGGAATTCTCCTGCTGATTTAGAATTACCGAGACAACCAAGGGGCCCGGACCGGGTGAGGCTGCGGGTGCGCCGATCGGTGCGAAGAAGCGGCGGATTGCAAGTTATCGAAGAGCGAAGACGTAGAAGTCGGCAAACGACGTTTCATCGGGGTTTTGCGAATCGTAAGGGTAGGCGTTTTTGAGAGTGGACTTATGGCGCCATTCCGGCTTGTTCTGTTCGACCCACCTTGTGAACTGGCGGTGCCGCACATGCTTGGTTGGCCAATCCAGATCCATGTTGCTAGAATACACGATTACGAACCGTTGCGAAGACTCAAATAGTCTTCGCATGTAGTCGTCGAACACGCGATCCTCCACCAGGTGGTAGATCACGTCGAGCGACAGAGACAGTTCGGCAATGGAGCCGGGAATTACTTCGTCCCAATGCAGAAACCGTTTAGAGTTGTCGCCAGAGAAGAGGACACGGCACATTTCGACTGCCTTTGGCGCGATGTCCACGCCTGTATAACTCGGATAAGACGCGAGCTTGAGTTGCGCGCCATCTCCACTGCCGAACTCGATCACCGAGCGAATCTCGTGCTCGATCACAAATCTGTTCAAAAAGTTCGCCTTGAACTCCGCCAGACGGTTGTAGCTCCCGGCCCCTGAATTACCACCGGTCTTGTAGCGCTGTTCCCAGTAATCGGAGGACGTCGTAAATCGATCTCCTCGCCCTCGAAAATGAGTCAGACATTCGCGAATCAAAGGGAGGCTCTTAAGAATGTTCTTCACCTGTGTCCATGAGGCCATGGCTTCTCCTGTTTATGTTACGGGGTTGATTCTAACCGGGGGGCGAATGATTTGAAATTCAACTGTTACAAGTCATCCTCCTGATGACATTGGGATCAGCGAGACCTCCAAGTACTTGAGACTCGGGAAACCAGGAGCAACGCGCGGCCCTTTAGGTAAGAATATGCGGGAACGCTCGCCCTTTCAATGGCGCCGATGTAAAGGCACGCACCGGTCAAAATTGATATGGCAAGCCGTGCGGCCTGTGGCACTGCAGACCCGAGCACCGAGCGTAACGCGATGACACCTAATGCCATGAAGATAGCAC
Source organism: Acidobacteriaceae bacterium (assembly GCA_003159975.1). Taxonomy (GTDB): domain Bacteria; phylum Acidobacteriota; class Terriglobia; order Terriglobales; family Acidobacteriaceae; genus Telmatobacter. The sequence continues at coordinate 13,710 of PLPU01000081.1, forward strand.
AAACAAATGGCCCTCGCAGATTCATCATGATCTTGCGAAATGATAAATCAATGAGCGAGCCTGCCAGCCGCCACTGCGGATACCAGAGAACGAGGTACAACGCAACTGCGTAACCGACGGCGACACCGAATGCGCCCCATCGCAGTCCGGCTATGAAACCCAATAAGTAAACGGGTGAGGAAGCCATTGTCCACCAGAGCATGCGGTCGGTACGTCCGACGGCCATGTATATCCAGCCGGAGGTGGTGCCGATCGCGTTTCCAACGCCGGCAATGGCCAGAACCCTAATGATCGCAACTGTCCCAAGCCAACGATCACCCCAAAGCACATGCACAAAGTCATCAGTCACGACGGCCAGACCAAGCATCAGCGGGAAAGCAATGACGGCGATGGCCTGGTTAGCAAAGAGAAACACCCGGCGCAATTCAGCCTTTGAGTCCTGCACCAATGAAAGAGCGGGGAAGAGGACCGGGGAAAGGACGGTGTTTACCTGATTCACCGGGAGCACCATCAAGGTGTAACTGCGAGAATAGAGTCCTAATGGTACTGCTCCGCAGAACCGGCCAACCAGCAGATTGTCGCCATTTCGGACCCAATAGTTGACTAAGGAGGATCCCAGCAAGCCCGAGCCGAAGGGGACGAGCCTTCGCCCCGACTTTAAGCTCAGGCGAAAAGTCGGATACCATTTGGCCGCTGCCCACCGGAAGCATACGGCACTTGCCTGGATGGCAATCGCCTGAATGACGAGACTCATGACGCCAAGGCCGATAGCAGCAGCCCAGCAAGCGAGCACACTTGAAACGATTACGGAGCCCAGATCAGTGATGGCGAGGGCTTTAAATCGGAATTGCTTTTGCATGATGCTTCCAGGGACGAGACCCAATGAGCTAATGACAGGGCAGATTCCAAGAAGTCGCGTAATCCCGATAAGTCTCGGCTCATGATAAAACTGAGCAATCAGCGGCGCGCACAGAATAGTTACGATCGTTAGAGTAATGCCAGTTAGCAGATTGAGCCAGAACACAAAGTTAAGGTCCCGGTCAGTAATGTCCTTACGCTGAACCAGCGCCGCACCGAGACCAAGGTCTGAAAATAGATTTGCAAAGCCAGTAAATACGACTGTGAGGCCTATGAGCCCGAAGTCTTCAGGAGTCAAAAGGCGTGCAAGAACAACCCCCAGTGCGACTTGAATGACCTGTCGTGAGACTTGCGAGATTGCTGTCCATGATACGTGGCGTGCCAGCCCCATACGCCTACCTGGCCCGACGAAGCGCAGGCTCG
>PLPU01000282.1:0-9121 GCA_003159975.1 Acidobacteriaceae bacterium
CCGTGGCCCGCGATGAAGGCCACCATGTCGTCTTTCAGCGAGAGAAGATTATCCGTGCTCATAGTCAAGGTTCTATTTTCGCAGATGGGGCCGGGTGGGCGCTGATGATTGTGAAAAAGGCAGGGAAGAACAGGGAACAGGGACTAGGGACTAGGGACTGAGGGACTAAGGGACTGGGTGGGTGCATTAGTCTGGAGAGAATCGCAATTTTGGAGGAATACGCTTGCCTGTCTTTGAACGCCATGTTTTTGTCTGTCATAATACGCGCCCCGCGGACGCGCCCCGTCCTTCCTGCACCACGGATGGAAAGAGCGAGCTGTTTACGCAGCTGCAGTTGTTAAGCAAGGCCGCCGGGCTGGGCGGAAGAGTGCGCATCAACAAGTCCGGGTGCCTGGACCAGTGCGAGCACGGCCCCACGGTGGTGGTTTATCCCGAGGCGGTCTGGTACGGCAATGTGAAGCCGGAGGATGCCGCGGCCATTGTGGAGGAGCACCTGGTAGGCGGGCGGCCGGTGGAGCGGCTGCGGCTCGCCGACGAATGCGTGAACACGAAGAGCTGCCCGCACCGGGGGTAGACGACTGGTCGCGGATTTGATTCTTGCGCTCGATGATCAGTTCGGGGGAATGGGTCAATTTGAATCCACAGACCGATTTTTCCATAGGACATGATCCATAATCTTCAGGCCGATCTGTGCATGGCAAAGGACATGATCATGCGTGAAAGCTCTATCCAGAATTGACGCAGAGAATCCATTGCAGCGGTTCCGCAATCGCTGTACCCCGGAAGCACGACGTCAAGTGGCTTTTTCCTCAATCGGGGTCCCCAGCAACAGGCCTTCGTTGCTGGGGTGGAAGTAAAAGTCACCATGCACGATGCCGGCGAGGGCACGTAAATTGTGGAACCGCTTTGGCTCCTACTCTTTCACCGCTTCATGCGCGTGAAGATATGCCTCTAGTACTTTCCTGCCACCGCGTCTTGCCCAATCGGCAGGTGTGCCGTTCCAGAGTAGATCTTTTGTGTCGAGGCGCGCGCCGTGTTCTACGAGAAGCCGCACGATTTTCTCGTAGCCGCGCCCAGCGGCCTGATGCAACGGTGTGGTGTGGGAGTGGCCGCCGACGGGATTGTAACGGTTGGGGTCTACACCAGCTTCTAGCAGCAGTTGTACGATCTCAAATTGTCCCAGATCGGCGGCCACCGTGAGTGCGAGATGCCGGTCTTCGCCTGTGGATGACGGAAGGAGCCGGGCGAAGTCCGCCGTGCGACCCAATCCAGCCGCGATGGGAAGGTTGATGCGGGCGCCGCAATCGATCAAGGCGCGTGCCGCTTCGAGCTCTCCCAGCACAACAGCGATCTGCAGGGCAGAATTGGGATCGGCTCCACGATCGCATAGGAGGTCAATTAAGGGAATCTGGACTTGGCACTCTCGCGGCACACTTCCGGTGGAGACAAGGCCGAGCGTTTCGTTCAGGGCAACTTGCTCCACGCCGGCGTCGAGGATGACCTTGGCGACTTCGAGGATGTTGGCCGGTAGAGCGTTGTGGCGGACTGGGTTCTCGGCGATGAACTCGATCAACGTTGGGTTGCGGAAGTAGTTTCCGCCTTCGAAGGTGACATGCTGGCGCGCTAGTTTGGGATGCTGTTTCAGATAGGCGCGCAGACCGGCCACGTCGCCCTCGTCGAGCAAATCGACGGCATGGCGAAAGATGGGGTCTTCAATGCGCTCATGGTGGGGCAGGTCCAGTTGATTGGCGCGCGTGGGTTTCGCGATATGAAACTTGAGTCTGGCCCAACTGGGAAAGCCGTGTTCACGGGCGATTGCGAGGAGCGCATCGCTGAGCTTGAGGCTGGCGGCGAAGATCTCGGGATCGGCCGCGTTGAGGGAACGGGGATGGAACTCTCTGAGGCGCTGAATGACGCCTGGATCGCCATAGGCGTGGCCTTTGAGCAGGTCTTTTGCTTGGTGTTTGAGGTGGTCAAGGCTGGGATTGGGTGGGAGGCGTTTTACCGGCGTGCGAACTTCCTTTCGTATGCCCAGGTCCGCAATTTACGGGCAGAAAGAGAGTTCATCCAACTGAGTTGTGAAGGCAAGGTGGACTTCTGTCCTGTCCGCGGACCGGATGCGCCCTTTTACGCTACCACAAGGGTAGCATGGCAATCGCTGCGAAAACCTGCCCTTTGGGTTCATAATCCAAAGCTGTCTCGGCCAGTGGATTCAACCTGACCCAGCATCAGTTCGGGGGATGGTGTACATCGGGTGGCCGGATGCGGTATCCTGAGCTTTAGCCCATGATTTTTTCCCGCGATTACATCGGGTATCTCGCCCGCCGAACGGTCAAGCACCTCATTGACGCCAAGCTGATCACCACCAGTGACTTGAAGGGTGCGGAAGCGCGCGTTGCCGCGGGGCTGATCGAGGAGCTGTCTCTGGAGGACCGCATCAACGACGAAGTGCGCGTGATTCTCGACGCGTACTCCGAAGAGATGCGCAAGTCNNGCGCAATATGCCGAGATGTTCAAGAAGGTAAAGACCGAGCTGGCGAAAAAGTATAAGGCGGTTCTATGAGGATCAACCGCGACAAGCTGAACAAGCTGGCCCACACGGTGGCCGATACGCTGGCCGAGATCGACGAAGTCGGGTTCATGGAGGATCGCAACACCATCCGCCAGGAAGCGCGCAAGGCTCTCGAAAACCTGCTGACCGAAGAGGCCAAAATCGACACGGCTGCGCGCTTGAAGATCGCAAACCAGCGCAAGATCATTACGGAAGGCTCGCAGGAGTGGGAGATTCTTTATAGAAAGTACTATAACGACGAGGTCAGGAAGCTGGGCATTTAAGCCGGCGTTTCAGGCTTATATAGCCTTTGGCATTGATCGCGAGTTTTGTTAAAGTAAGTGAGTGGCCGGCAACGGCTGCCCCCGCAAGTGTGGCGCTATCGTCTAGGGGTTAGGACGTGAGATTCTCAATCTTAAAACACGGGTTCGATTCCCGTTAGCGCTACCAGATCCGACCCAATCAAGCCTGCTCAATCGGCAGGCTTTTCTATTGCCCGAAAACTGTGTGATGTCGAACCGCGGAGCGCTGGTCTTTGGACAGTGCATTCAATCCTAAGTACTATGGGCTACTTAGTGAATTGAGGAACGGGGCTCGCCTGGATCGGGTGGGCGGCTCGAAGGGGCGGAGATCGGATGGATTCAATTCAACCGTCAACAGGGGCCACGGCTCCGGCTTCAGCTCCGGACCACAAGCCTGCTTCGAGTTTTTCCAATCTGTCAATGGCCGCAGTATCCCTCGTTCTCATCGCTGGCGCGGTTTATCTGTTCAGGACCAATCCAGCGACGGGGAAGTGGGCGCAGGTCTACGACCCGACGGGGCATTGGTGGCTGTCGACGATGCTGGCCGCGCTGCCGGTGGTTGTGCTGCTCGGCGCAATGGCTGTGTTGCGCATCAAGGCACACGTGGCCGCGGTTATCGGATTGCTGACGGCGCTGGCAGTGGCTGTCGCTGTGTTCCACATGCCGGTCAGGCTGGCGTTGACCACCACCGCATACGGCGCGGGCTACGGAATCTTTCCTATCTGCTGGATCATTCTGCCGGTGATCTTTCTCTATCAGCTCACGGTCGAGACGGGACGATTCAGAACGCTGCAACAAAGCCTGGCGAACATTACCGACGATGGCCGTTTGCAACTGCTGCTGATTGCCTTCGCGCTGGGCGCTTTCATTGAGGGCGCGGGAGGATTTGGCGCGCCGGTCGCGGTCTGCGGGGCCATCCTGATCAGCCTTGGTTTTCGGCCCATACAGGCCGCGGGCCTATCGCTGATTGCAAACACTGCGCCGGTTGCGTTTGGATCGCTGGGAATTCCGACCATTGCGCTGCACGCTGTTACTGGCCTCGACGTCCTGGTGCTGACAAGGATGATCGCAATCATCCTGATCCCATTTTGCATTCTTGTGCCGTTCTGGCTGGTGGCNNGCGGCGTGACCTTCGCTGTTACGCAAGGTCTGATGGCCATTTTCACAGGCCCTGGGCTCGTGGATATCGCAGCCGCAGTGGCAACCATCGTCGTGCTTATCGTGTTTCTGCGATTCTGGAAACCGAAGCGGGTGCTGAACGCAAAGGGTCAGGATATTACCGGCCTGGTGCGGACGCGGCATGAGCACAGCGCCGGAGCAATTTTCAAGGCATGGCTGCCGTGGCTCACACTGAGCGTGGTTGTCTTCGNNCCCCGAGCCCGCAATCTTTAGTTTGAATTGGCTTGCGGCCAGCGGGGCGGGAATCCTGGTTGCGGCGCTGCTGGCGGGTTTTCTGATGGGACTCGGGCCCCGATCTCTGCTCAGAGCGCTGGTGAGGACAGCGTTCACGGTGCGCTACACGGTGATCACCATTGCCGCGATGCTTGGGCTGGGCTACGTGATGCGCTATTGCGGCCTGGACGCGACTCTTGGTTTGGCCTTCGCGCGCACTGGGGCGCTGTATCCCTTCTTCGGCACGCTGATCGGATGGGTGGGCACGGCGACCACGGGCTCGGATACGGCGTCCAACGTGGTGTTTGGCAGCTTGCAACAGGTGACTGCGCGGCAGATCGGCGTCTCGCCCATGCTGATGGTATCGGCCAACGCGGTGGGAGGAGTAATGGGCAAGATGATTGCCGCACCCAGCATTGTGGTGGCCAGCACAGCCACGGAGAGCTATGGACAGGAGGGGACGATCCTGCGCTACGTCTTCCTGCACAGCCTTGCGCTGGCCTCGCTGGTCGGAGTGCTGGTTTTTCTGATGGCTTATGTGTATCCGTTCACCACGCTGCGATAGGCGATACTCTGTCAGTAGCAGCGATTCCATGATGGTCCCTGCTTTCCTTTTGATTCACGGAATGGTTATAGGGTAGTCTCTTTGCCATGCAATGGAAGCGCGGATTTTTGCTCGCCGGAATTCACCTTGCGGTGGTTGTGGCGATGTTCGTCCAGGAAGAGTCGGCGGTGTGGCCGATGATCAAAGCAAACACGGATCGGACCTCGGTCCTGCGCCTGGCTGCCTGGCAGGAAGATGGAACTGTCCCCTTCAATCCTTGCGACGGAGGCATTGTGGATGGTCCTATGCCCACGGAGGAGAAAATTGTTGGATTTGCAAATCTGCCAATCGCTTTGCTGACGGGCTGGCATCAGCCGTGCACTTCGCCGTCCCGGCTGACAGCAATGGTCGAAGGTAATCCTGCAAGGCCGACGCACGGGTCGGAGATCGCGGTCTCAACCATTCTTTGCGTTCTGGTCTTCATTCAGTGGTTGCTGGTGGGAGGGTTTCCGGTTGTCAAGCCGAAACAGTGGTGGCTGGAGCCGGGGGCTTTCATTACCGCCTGCACACTGATGTCTGTCGCTCTGATGGTGGTTCCAGGATTTCACGCTGTCTCGTACGTTCCGATGCTGCTTGCCGTGCTCGCGTGGGTCTACCTGATCATCATGGCGCTTTGGAATGGTATTCAAATTGGATTGCGCAAAGGCATGGCGCGCGAAGACGCGAGCTAGGGAGTATTGTCAGTCAGGCGAGCCTGCCTGCATAAAAGGGAGAGAAGTGAAACTGGGTCTGGGGCTTTATCGGCATATGTTGACGCGCGATTACTACGACTTTGCGCGGCAGGCCGGATGCACGCACGTCGTCATTCACCTGGTGGACTATTTCAGGGCGAACGCGGCGAATCCGCGCAACAATCAGCCGACCGGCTCGAAGTACGAGCTTTGGGGCATGGCCGGCGAGCCGGGAAAACTGTGGACCGTCGATGAGATGGTCGCGATTCGCAGGGAGATTGAGGATGCGGGCCTGGTGCTCGAGGCAATTGAGAATCTCGATCCGGCGATCTGGCACGATGTGCTGCTCGACGGTCCCAAACGGGCCGACCAGATGGAATATGTGAAGACGACGATCCGGCGGATGGGCGAGGCGGGGATTCCCGTGCTCGGATACAACTTCAGCATTGCAGGGGTGTGCGGGCGCGTGTCGGGGCCGTGGGGACGCGGCGGCGCGGTGACCGTGGGCATGGATGGGCCGGTCGAGGATCTACCGATTCCGGCTGGTTCAGTCTGGAACATGGTGTATGACCCGGATGCGGCCGACGGCTCTGTTCCTTCTGTGAGTCACGACGAGTTGTGGCGCAGGCTCGAGGCTTTCCTTGCCGAGGTCATTCCCGTGGCGGAGCAGGCCGGTGTGCGGTTGGCGCTGCATCCCGACGATCCGCCGATGCCGACCATGCGGCAGCAACCGAGACTGGTCTACCAGCCGTATATGTATCAACGTGTGATTGATGCTGTGCCGAGCGCGAGCAATGGACTGGAGATGTGCGTAGGCACGCTGGCCGAGATGACGGAAGGCGACATCTACGACGCGGTCGATCAATACACTCGCCAGGGCAAGGTCGCGTACATTCATCTGCGCAACGTACGCGGGAAGGTGCCGCACTATCGCGAGACGTTTATCGACGAGGGCGATGTGGACATGACGCGCATCCTCACGATTCTGGATCGGAATGGATTTGATGGCGTGGTGATTCCGGATCACAGTCCGCAGATGACGTGCTCGGCGCCGTGGCATGCGGGCATGGCGCACACGCTGGGATACGTGGCTGGGGTGCTGGCGATGCTCAGGAAAGAGCGTGCCGACGAGTTCCGGATCCTTGCATCAAACGTTTGAGCATTTCCTATCACCCAGCCCGGTCTTCTATTCTGAACTCGACCGACCTGGAGAAGAAATGTTGACTCGACGCCGCTTTTCCGCCCTCGCTACCGCCGCAGCCGCCGGGGCTGCCTTCGTCAAACCGCTCGGCGCACAACCCGGCACAACGCGGTCCGGCGTTGAGTTTGGGGTGCAGCTCTTCACGGTGCGCAACGATATCGCCGACCTGGGCAAGACGCTGCGGCTGATTCACGACATTGGTTATGCCAGCGTGGAGACGTTTCCGCCTATCTATAACCGGCCGGCGAAAGAGCTGAAGGCACTGATCGAGGGAATTGGCCTGAAGGCGCCGAGCGGCCACTTCGACTACGCGACGCTTGAAGCGAAAGTGGACTACGCGGCGGAGCTGGGGCTTGAATACATGATCTGCCCCATGATTCCGCGGGAGTATTGGGATTCGCTGGACGGATTTCACCAAGGCGCGGAGCATCTGAACAAGGTTGCGGCGCAGGCTCGCGCGGCGGGACTGAAGTTCGGCTATCATCCGCACAATTATGAGTACAAGCAACTCAAGGGCGGTCGCGGGATCGATGTGCTGATGCGGGATTTCGATCCGGCCATCCGGCTGGAACTGGACATTTACTGGGCCGTGGAAGGCGGGCAGAATCCGCTGGAGCTGATGAAGAAGTACCGCGAGCGGCTGGCGCTGATTCATATCAAGGATCGCAAGCCGTTTTCGGGATTTACTTATGTGCCGGATGCGCAAGGGGCGCACTTTACCGAGGCCGGTTCGGGTACCATCGACTGGATGACGGACCTGGGCGAGGCGCGGCGGCTGGGAGTGACACAGTTCTATGTGGACCAGGATGGGTCAGACCTGCCCGTCGAGCAGAGCCTGCGGGTCAACTGGAAGTATTTGTCGCAACTGAACTTCTAGCGCAATTGAACTTTTGGCTCAGCGGTCAACGGGATGGGAGCTGGCCCGTCTAATGGAGTGAAAGTGTGCCCGACTGAAAGCGTGCCCGACCATGATGCGAAACCGAACGGTTATTCCCCTTGCTTTAGCGACGTTTTCCGTGCTGGCCCTGGCCGGCAGCACCCAGCGATCTACTGCACAGCAGCCCGCCGGCAGCCAGCCAGCGACCCTGAAGATTCAGGCGCGCGAAGTGGTGCTGCCGGTGACCGTGCGCGACAAGAAGGGTGCGCTGGTGACCACGCTGAAGATGGGCGACTTCACGCTGACCGAGGACGGCCGGCCCCAGACCATCAAGAGCTTTTCGCGGGAGAGCAACCTCCCTTTCCGTGTGGGACTCCTTGTTGACACGAGCCGCAGCGTATCCACCGCGATGGAAAGCGAACGCAAAGCGGCGGGCAAGTTTGTCGACCTGATGCTGCCGGCGGATCCCAAGTCGACTCCGGCTCGAGGCGGACCCTCGCAAGCCGATCAGGCGTTTCTCATTCACTTTGACCGCGAGGTCGAGTTGTTGGAGGACTTTACCAACTCGCGCGACAAGCTGCACCACGAGCTGGACGACATGGGGGCGACGCGCGCCGAGCAAAACACCAGCCAAGGTCCAGAGACCAGCGGCGACGACCGCGGCAGCGGCAGTGGGCAGACGCGCAGCCACGGAGGCACACAGCTTTACGACGCCATCTATCTCGCCTCGCACGAGTTGATGGAGCCGAAGGATGGGCGCAAGGCGCTGGTGGTCTTCTCCGACGGCGTGGACCGGGGCAGCAAGGAGACGCTGAACGACGCGGTGGACGCGGCGGACCGCGCCAACGTGGCTGTCTACACCATCTACTTCAAGGGCGAAGAAGAACGCAACTCGAACTACGGTGGTCCCGGCATGGGCGGCGGGCGTCATGGCGGCGGAGGTGGATACCCCGGTGGCGGAGGGGGTGGCTATCCGGGCGGCGGTGGCGGCAATCGGCGCAATGGCGGATCGGGCGAGGCGAATGTGGACGGCAAGAAGATTATGGAAAAGATTGCCACGCGGACCGGGGCTCGCTACTTCGAAGCCAAGAAGAAGGACAATCTGGACGAGATTTACTCGCAGATTGCCGAGGAGCTGCGCGGGCAATACCTGCTGACCTACACGCCGGACAAGGTGGATACCGACGGCGGCTTCCACAAGATTGCGCTGAAGGCCAGCAACGGCGATCTGATTGTGGTCACGCGCGAGGGATACTACGCGCCGACCGAGGCGTCGAAGTAGGAGCCTGGACGCCGGGTCACAGGGCGGGGGTGTTTGCGGGAGCCACGGCTTCTTCCTCGGCAACTACGAAAAAATAGCGCAGATCCGCCTGTCCGAATGAAGTCGTGATGGCTACGTCCGCTGCGTCACGGCCTGTGGCCATGAGGATGCGGCCAATCCGCGGCTGGTTGTTGCGCGCATCGAATGTCCACCACCGGCCGTCGAGCCAGGCCTCAAACCACGCGCTGAAATCCATCGGCAG
>PLPU01000021.1:0-12859 GCA_003159975.1 Acidobacteriaceae bacterium
TGGCGGACGAGCCGACGGGCAATCTGGATACCAGGAACTCCGACGCGGTGCTGGAGATGCTGCTCAAGTCGAATCGCGAGCTGGGACAGACTACGCTGATGATCACGCACAATCCCGAGGCGGCTTCGATTGCGAGCCGGATCTTGTACATGCGGGACGGGGAGATTGTGCGGGAGGAGAAAGGCTCGCGGACGGCGGTATCCTTATCCGGGGCCGGGGTGGTGCTGCCCGCGGCAATTGCTTCACCGGCTGAGGTTTGAAGCCGGAGCGGAGCGTCGGCGGTTTGACCTGGTTTTGGCCGCCCGGTATACTCAGTACTGCAACAAGCGGGAGTAGCTCAGTGGTAGAGCATCGCCTTGCCAAGGCGAGGGTCGCGAGTTCAAATCTCGTCTCCCGCTCCATTCCGCCCTCCGGCGCCCGCCGGGTTGGCTAGGGTGGTTTGGAGCGATAAAGCACTGAATGAGGCAGCCCTGCCAAGGCGCGGTACCCAAGTGGTAAGGGAGAGGTCTGCAAAACCTTTATGCGTCGGTTCGATCCCGACCCGCGCCTCCAACTCTTTCAATAACTTAGAGCCCATTCGCAACAGAGGTTGCGAGGCCACTGTAGCGAGAATTGTAGCGGGTGGCTGTCGTTTTCTCACTGAATCATCCCTGCCGCCGCTCCCTGCTGTGCCAGGAGAGCTTCCATCTGTCGAGCCGCGTTATGCTGCTCCAAACGCTCCACAGAGCGCGCCTGATGTTCTTGGGTTGGATGGGCATACCGAAGAACCATCTGAATCTTGGAATGGCCCAGGAGCGCCGCCAGCGTCACAAGGTCAATGCCAGACTCCGCCGCCCGCGTGGCCCAGGTATGGCGAAGATCGTACAGCCGGAATGGGGCAACCTTGCTATCCCTCACCGCGCGGTCATGGGCATTGTTCACCTTCGGAACGGGCCGCGCCGGATCTGTGTCGCACGGAAAGAGGAAGGGTGTCTCCAGCCCATCCACGCGGCGCACCAGGACGTTTCGGGCCGCCGTGGTCAAGGGAACCCGCCGCCGCGCCGCCTTCGTCTTGCCGAAGGGATTGAAGATGAACCCGCCCGCCATATTCACGTTCTCCGGTTGAATCCGGTAGACCTCTTCCGGCCGCATTCCGGTTTCCAGCATGAGCGTTGCCACATCGCGGAGCATCGGGGTTGCCGCGGCCAGATACCGCGCCTGTTCATCGAAGCTGAGAACCCGCGTTTGCTCATTCTGCTCTGCAAGGAAACCAACCCGGCTCACAGGATTCCTCACCGAAATATCTGACTTGATTGCATGGTTGAAGAGTGCCTTGAGACAGGCGAGTTCCCGGTTCACGGTCGCCGGCATGATGCGCCGGTTGGTCCGCTGCCCCTTGGCAACGGAGCGGGTTGCCTTGAATTGCTCCACGGTCTCCGGCGTGATCTTGTCGATTGGTTGATCCCCGAAGTGTCGCAACAGGGCCGCGCTGCTCACCAGGTAGCGTCTGTGCGTAGCTGGATGCCGCTCATGCTGCTGCTGAGACCACGCCAGGAACGCCCGCATAGCTGCCTTGAAGCCGGGAGCCTTCTTGCGCTCCGTAATGCCCACTTCGCCCTTGCAAAGGGCGGTCTTGAAGGCCGCTTCGATCTGACGGGCCGTTCTGGGGTTCCCCTGTTTCGTGCTGCGTTGGATGTGCTCCCCGTTGAACAGAAAGTGATACCAGTAGACGCTGCCACGCTTGAAGATGCTCATTTGCTTTTCCCCTTTACCAATCGCCCTGCCGCTGGCAGGTTCTGCGCATCGAGTTTCCTTTGGAGCGGTCTGTAATTGTCTCTCATGTACTCCGCTCGCTTCTTCTTGAATTCAGGGTCGTGCGAGGCGAACCGCTTTCGGCAGGCCTCGTTGCAAAAACTCTGGTGGTCCTTGACGGCGTAGAACCATCGGGCACATTCTCGGCACCTCCGAAAACGTAGAATCCGCGCCGGCCCTTTGAGACCATCAATCTGCTCAAGCAGGAATTGAACTGCGATGTTTTCCTTGATCTCCGCAGAGTCTGTGCGATTCCAGAGCATTCGGCTCCCGAGGGAAGTGTAGAGGCGATCCTCCACCGTTGGCCTCCACTGATAGCGGATGAGCAGAATCTGCAACTCGCGGAGCAAAGTGCGGTACTGTCGGTTGCGCTCTTCTAGCGCGTTATTTGTGAAGCGATACAGAGGCATAGCGCAGTGAAACCCCTTTAGTGGTTGGTGGCGCCTCTCCGCCTCGTCGATCAACTCAGCGCCTTCGTCACGCAGGGCGCCTTTCCACCCGTCCCGAAGTGTCGAAACGCGGCATCCCTCGGCGGCCACTAGCAATTCGAGAATCCGCTCCACTCGTTGGGCCGCCGCGCTCTTAGGTGTCCGCTCTATCAGGTCGAAGACCATTTGCCGAGCATGAGGCGCGGAAGATTCCCTTCTCAATCGCTGGTCACTTACGGCTTTCTGTAACGTACGCGAAATTTCACCCATACGGGTATTACAATACACTTGGCCTGCGTTGCTTGCAATGAGAGACTTTGCGTGGAACTTGGATAGGAGGCTATCCCCATGCAGAACTTGATGAGTGTTGAGCAGGCCGCCGAGCGTTTGGGCGGCATCAGTAAATGGACAGTCCACGCTTGGTTGTCGAAAGGTAAGTTGCGCCGGACGAAGGTCGGCAGCCGGACAATGATCCGCGAAAGTGATCTGCAAGCCTTCATTGCCGGGTGCAACCCCGAATTGGCGGCACAGAGCCGTGAGGCATCTTCGGAGGCGTCTTGAGCCGGGGCGCGGTGAAGCGCAACGGCGCAGAAAGCAGGGAGCGGCCCGCTCTTCATCTAGTGCGTGAGAATGAGCCGGCAGTCGAATGGGCGGACTATCCTCGTCTTGAACCAGGAGATTACCCGGCCTACTGCAAACGGGCAAAGTGGTACTGGGACCCAGGCTTCAATCGTTGGACCTGCATCCTGCTGTTTGACGCGCTGGCCGAGGGCGGGCAACGTTCGCTTGGAACCATCCCAATGTGGTTCAACGGTGGGGCCGGGGAAAGGCCCAAGGCTGGCAGGCGCACACACTATCTACCGGCATGGGTAAAGGCCAATGGAGCCCCGCCTGCTCGCAGGGATCGTCTTTCTCCATCGATCTTCGTCGGGCGCATGGCGCGGGTCAGAATCGGCGATACAAAGGGGCCGCATCCCTACTCGGTTGTGCGGCGGATTCTCGAATGGTCCACGGGTACACCAGTCAATCCGTCACACAGTCAAGGAAGGCATCCGTGAATCGCAGCGCAATCAATACCTTGGGATACCCCTTTGTCAACGAAGGAACCAAGTTGAACGCGGCCGATAAGGTGTACGGCCGAGGGTTCGGCCCTTCGCCGGGGTCGAGGTGTAGCACAGTAGCACACACCCAATCGCACACCAAGGGCGGGCGGCGCTCCAACGCTGCCCGCAAAGGCATCCCCACGAATCCGAGCACGAACGCAAGACCGGGAGCGCTCGGAAAACAGCCGGCAAGGCGAAGTCAACAATTCATTGATTAGGTAGTCTGGATTCGGCTGGCGGTTCATTCAGGCCGATTGGTTTTGCCGCGTAGAGAACTCCATGCGCGAGAAAGTAGTCGGGGTCTGAGCTATCGGATTGCATGGAAATCTTCTCAACGCTGCTGATTTTCACCGCGAACACGAACATCTCAGAAGCACGATCTTTTTGACCAAGGATCGCATTTGTGATCTCGGGCGGGGACGACAACGAAAGGCGTAGGGCTGGTGAGAGGTTGGCTCTCGTCTCGGCCCAGATCGATATGATCGAGTTTTCCGATTGTCCGGCTTTGCTCACGTCACCCACGATTCCAAAAAACACGAGCGGACGGTCGAGTATGAGGGCCTTTTCAAGTTCGATGGTGTAAAGTGTTCGGCTGCTATCGCCTGGAGAGGTAAGCGAATCTTCCCAATGATCGTCGGCGTGCCAGGTATTCACCATGTCAGCCACCACGGACTTGGCATATTCTTCTTTGGCCGTCGCTGCTTCCGCCTCGCGCAGCTTAACCTCATGTGCATGGTGGAACCAAAGAGCAATCCCCGCGGCGGCAGCCCCGAGTAAAAGAAATCCGAGAATGAAGCCTCCGACAGTGTTCGGTTTAGAGCCGTTTGATTCCTCCCGAAATTCGGCTGTCTGCATCACTTCCTCAGCCGATGGTTCTTGCTGACGCGCTTCGGCAATCTCGTCCATGGACTTGCCAGAGAGCGCGGCGGCCGCAGCGGCGAGATTGGCGGACTCGCGAATGCGAGGTTTCACTTCGTCACCCCCATCAGTGCACGTTTTAGATCCCGGCTTCGCCAGTTCCGAATGCGCGTAGGCATCTCCAAAGCTGGGAAAAGAAGGAACAGTAGAGCCAGGGTAACGAGCCCTACGACGGACTCATAAAGCATAAATTGATAGTCGACCCCTGCCGCCACGTTCGGGACCAAGAAGCTCTGCTGATCGCGTTCTGACCACTCCCAATGGGACGGAATGGAAAACCACCAGCGATGCCCCAAACTGTGAGAGACGGTTGCGACGTGATCGCCGACTTCGTCGGAGATAAAGGCCCTGCCCGACTCCGCCCACGGAGGGAAGAGCAGCAGCCAAAGACAGAATGACAGAGAAAGAATGCCGTACCATCGAGCCATTTTCATGTCTGCTGCTTCGCCCCTCCTCTGATCAGTCCTGCCGAGGATGAATCAAGTAAGCCCACATTGCTTCCCGCGCCTGATCCGGGTTGTGTCCCTTCTCCTGGTACTGATGCAGGAGCTTTACGCAGTCCAGTGCGGTTGCCTTGATTGCTTTCTCTAGCCGGTTTTCCTTCCGGAGTTCCCTCACGAAAGCTTTCCGATGCTGGAGCCAATGGCTCTCAATCTCGGCTTCCAGAATCGGCAACCGGGCGTCCTCCTCAGGCTTCACTGAAACCTTCAGGTCCTCGTTCTCACTTCTTGTGGGCTCAGCATTCGTCATAGCTCCTGCCGGGCCTCGGCATTCCAGAAAGACAGCCTCTCCCGCGGACCAATCCTCCGGACTGATCGGAAGCTTCTGGTTCATTCGGTCAAAGGTAACGCCGTCGGTGTGCATCCAAACTGCCGCTTGCATCGCGGGAACCGTTAGCGATGCACCCAGTTGGGCAATTCGTTCCAGCGCCGGATCCGGCCGCTCCAATCGGAACCTGGTGTCCTGGGATGGGTTCTCCTTCTCAAACTCCATGCAATATGCAGCCAACACGTAAACGACTGAATCGCTGTCTGTGAGAACGATTCGGGTCCCAGGTCGATATCTACTTCCGTCATGAAGAATTCCGCGCACGCCGGCAATCATCATGTTCTGCACACTTGCATCGTTGCTCAGCAAAACAGAGCCAGCGGGGAGGCTCGTCCTCAGCGGCTCTGCGCCTGCCTGCGCGTCCTTCGCTAGCTCTGCTAGAACCGAATCGCCACTGCTCCCACCATTCCCCTTAAACTCTGCGGTAACCCTGTTTGAGGCGATAGCATTCTGAAGCGTAGGAAAAGCAACAGCTGAGGAAGACGCAGGCTCGGGCTGCAGCGTGGTCGGTTCTTCGCGCTTCCGGGCAAGCTCTTGCTCCTCCGGGGAAAGGTGTCGGACGATTTCGGAGTTCATCTGGGGCTTCTCTGGCGTGCAGGCGGTCCACGGACATCTTCGAGCGGAACGCCACGAGCTACAGACCGGGTCCGTGGGCGATCCACTCGCACATCAGTCTACATCAATGTGACTCATTGGGTGTGTACTCATCGTCTGACCGCCACGATCATTCCAGATGATGCCCGTCAATATCCGGATCCGGTTCGGTCGCGCTATTCGCCGCATACGCGAGGCTCAGGGGATCAATCAGGAAGAGGCGGCGGAGCGCTGCGGGCTCCACAGGACTTACTACAGCGGAATCGAGCGCGGCGTGCGGAATGTCTCGCTCGTGAACATCGAAAAAGTGTCCAAAGGTTTGAAGACGAGTCTTCCGGACCTGTTTGGTCGCCTTTAGGGCAAACTGGCGGCTTATTGCCCGCCAGAACACCCTCCCCCTGCCGAATCGGGCTCTGCATAAAATCATAAGAATCGCTCTTTTATGAAATGACGCTCCTGCCCGGGAGCGCGTTCCTGTGACAAGTAGTACGAAGGGGGGAAATCCTGTTAGGATTGGCCTTGATTTCATGGATCGTGTCACTGTTGATTCAGTTTTGAAGGTCTGGACGGTCCATACCAGAAACTGGAGAGCCGCGAGTGAATTCTAGTTCGCCGAACATTGAGATGCTGCGGAAACTCTATCTAGAGAGTCCAGCTGCGAAGGCCTTTTTCGATCATGCTGCACAGCGAGAACGTGACCAGTCGGAAACAAAGGTCGATCGGATCCTGATTCTGCTCGCATCGGAGGGAAATGCATTTCCTCGGCGGGATATCATAAGTCTCTTTCGAAAGCTACAAGACTACGGATATGGTCAGTTCGTTGAAGGTCGCCGCGGGTGGCCATCTCGATTTGTGTGGAGTTCGCGGCTAACCAGCGTCGGAAGGGCGGCTTCAGGCGGACTACAGCCGATTGGGATCATTTCCACTGACGAAAGTTCTATAGATCCCAAGGATTACCAAGAACTCGACGGCCAACAGACTACGGGAATCGCCGATGAGGGCCCCGATGCCGAAGAACTTGGCGAGGTCAATGGCACCGGCCTCGAAGAGGAGGAATCGGGAAGCAGTTTCGAAATTACACAGCCGTTCGATCCGGCCCGTATCAGAGTTGAAACCAAGCCGATGGTGATTTCTCTTCTAATGGACCGGCTTAGGAATCGGGAGATAGACCTAACCCCGGGCTTTCAGCGAAAAGGCGGGATTTGGAGTGCGAAGGCTAAGAGTCAACTAATCGAGTCGTTGCTAATTCGGATTCCGCTACCTGCCTTCTATATGGATGGCAGTGACGAGAGCAAGTGGCTGGTCGTCGACGGACTACAACGTCTGTCTACGCTCAAGAGCTTCGTGATCGACAAGACGCTGAAGCTAACAGGACTTGAGTTTTTGGATGAGTGCAAGAACAAACGATTTGATGATCTACCACGCAACCTACAGAGACGGATACTGGAGACGCAGGTAACAGTTTTCGTCATCCAGGAGAACACCCCTCCTGAGGTGAAATTTAATATCTTCAAAAGAATAAATACAGGGGGGCTGCCTCTCTCCAGCCAAGAAATCCGGCATGCCCTTCACCAGGGTAAAGCTTGCTCCCTGCTCCAAGTACTCGCGGAAGGGGCGGAGTTCAGAACAGCTACGAATGAAGGCATTCGCGACGATCGCATGGGGGACAGAGAATGTGCTCTTAGGGTACTCGCCTTCCTAAGAACGCCGTATCTCGACTACAGATCCAGCAGTATGGATGCATTTCTCAACCAATGCATGATTGACCTCAACAATCTCTCGGAATCCGAACTACAAGTATTAGGGGACCGGTTTAAGAGAGCAATGGTCGACTGCTACCGCCTCTTCGGGGATCGGGCCTTCCGAAAGCAAAGCGCAGAATCGCCAAGGAGGTATCCTATCAATCGAGCGCTTTTCGAGGTTTGGGCAGCGAATATCGAATCGTTGCCACCTGACGCAATCGACCGGCTCCAAGAGCGTAGTCTGAGTTTGCAGGCCCGCTTCATTTCTTTGCTCGATAACAGCGACTTTGCAGGCGCCATTACCTATGGCACCGGTGACCCCCAAAAGGTACGTCTTCGCTTCTCCAAGGTCGAAGGAATCATACGGGAGACGCTTCAATGATTCGGTCCCTCCAGCTTTCAAACTTCAAATGTTTCGAGCAGCAAGAGGTGCATCTCAGGGCGCTCACCCTCCTAGCTGGGTTGAATAGCTCCGGAAAATCTACGATTATCCAGACGCTTTTGCTTCTGCGGCAATCCTTTCTTGAGAACCTCCTCCCAAGTGTTGGACTTTCTCTGAACGGAAAACTTGCGCAGTTGGGTACGGCCAAGGATGTTCTTTTCGAAGAAGCTAATGAAGACGAAATCGGTATTGAAATAGTGGACGATTTGCCTGCAAGCCTCAAGCTCAGATTCGCATATAGGGAAGAGAGCAACGTGCTGGCGCTAAGCAGTTCGGAACCGGTAGGCGAAATATGGAAGACAAGCTTGTTTCGTGACGAGTTTCAATATCTCCGCGCCGAGCGGGTTGGCCCTAGAACCTCATTCGGCATGTCTGATTACGAAGTTAGACATCACCGCCAAATGGGATCCAGCGGTGAGTTTACTGCGCACTTCCTATCTTTA
The DNA here is from genome assembly GCA_003159975.1 of Acidobacteriaceae bacterium. Taxonomy (GTDB): domain Bacteria; phylum Acidobacteriota; class Terriglobia; order Terriglobales; family Acidobacteriaceae; genus Telmatobacter. The sequence goes on from PLPU01000021.1 coordinate 8,290, forward strand.
TTCGGCTCCGAGACTGTCGAGCCCCTGGTTCTTCGACATGCTTCAGCCACCAGCAATACTCTTCAATCTCAGGTCGAAGCGTGGATGACAGAGATCAGCCCAGGAGTTCGCCTCAATTTGAAGAGGTATTCGGACATGGACCTTATGACTTTCAGTGTTGCATATTCACTAGGTCATAAGGTTGCGAGTTCAGAGTATCGCCCGACGAACGTTGGATTCGGCATTACCTATGCGCTCCCTATTGTCGTGTCTGCGCTTTCAGCTCGTCCTGGAAGTCTATTAATCGTCGAGAATCCAGAGGCTCATTTGCACCCACGAGGTCAGGTAAAGATGGGCGAGCTCCTATGTCAGGCTTCAGCGGCTGGCATACAGGTTCTTATCGAAACTCACAGCGACCATGTATTGAACGGAATCAGACTGGCAGTTCGGGATCGAAAAGCTACTCCAGAGAACGTGGGCTTTTACCACAGCCAGTGGGGAATGGGGGCGAAATCCCCGACGTTGACGCTTCTGGACTTAGATGAAAACGGCCGGCTTCCGGAGTGGCCTGACGGTTTCTTTGATGAGATAGAGCGCAGTTTAGCCAGGCTTCTTGGCGATTAATATTATGCCCGCATACTTGGTTTTCAACGAACTGTCAGCCGCCAACCTGGCCCCGGACCAAGCCGCTGGGAAGAGGCATCTCGACAATTTCTCGGACGTAATTCTCGATGGGCGCGTAAGCGCGAAGAGAATCCTGGTGATACCGGGGGCGTTCCTTCAGACTCAGATCAGCTTGGGATATTCAATCGGGCGTTGGCTGGCCGAATACACCTACGGGGACCGAGATAGACGGCAGCTGTTGAAACTACTCTTCGACAGAAGTATTGAATACTCATTGTGTATCCCGCAAGAAGACCTGGAATCTGCTGAAATCCAATACGAATGCATGGGCAGCGCGACGCTGGGACTTGCGACCGCTCTCCTGGCTGACGGCCTCGCAGTCAGTCTTTGCTCCGCAGATCATTGGGATGTTCCATCTGTGGATGTGGAGAGATCGTGGATTGGAAGCCACGACATTGAAACCGAGATTCGCTCGGTTCCTCATGCGTGCCGACGAGGCCACCTGGATTTCAATGCCGAGTGGTTGAAGCGCACGCAATCACCGCCTCCAGCCAACGGTAATGAGCTATGGAAGCAAAAGGCGTTGCTCTTCCCAAACCTCGACTTCTGCGATTCGGTAGAAGAACAGCTAGCGTTGTTGGGAGGAAGCGACCGTCGCTTCAAGGCTGCGATGCGAGGACTTCATGATCTACAGAAGTACTGCGATACATGGGATACAGGTAACTTCGATATCAAAGCGTTGGTCCGTGCATCAGGCGAAAGTGCTTCGACTTTACAGAAGTACAGCGATGAAAGAACATTTCGCTGTCCGGACGGCCAAAATCGATTGTTTGAATGGCACCTGAAGAGGGATGACACTACTCGAATTCACTTCTTCGACTTCCCCGGCCGAAAGAGCATCTTGGTGGGCTACATAGGCGGTCACCTGAGGATCTCGAGTGATTGAACGAGGAATGGGAAACATCTCTCTGGCAAGGGTTGAAAAGGCCGAGACAGCCCTGAAAACGTCACCGCCTGAACTGTTGAGCCGTCTCTGAGGATCGCTTCTTGTTTTTCCGGTGTCTCCTGTTATAGTCAGCGCCCAGTTTGAAAGTTTGCCGACCCAAACCGAGTATCCTTCTTGCGTATGCCCGACACGCGATTTTTAGAGGAGCTACCGGCGAGGCCGATTCAGGCGGGAAATCTAGGTTCATGGACGCAGGCGCTTTTCTGCCTCGGCCACGGAAATCCGGCCCTGGAGGTGGTCTTTGCCGATGCCTCCTCTCGCCCCACCACTGAGGCCATGCGCGCCGCCTGGAAGGCTCGATCGGCGGGACGGCCCGCTCCAGTCCTCCTAGTCGTCCTCTACGGCAGTAAGGCGGCGGCGGCGGGGCTTGGTGGTGATCCCGAACACATCTTGCTGGATGTAGACCGGGGCCAACTAGAAGGAATCTGCCGCTCCGCGCTCACCGCTCCCGACCAACACACGGCCCGTCACTTTCTCAACCAGGCGCTCAGTGATCTGGACGCTGGTTCTACTGGACTGCGAAACGTCGGGCTATTCGCCACTCACTATTTGCGCACGGGCGTCCCAAAACTGCCTGGCTGGGCGGATGCTGGTCAACGCGGAAGGGCAGTCAGACCCTTGCGCCAGCGCAGGCTTTTGGAAGGCCTCGGCCTCACCGGCGATGAGCAGAGCGGTCCAGCGCTGATTCTCCGCGCCGCCGATGCCCGTGTGGCGCTGGCCGTCCTTCTGGAGGCCGCGGAGCAGCCGGAGATTGCGCAGAGCCGATTCAATCACCTCTCCCCGGTCTCCTACGCGCTGGCCAAGGCCGAGGCCTACAACCTGCACTATGTCCTGCTGCTCGGGGCTCATTCGGTCCGGTTATACCCGGTGGGGACCGGCGTAGGCACTGGCCAGCGTGGTCGTTCGGAGACTTACTTTGAGCTGGACCTGAACCTGCTCACTCCCGAGCAGGCCGGATACCTGTGGCTGATCTTCTCCGCCGAGGCGCTCGGCAAGGGCGGAAGCGTCGAGCGAATCCTGAGTGGTTCCCGGCGTTATGCGGCCGATCTGGGCGAACGGTTACGAGAGTGGGTTTATGCCGAGGCCGTTCCGCGCTTGGCCGAGGGATTGATGGAGGCGCGCGCCTTGCGCCGTCCCAGCGCGGCGGACCTGGCCGAAACCTACGAGATGGCGCTGGTGATCCTCTTTCGGCTGCTGTTTATCGCCTATGCCGAAGACCAGGATCTGCTGCCCTACTCCACAAATCAGTTTTACCGGGACCGTTCGCTGAAGAAGAAGGCGCAGGACTTCACCGCGATGCTCGAAGCGGGGCGGCAGCGCGGCGGACAGGGCAACGACCATTGGGAGGAGATTCAGCGCCTCTTCCGCGCCGTAGACAAGGGCAATTCTGAGTGGGGCATTCCGGCCTATAACGGCGGCCTCTTTGCCTCCGACGACACCAGCCCGCTGGGCAAGAAAATCGCCGCAATCAGCCTGCCGGATCGCGTCTTTGCTCCGGTCCTGGAAGCTCTTCTGGTGGTTCAGACCGACGAAGGTTGGGGCCCGGTCGACTTCCGCAGCCTTGGCGTCCGAGAGTTCGGCACCATCTACGAGGGCTTGCTTGAGAACGAACTGTCGCTGGCCGAGAGCGATCTGGCCACGGACAAGGAGGGCAAATACAAGCCGGCAAAGCCCAAGGATACGGTCGTGGTTGCCAAGGGCCGCGCCTTTCTTCACAACACCTCCGGCCAGCGCAAATCCACCGGCTCCTACTTCACCAAGGCCTTTGCCGTCGAGCACCTGCTGGACCACGGGCTTGAGCCTGCCCTCAAGGCTCACACAGAGCGACTGAACAAGCTGAATGACCGGCAGGCGGCGGAGGCTTTCTTCGATTTCCGCGTTGCTGACATTACTATGGGTTCGGCGCACTTTCTAGTGGCGGCCATTGACCGCATCGAGCGCGTCTTTCTCAACTATCTGGCCAACCGGCCCCTGCCGGAGGTCGGCGACGAACTGGGCCGGCTGCGGCTGGCAGCGCGCGCAGCCTTGGGCGCAGAGGGCGCTCAGGTGACCATAGAGGACGGACAACTGCTGCGCCGCCAGATTGCCCGCCGATGCATCTACGGCGTGGACCTGAACCCCACAGCCGTCAACCTGGCCCGGCTGGCGATCTGGATTCACACATTCGTTCCCGGACTTCCGCTCTCGTTCCTGGATCGCACGCTGGTAAACCTTGCAGCGTGCCTGCGGAGATGCCTGCGTCTCGCATTTGAGCTGCGGCGCGGCTGGTCGGGGCGAAGCCCTCGACCGAGTAACCGTTGCGCTCTGCTCCCTCACGAATCGCTTCCAATGTGGTGGTCTTGCCGGTCCCGGCGAGCCCTTGCAAACCGTGTACCCGGTCGCGGCTGGTCAGCACTTCCTCAATGGATCTGCGCTGGGCTGGATTCAGCAATTCGCGGGTGGCCGCGTGAGCCGCGGCTTCTTCTTTCGGCATGATTGGCGCGATGGCATTCTGTCCGCGTCGCATGTGGCCTACGGTCGCAAGTTCCGCTGCGATTGTCTCGCGAGTGGTGAACTGCCGTCCCGTTTCGTGCTTCTGTCCTGCTGCGATCTTGAACTCGCCGCCGCTATGCCGCTGGTCGAAGTTGTCGCGCACCTGGCTGTAGGTGAGGTCGCCCATGCCACGCCGCAAGGCGTCGCGCATGATCTCACGTTCGTCGGTAACGGCCTCACGCTCGAAGCCGCGGTCCTTGGCAAAGGAGACAGCTTCCTGCGCCCGCACACGCGAATCCGGCATCTGATTCTGCTGCAATGTTGCGGCGCGCTCCCTGGCCTCTGCAACAACGCGGTCGGCCTGGTTGCCAAAGTCAGCCGCGATTTTCCGATGAGCGGCAAGTACCTCGGAAGACGAGAGAATATCCTTTTTGTCGCGGGTGTTGTGGGCGGCAATCTGCGCGGCCTCGGCCTCATTAACGCTCGCGG
>PLPU01000191.1:0-11937 GCA_003159975.1 Acidobacteriaceae bacterium
TCCACCGTCGTCGTCCTCATCAGCTTCGTTGAGGATGGAAAAGAGCTGTTTGGTAAAGATGAGAAGTGAGTTGTCCGCTCCTGCCCTGGCGCTGCCCCTCCATTTTGTGTTGACTCTCGCTCGATTCGGACATAGACTCACCGCAGGGCGGGCGATTAATGCGCTCGTTCGACGCTAGCAACCCGGCGGTAGCGCCGGAACCCCGCGATGGCAACCACTCGAACGACCGTAGCCCCACCTTCAAACCGCGTCCGGCTCATTGTGGCATCTTCCGTGATGCTCACATTCATCTCCTTCTGGCGCGCCGCGGCTGTTGTTCTCTGCGATCTGGGATCTTCGGCCTTCTACGCGGGTGGCATCGCTGAACACGCGGTCGGCGCGGCCGCTCCCTGGTTCATTCTCGCCATCATGCTGTTCAGCTTTGCGGTGCGCGCCGTCTACGTCGAGAGCTGTTCCATGTTCACCCGCGGCGGCGTTTACCGCGTCGTTAAAGAGGCCCTCGGCGGCACATTTGCCAAGCTCAGCGTCTCGGCGCTGATGTTCGATTACATTCTTACCGGGCCCATCTCCGGTGTTTCGGCCGGACTATACATTACCGGCCTGATGAACGAGCTGATGACGGTCGCCAATCAGTGGCACTGGCTCCCGCCCGCTCTGATGGATGCGCAGTACAATCCACTCCAGTTCGATATGAACCATACCGCAGCTGTCTTCGCGGCGGTGGTCACAATCTATTACTGGTGGGCAAACATCAAGGGCATTGAAGAGTCCAGCGGCAAGGCTCTGCGCGTCATGCAGATCACAACCGTGATGGTGGTCATCCTTTTGGCGTGGGGCGTTTTCTCGGTGATCATGAAGGGCTCTCACCTGCCGCCGGCGCCGGTTCCCGCTAACCTCCACTTCAGTAACGAGGCGTTGGGCTTTCTGAAAGGCAGAGGCTTGCCGCTGCTGGGACTGTTCGGCATTCTCATGGCCTTCGGCCACTCCGTGCTGGCCATGAGCGGCGAGGAGAGCCTGGCCCAGGTCAATCGCGAGATCGAGCATCCCAAGCTCAAAAACCTGAAGCGCGCGGCCATCGTCATCGCCATCTATAGCCTGGTCTTTACCGGCGGCGCCACGCTGCTGGCTTCCATGCTCATTCCCACATGGCAGCGCACCCACATCTACCAGGACAACCTGATCGCCGGGCTCGCCATGTACATGGTAGGACCCATGTTCTGGCGCATCGTCTTCCGCGTCTTCGTGGTGCTCGTTGGATTTCTGATTCTCTCCGGCGCCATCAACACTTCCATGATCGGGTCGACCGGCGTGTTGATGCGCGTGGCCGAAGACGGCGTGCTGGCCGACTGGTTCCGCAAGCCGCATATCAAGTTCGGCACCAGCTACCGCATCATCAACCTGGTCTGCATCCTCCAGATGATCACCATCATCGCCAGCCGCGGCAATGTCATCACCCTGGGCGAGGCGTATGCCTTCGGCGTCATCTGGTCNNCTGCGCTGGAAATATCATGGCGAGCGCGGATGGAAAGTGCCTCCGAACATCCGAATCGGAAAAACCGAGTTTCCCATCGGACTTCTCTCGGTCTTTCTGGTCCTGCTTTCGGTGGCCATCGTCAACCTTTTCACCAAGTCGGTTGCTACGGTCAGCGGCATCGTGTTTGCCGCGGCTTTCTTCGTCATCTTCAGCATCTCGGAACGCCAGAACATGCGCAAGCATGCCATCACCGCGCGCCAGATGCGGGACCACTTCCAACTGGAGCACCAGGACACCATCAGCAGCGAGTCGGCGGCCATCCGCCCCGGCGGCGTCATGGTCACCATGCGCGACGCCACCAACCCCTTCGCGCTCAAGTGGATCCTCTCCCGCACCAGCACCGAAGAGCAGGACGTGGTCGTCATCAGCGTGCGCATGATGGGCGTGGGCGGACCGGAATATCTCAACGCCGAGGAACAGAGTTTCAGCGAACATGAGCAGATGCTCTTTACCAAGGCTGTTTCCGTTGCTGAAAGCTTCGGCAAGAAAGTCTCGCTCCTGGTGGTTCCCGCCGGCGACGTCTTCGCCGCATTGGCGCAAGGCGCAAACGCGCTGGAAATGGACTCCGTCGTCTCCGGAGTTTCAAACAAAATGACCGCTGAAGATCAGGCCTTTCACATGGGACAGGCATGGGAAGCGCTGCCCGAGCCAAAGCGCCAGTTCAATTTCTATGTCATCGATCCCGGCGGTGCGGTCAAGGTCTTTTACATCGGGCCGCACGCTCCCGCCCTAAGTCCTGACGACGTGCAGTTGGTTCACCGGTTATGGCTGAACATGCGCCGCGATCCCTCCGTGCCTGACCTGCACCACAGCGACATCATCACCTATGCACTGACTCGCCTGGCCGGCCAGTATGCGCGCGAGAAGGTGGAAATCCTCCGCGACCTGCGTAACTACCGCGCGGCCGACTCGCCCGCCACCTTGCGGATCGGCGGCCAGCCACTGTCGAGCGCACCAGCCCCCTCTCCCGCGCCCGCGCAAACCCCGCCACCACCCAAGAACCCGCGCTGAGTCGTCTCTTTAACTCGATGCGGCGAGCCATCCCTCAAGTCAATAAGAAGTACCCCGCTATCACGATGACTGCAGGCATGTGGTTCTTCCATCCCGGCACTTTGAAGCTACACCGATAGAGCGGCGTTTCTTTTCCGGCCACGATTCCGGCATTCAGCTTCCGCCCGGTACAAAGATGAGTCTCTGCGCACTATCCGGATTGGCGCGCATGCATTGCTGAGCCGCGCCGGTATTGCCTCAAACGCTATCTCTGCTTCCTTCAGTCTTGTGGCCGCCGCATAGCTTCTCCTGCGCTCATCCAACGGCGCCCCTGCTTCTCTTACTGGGATTTTCAATTGAATCCATGCCTCGTCAGTAACATTTCGCTTCTTTTTGTTTGTAAAAGAGTTTATAGTTGCGTATCGTGTTCCCTGGACAAGTGGTTAATTCCTGCGCAGTTGTCGACCTAGACACATGGGGATAGGCCACTCATGAGTACCTGATAGGAGGAAGTGTGGGAGTTTCGGAGATTCTGGCACAGATAGATCGGGAGATCGCTCAATTGCAACAAGCGCGTTCCCTGCTGAGCGGTGGATCCGCGAAGGCGCCCAAGAAGGCCGCGGCAGCGCCTGCCACCAGGAAGCCCATCAAGAAGAAGAGGAATCTGACTCCTGAAGGGCGCAAACGCATTGCCGAGGCCGTCAAGCGGCGCTGGGCAGAGCAGAAGAAAGCCGCTGCGAAGTAACTGGAACTACGGTACGGAAGATAGGCCCAGACCTATCTCAACCTATCTTCCGTACCGTTTCCCTTGCTCGGCCCAATGCTTATTCAACCGTTCCCCCCGGTACCCATTGCACAACCCTCACGCTGCCATCCACCAACGCAGCCAGTTCCTCAGGTGTGCCCTTCAGCGGTGGGAATGTACCAAAGTGCAGCGGTAGCACCATTTCTGGCTGCAGTAAGTGCGTGGCCCGCGCTGCTTCCTTCGGTCCCATCGTAAAATGGCCGCCGATCGGAAGCATTGCCACCTTGGGCCCGTATAGCTCGCCGATCAGCTTCATGTCTCCAAAGACAGCCGTATCCCCGGCATGATAGAGCACCGGGCCATCGGTAATCGTCAGCACATAGCCCGCAGCCACGCCCACATAGTGCGTTCCATGCTCATCCTGCGCGCCTGACGAATGCCTGGCATCCACCATCGTGGCTGCCACATCGTCCAGTTGCACGGTACCGCCCAGGTTCATGCCGATCGTGCGCTCCACTCCCTTGCCTGCGACATACGATGCCAGCTCATAGATCGCAACCACCGTTGAACCATGCTTTGCGGCAACCGGCGCTACGTCCGAAATATGGTCCCCATGGCCGTGAGTCAAAAGAATGGTATCGATCTTTTCCGGCAGCACATGGTCCTTCGGATAGCTTGGATTCTGCGCGATGAATGGATCGATCAGTATCCTGGTTCCTTTCGCGGTCTCAACCAACACGGTCGCGTGACCCAGCCAGGTGATCCGCGTTCCCTTCAATAAGCTCATGATTCCTCCCTTCGCTGTCTCCGCGTCGGCAAAACGCTACCGCGTCATGATGACTTCAGAGACGCTGTCCTTCGCCAGAAACTGGCGGTGACCTGGCCAGCCTGCAAAGAGCCGTTCAATGCTGCGGTTGGTAAATGCGCGCTGGATGGGAAACGGCTGCGCCAACTGCACATCCACATCGTCTCCCGGGGTCAGGTGAAAACGGCAGCGCACTGTCTCCTCGCCCTGCATCCTCGTGTGGAAAAACGCCAGAACCTGCCCGCCTGGATTCATCGAAGCAAACAGATGCGCGACCACAGGCGCAACCAGCGCTTCGGGCATAAAATCCAGGGCCGTCCATAACAGCGCCACATCGTACATGCGCCCTGAAAAGTTCAGGGACTGCCTAAGAAAGCCTTCGGCATCCCAGATCGGCTTCCCGTCTTCGTCCGTACCTCGCTGCCAGTCGCCGGTCCACGCATCGTAAACCAGATCGGCCTGGAAGAGGCTATGGCCCAGTCCGGTGAGGTAGTTGATGTTGGAGGGCGACGTATAGCCGGTATCGATCACGCGCAGGCCAGGCTCAGCCTCAAGCCGCTTGCGCAGCACCGCCCACCCGCCGGAGTGGCGCGGCACCCTGGGCCCCCAAAAGCCAGCGGTGGGTGCGGGCGGTCCGCTGTCCTGCTTCTTTTCAAACCAACGGCTCATCGACCGGAATTCCTCTTGCGGGCCTACCCGCTTGATTGCGGCGGACCGGAACTCGATCTTCCCAATCAGAAAATGCCGCCAGCCGGTGCCGGTGCAGGTCCGGCGCCATCGAGCGCCTTCGCTGCGCCCTGCGTCAGGTCCACTTTGCCTCGAAAAACCGCGTTGTCCTCCACCGCCAGCCGGAGCGCGCGAATATCCCCCTGCACGCTGCAGCCGGCACGCAGCTCCACCCGGCCGCTGGCCACCACGTTGCCCTGCACCTGTCCCAGAATCAGAACATCTCTGGCGGTCAGGTCGGCTTGAACGTTGGCGTTGGGCCCGATCGTCAGCCGGCTCTCTGAGAGCGTCACCGTTCCCTCGACCCGCCCATCCACAATCAGGTCTTCGCTGCCCTTCACTTCGCCGCAAATGATAACGCTCTTGCCAATGCGCGCGGGTATATTCTCCACTGCCATGATTTCAGTCCTTCCATGAGCCCAAACAAGGCCCTGCCCGAACTATACGCAACCCGGCTCCATGCTTCAATCCACCCCCGCTTCCACGCGCTTGCTTCCACCCGCTCGTCCGCTTCCACCCGGAGACCGAAGCCGCGCCAGGACGTCTAATGGGCAATGCCGTCCAAGCGCTGAACGCAACGCTGAATATCCGAACGAAAGCACAGACCTCGAATGCCCGTTAGACTGATTTATGTGCGCAGACTTTTCCCGCTCCTCCCCTTGCTGCTGTGGGCCAGCGCCTTTCCAGCCCATGGCCAGCCTGCACCCGCCGCGCTCTCGCCGGCGCAGGCCCAGGCGCTGGTAGAGCGCGCGCTCGCCACGGAATTGCACACTGCTCAGGATCCAGCGCACCCTATGCGCTACCGGCTACGCAAAATCAGCCCCCGCCTCACCTCGACCAAGGATATCCTCGAGACCAAAGACGGCGACGTTGCGCGCCTGGTGGCTCAATTTGATAAGCCGCTCTCGCCTGAGGACGAGCAGAAGGAACAGGCGCGCCTGGACGCGCTGCTCAGCGATCCCAGCCTGCAGAAGCACCGCAAACAGGGCGAGCAGGGAGACATGGGCATCGTCCTCAAGCTGTTGCGTATGCTGCCCAGCGCCTTCCTCTACCAGTACGCCGGCTCCGGTGCGGGCCCCGCGGGTCCGGTGGAGAAGTTCAGCTTCCGTCCCAACCCGAATTTCAGCCCGCCTGACTTTGAAACGCAGGCCCTTACGAACTTAACCGGAGAACTCTGGATCGACGCCGCACAGCAGCGTGTAACACGCCTGGAAGGCCACCTGCAGCAGGACACTGACTACGGCTGGGGCGTACTGGGCAAGCTCGACAAAGGCGGATCGGTGGTCATCGAGCAAGCCGACATCGGCGGCAGCCAATGGCGCATCGCGCGCTTCCAGATGAGGATGAACCTGCGCATCCTGTTCAAGACCAGGAATATCGATACTGCGGAAGAAATGACCGGGTACACCCCGGTTCCCACGGGCATCGAATACCGGAAAGCTATCGAGATGTTGCGGGCCGCGCCGGCTGGCCCCACGCAGCCCGGCCACTAGAAAACGCGGGGCACAATAAGAAAACGGCCACACCCATCAGGGCATGGCCGCTTTCCTGGTTCCAGATTCGCCTTACTTGATCTTGACGTAGATCATGGCGAAGGTGAATAGGGTGAGCGATTCGATGAAGGCCAGACCAAGGATCAGCAGGAACTGAATGCTGCCCGTGGCTCCTGGGTTGCGTGCGACCGACTCGGTGGCGGAAGCAATCGCCTTGCCCTGGCCGATGCCGCACAGTCCGGCTGCCAGCGCGATGCCGATGCCGATACCGATAGGCGCCAGATCGACGACCGCTGAACCGCTCTGGGCGAATGCCGGAACGGCGAAGCAGAGTACAGCCAGTACCATCAAAACGTTTTGCAGTTTACGCATGTTTCTCCAGCTTCCCTGAGATTGACCGCCAGTGGGTGGTTGAGGTTCACCGTGCTGACCCCCTCACGCTTGCGGCCGTCCGTTTACCCGGAGCGGAAGCTCTCCCCGGCGGAATCCTTTTAACAAAAGCCTGTCCTCCTGAGCGGAGTTTGGCGCGCACGCTGCGCCAAACGCAGCCGAAGGATCTGCTTCTTCTTTCCAGGCCTAGTGATCGTGCGCCACAGCCTGCCCCAGGTAGATCATGCTCAACAGCATGAACACAAAGGCCTGCACAATCGAAACACCCAGATGCAAGGCCAGAAAAATCACCGGAACGGCAACCGGCACCAGCGAGAAGAACACCATCGTCACCAGGTCGCCGGCAAACATGTTGGCCCAGAGACGAATGGTGAGAGACATCATGCGGGCCACGTGCGAGATCACTTCGATCGGGAACAGCAGCCAGGCAATCCACCACACGGGTCCGGCAAAATGCTTGAGATAGCCGATGATCCCCTGCTCGCGAATCCCGTGAAAGTTATAGTAAATGAACGTGGTAACGGCCAACCCGAAGGGCACCACCACCGACTGCGTGGGAGCTTCGAGCCCGGGTATCAACCCGAGCAGATTGCAAATCAGCACGAACAGGAAGATGCAGGTGACAAACGCCTGGAAGCGCTGATACCCGTGCCCGATGGCGATCTCCGCCTGTCCTCCGATAAACTCATGAATCAGCTCAGCGAACTGCTGCGGCGTGCCCGGCTTCTCAACCGACAGACTTGCCCGCACCACGGCAAAAAAGGCGATGAAACCCAGCACCACCAGTAATTCCAGCGCGAAGGTGTTGTTGATGGGCGCGGCGGCATTGGCGGGATGAATGCCCACTGCGTTCAGCAGCGCATTCAGGGGACCGGCAAAGAGATAGTTCAGCAACTGTGTAAAAGCCAGTTGATGCATGAAGGCAAATGTCTTTCTGATTCCAGAGCGGAACTATCCACACAAACCGGCCACAAGGCTCAACTCCGCAACATCCTGAGAGCTTCTCCCGTAAGCGTTACGACCGCCAGACTGAGGCCGCACACCAGCGCGATGACCGAACCCTGGAAACACTTAAGGCTACCATAAATGACCCCGGCAAAGATCAACAGGCGCACCAAAAAGAACCCAACCGCCAGCGCAGCCCCGCGCGGAGTCTGTTTACGCTTCATCCGGGCATTCATCAGCCGCGCCAGCCGCTGCCACTCCAGCAGGCTGGCTGCCGATATCAGCGCTCCAGTCAACAACATGGCCGCATTGCGCCAGCCTGAGGCGATCAGCAGCACCAATGCGGGAACCAGTCCCAAAATGACAGTGTTGCGCACCGAGCGCTTCAGCAAAGCGTCCAGATCTTCTTCTGTGAGGTTAGCGATGGAAGGAATCTCTTCTGTCATGGCTCGCTGCCGTCTCTCATGTCTCGCCGCCTTCTGTCATGACCCGCCACCGTCGCTTCCGCCACCGGACTTCATCCCGGCCCCACCGCCCGACCCCGTCCGACTCGTTCCTGCCATCACCAGCCGCACCACGTAGACCAGCCCGGAGATTCCGCCGAACAGTATCCCCACCAGGCCAATCCATGTCTGGTGCAGATGAAGGTCCAGCCAGGCCCCACCCAGCCATCCAATAAACGCCGACGAAGGCAGCAGAATCGCAATCTGCATCAGCTTCTCAGCGTCAGCCAGCGATTTCACGCCGCCTTGAGCTTTGTTCCGCTGCTTCGACTCCGGAATGGGACGATTGAAGGGCACCATCGTGGTTATACACGATGCCGCCGTCGAGCGCGACAGGCGCGAATTGGTCTACTTGGTCCTCCCTTTATTTCGTTTTCCAGGTCGAGAGCTTCCAGGCCTTCACCCGGTATTTGCCCTCATCCTCATTCAGCGGCGCAAGTCCGAACGCGATGTTGGCCCCGCCGCCCCCGCTCGTGACTCCCGGCCCCGTCGCGCCGGCCACGTTTGTGATGGTGATGTTGGCTGCGTAGTAGTAGACCTTGCCCGCCTCAGCGGTGAACGACGCCACATCGATGCTTTTCTTCAGCATCTTCAGCGCCGATTGCCAACTCACGCAAAGGTGATGCTCTCCGGGGTCCACATTCATGATGAAAAACGTGTTGCCGTTGTTGGCGCCGGCCCACGCGCCGTCCAGGCCATAGCGGATCGTGGCATGCATGCCGAATCCGAGCCCCTGGCTTTCGTCTTCAATGAAGACGATTTGCGCCTTACCGTCCGGCGGAGGAGCAGGCGCGGGCGCGTTCTTGAGCGCGGTTACCTCGAATTTGACTCCGTCATCGCCGCAGGCATCCGGCAGAATGGTCTTCGCCTGGGCCTGCGACGCAAACGCGAACAGGCCGCATACGAGCAATACTGCATGTGTTGATTTCATTGCGGACATTCTATCCACCATAATCCTCATTGGCAAATCGTTTAAGCAGCTCATCACAAGCGTTTGTTCATTGCCCTGTCGTGCCACTCCATCTCCACAGACAGAATGAACGATATACTGACTCTTGCACCCGTGAAGCAACTTACGCACAGAGGAATCATGGAGTTCGATTCGGAATTTGAGCGCAATCTCTTCGACTTGCGCAAAGCAAAACTTGAAGAAATCGAGAAGCTCGGCCAGGCCGCGTATCCCAACCGCTTCCCCGCTTCGATCGACGAGCACGCGGTCACCATCCCAGACGTGCGCACCAAGTGGGGCGAAGCGCAGGCCGAGGAGCTTGAGGCCACGCGCACCACCGTGGCCGTCGCCGGCCGCATCATGGCCATCAGGGCACAGGGAAAGGCCGGATTCGCCACGCTGCAACAGAACGGCCAGCGGCTGCAAATCTACGTCCGCCTCGACGCCGTCGGCGAGCAGGGCTTCGCGCTCTACAAGCTCCTCGACATGGGCGACCACATCGGCGTCACCGGCTACCTCTTCCGCACCCGCACCGGTGAGCTCACCATCCATGTAGAGACCCTGACGTTCCTCTCCAAGGCCATGCTGGCGCTGCCTGAAAAATTTCACGGCCTCGCCGATGTCGAGCTCCGCTACCGCCAGCGCTATGTCGATCTCTTCACCAACCTCGACGCCCGTGAAGTCTTCGTCAAGCGCGCCAAAGCCCTCAAGGCCCTGCGCAAATTTTTCGATGATCGCGGTTACATTGAAGTGGAAACGCCGATGATGCAGCAGATCGCCGGCGGAGCCGCCGCACGCCCCTTCAAAACGCACCACAACGCGCTCGACCAGGACCTCTTCCTGCGCATCGCGCCCGAGCTTTATTTGAAGCGGCTGGTAGTCGGCGGCTTCGACCGCGTCTACGAAATCAACCGCAACTTCCGCAACGAGGGCGTAAGCACGCAGCACAACCCCGAGTTCACCATGCTCGAGTTCTACCAGGCCTATGCAAACTACTGGGACCTGATGACGCTAACCGAGGAGCTGCTCGCATTCGTTGCCCAAGAGGTCAACGGAACCACGCTGACGACGTTCAATGGCGTTGAGATTGATCTTGGCAAGTGGACGAGATTGACAATGCGCGAAGCCATTATCAAGTTCTGGCCAGAAAAAGCCGGAATTGTGGTCACAATGGAAGATTTCGAAAACAGCGGCTCCCTTGGAACGGCGGTTGACACCGCGTCATACAACCTTTCACGAATTGGAAAGGATGGCGGCGAGGCAACAGGCCCGTTTGATTTGGAGAATCTCGGCTATCCCAATGAAATCAAGGTGCTCCACGAGGTTCATTACCTCCAGTCGAAAGGGGAACCGCTTGGCAAGGTGATCTATCGCCTTTTCGAGGAACTGGTCGAGCCAAACCTCATCCAGCCGACCATCATCTACGACTACCCAACCGCAGTCTCCCCGCTCTCCAAGCAGAAGCCCGACGACCCGGATCACGTCGAGCGCTTCGAGTTCTTCGCCGGCGGCTTCGAACTCGGCAACGCCTTCAGCGAGCTCAACGATCCCGTAGAACAGCACAAGCGTTTCGCCGACCAGCTAGCCGAGCGCGACCGCGGCGACGACGAAGCCCACCAGATGGACGAAGACTACGTCCGCGCCCTCGCCTACGGCCTGCCCCCCACCGGCGGCGAAGGCCTCGGCGTCGACCGCCTCGTCATGCTCCTAACCGGATCAAAGTCAATCCGCGATGTAATCCTGTTTCCGCTAATGAGAAACAAAGAACAGGGACAAGGGGCTTAGGGACTAAGGGACTGAGGGCCTGATCAATGGGACAATCGTTCAAAGATCTCGTAGTTTGGCAGCGGTCCATCGAATTGACAGTCGATGTTTATCGGTTCACCTCAAAGTTTCCGGATTCCGAACGCTTTGGCCTCACCAACCAAATGCGCAGAGCTTCCGTATCCATTGCGAGTAACATCGCAGAAGGGTATGGTCGCGCAACAAAGGGAGAATATGTTCAGTTTCCGGGGCACGCTCGAGGTTCATGTTCCGAGATCGAAACGCAAATTGTAATCGCCAAAAAGCTTGGATTCGGCGCACTTCCGGACCTTGATTCAACCGAGTCCCACTGCAATGACGTGAGCCGGCTCCTTGGGGCGCTGATGAAGTCGATTCGTTCGAAGCAGGCACAAAGCCCTTAGTCCCTCAGTCCCTTAGTCCCTTAGTCCCTTTTCGAGGAGCTTTCCACCACAATGAACCTTTTGTTCGTCGGCGACATCTTCGGCGGCGCGGGACGCAAGATCGTCCGCGAGCACATCGGCCATGTGCGCCAGGCCAACTCCGTCGACCTCACCATCATTAACGCCGAGAACGCCGCCGGCGGCTTCGGCGTCACTCCACAGATTGCCGAAGACCTCTTCGAGCTTGGCGCGGACGTGCTCACCACCGGCAACCACGTCTGGGACAAGCGCGAGATCCTCGACTACCTGAACTCCGTCCCCGCTGACAGTCAAGACCGCGCCCGCCGTGTGCTGCGCCCGGCCAATCTCGCGCCCGGCCTGCCCGGTTACGGCGTTTTTGAGGGCACTACCCAGGGGGGCGTCGACTACGCCGTCGTCAACCTGATGGGTCGCGTCTTCATGAGCGGCGCCAACGATCCCTTCCACGCCGCCAACGACATTCTGGCCGGCATCAAGGCCAAAGTCATCGTCGTCGATTTTCACGCCGAGGCCACCAGCGAGAAAGTCGCCATGGGCTGGCATCTCGATGGCCGTGTCACCGCCGTTCTCGGCACCCACACCCACGTTCCCACCGCCGACCAGCGCATACTTCCCAACGGAACGGCGTATCAAACCGACGTGGGCATGAGCGG
>PLPU01000191.1:11966-18846 GCA_003159975.1 Acidobacteriaceae bacterium
CACGGGCCGAGCCTCCGCCATTCAGCGCATCATGCTCGGCGAATAACCACCTGCGGTGGGGCCAATCGCTCGCTATTCGCTCGCACCGGCGCATTGCTCCGGGCCCTCGCGCCAAGGAAAAGCGCAGATACGGGGCGTCAGCCTGCAGACTGCTGACTAAGATCTCGTTGAGTTCGTACCTATAGAGAAAAAGGGCAGCCCGTTGCAGGCTGCCCTTTCCGATCCCCTTTTTATTCCCACAGATTAGTGAGCAGCAGGCCTGCGTCCCGCCGCCGGCTTGCGTGCCGGAGCGACGGCCTTCTTCTTTTCCGGCTGCAGAAGTCCCTCACGAAGCACAATCTGTGCGGAGGCCTCTGTGGCCGCGGTTGCCGGCGCAGTGGCCGTTGCAGGAGTGCCTGCGCTGGCAGGGACCTGGGTGTAGGAGTCGTAGGTTCCATCCAGCTCTGCCTGGCCTTTGGACTGCAGACCTAATTCAGTGCCTGGCGCTGGAATCTCCTTGTCCGCGAGAGGTGTCTTCAGATTCACGATGAAGTCAGGAATCTTCGCCATCTTTGCATCATCGGTCACGGCAACCTTAATCACCGAAGCCGTGGCCTCGATTACAGTTCCAGGAACCGGTGTCGGCTTATCCTTCATCACCGCCCAGATCTTGTCTGCGTCGTCCTTCGTGCCAAGAGCCAGAATGGTCTCCTTGTCAGAAAGGGCCAGCGACTCAGGTTTGGTGCTCGGGTCAGTCAACATGGTATGGATCTGTTCTTGCGGGGTCGGCGCAGGCGTAATCGTAAAGTCCGCCGGAGGGAACGTTGTGAGCGCGGCCTTCGCCTTCACGGCGTCCAGCCCATCCAGCTTGCCGTGGTACTTCTTGTACCAGTATTCCAGCTTCTTCTCAATCGGACCCTTGAAGCTGGGAGGCGCAAAGTCCCACGTGCGCGAGTAAAAATAGATTGCCTTCACCAGGTCCTGACCTGCGCCAGGCTGAACATAGGCCTCAGCCAGTTGGTAGGTGTCCGCCAATCCTGCCGACTTGGACTGGTCATCCGTATAGAGCATCAACTCCGCCTTGTACTCATCCTCGGCAGCCTTGAAGTCCTTCTTTGACAGCGCATCGTCCAGTGCAATCGCCGAGTGAAACAGCGGATAAGCCGTATCGGTCGCTTTTTTCCAGTCGGCGTCTGATGTAGCGGCCGGCTTGGTTACGGTAAGCCCCCTCGTCGCATCCACCTCGGCATCGTCGCAAGCCTGCGCGTCCGAAGTCTTGGCGCACTTACCCTTCTCG
Organism: Acidobacteriaceae bacterium; assembly: GCA_003159975.1. GTDB lineage: Bacteria > Acidobacteriota > Terriglobia > Terriglobales > Acidobacteriaceae > Telmatobacter. Next base: position 13,243 of record PLPU01000191.1, read on the forward strand.
ATGTACACCGACAGGAAGATGGCCTGCTCGTTGTTCGGATCGATCTGGAGCAACTTTTTGGTTACGATCAGCTCATCCGCGAAATCATTCAGGCCCTGGTAGGTATCCACCAGCATGTCCAGAACAGGCTTCTTCACGATGGTCTGCGGGTAGGTCTTCAAGAAATCTTCCAGCGCCGCGGCTTTGGCCTTCGGATCGGTTTGCGTGATTGCATTCTGATAGGCGTTGTACTCGGCCGCGTTCTGGATGGTCAAATCCTGGGCTCGAAGCGATGGCACGGTAACGAAGCTCATGCTCGTCAACACCATCAAAGACGCAAAGACTACCTTCTTCATTCAGTGCTCCTGGGAGTTGCAAAAATGGGGATCAATATCCATGCACTTGCTCACGAAACGGCCAACTATTCTCTTGGGCAGTTCAGTACTCGGGTGATGGGTAAACGATACCACGGCCAGCATTGAGGCGTTGGATGGATTATAGAAAGCCGTGCCCTCCCTGACAAGCAAACTTGTGCGGGAAAAACGGAAACCCAACGGGAAAAACATCCCGCGGCGGAATCCACCGGCACTCCACTGACACCCAATGATGGGATGCAAGACCCTCAAGAATCGCTGTATGCGACCGATCCGCCTGGTTGTCCGGCTTGTTGCCCGGATGGTTCTTGAGCGCCTGCGGCAACCCATCGCGCCTGCGTCGAACTCTTCTTGCATTCGGGCCCCGCATAAGGGCTTAGACACCGGAGCAGGAAAAACTGTTCCCGGCCAGGCCGGGTTTGAGTTTAAGCGTGTCTTTACGCGTTTGCCCCGGGAGTGGTCAGGTTGATTTATTGCAGCAGCCGAACCAGTTCCACCTGCTCGGCCAGGAACGCGTCGTGGCCATGGTCTGTTGTCATCTCCCGGTAGTCGGCATCCACTCCGGCCGCGCGAATCGTGTGCGCAAAATGCCGCACCGCCTCGGGCGGAAACAGCCAGTCAGAGCTGATGCCCACGAAGCTCAGCCGGGCTCGGATGCGGCTGAAGGCCTCGGTAGCCGACACATAGCCCCTCTGAGGGTCCCACGTATCCATGGTGCGCAGAATCGCCAGGTACGCATTGGCGTCGAATCGCTCGATGAAACGCTTTCCCTGGTAGTCCAGGTAGCCCGCAATGTCGAACCGCCCGCCGATCAGGCCCCCGCCCTGGTTGTCCAAGCCCCACGGATCCTCCCCGTTGCGATTAGGGTTGCGCCCAAACCGCTCCTCGAACAGCTCCGCCGACTTGTAGCTGAGCATGGCAATCTGCCGCGCCAGCGCCATCCCCCGCCGGGGAGGCCGCTGCGGCAAATAGCGTCCGCCCTGCCAATCCGGGTCGGTCTCAATCGCCTGCCGCTGCAGGTGGTTCAGCGCCAGTCCCATCGCCGGAACCGGCGCTACCCCGATAATCAGCGCCCGCTCCACGCGTTCGGGATTAAGGATCGACCAGTCCAGCGCCTGCATGCCGCCGATCGACCCGCCCAGCACCAGCCGCAGCCGCCGAATCCCCAGTGAATCCAGCAGCCGCGCCTGCGCTCGCACATTGTCGCGGATCGAGATCAGCGGGAAATCCGGGCCATAGACCTCGCCTGTCTCCCGGTCCACCGAGCCCGGCCCCGTCGAGCCGTAGCATGAACCCAGCAGGTTCACGCAGATCACGCAATCCTGCTCCAGCGAGAGCAATCCGCCCAGCGCAAACAGCTCCGGCCACCACGCCCCCACCAGCGCCGAACCTGACAGTGCGTGGCACACCAGCACCGCATTATCGCGCGCCGCATTCAGCCGCCCATACACTGCGTAATGCAGCGTGGGACCGGCCAGCGTCCGTCCGCACTCCAGCAACAAGTGCTCGTTGAGCACAAAGTCGCCCTCGTACGTGGGCGCCGGAATCTGCGTCACAGCAGGTCCGGCGCCGGTCTCGATCCGTGACTCGGTCATCACACTCATTGTGCAGCAAGACCCGCGGTTACTGCTGCACCCTGGTAGGAGTGCCCGTTGGCCGTCTCAATTGCCTGGTCCAGATCGGCAAGGATATCGCGAATGTCCTCAATCCCCACGCTCAGTCGCACCAGTTCGGGAGTAACCCCCGTGGTTGCCTGCTCCTCCACTGAAAGCTGCTGATGCGTCGTCGACGCCGGGTGAATCACCAGCGACTTCGCGTCGCCGATATTCGCCACCAGCGAAAACAGCTCCAGAGAATTGATCAGCTTCTTCCCCGCTTCATATCCGCCCTTGATCCCGAAAGTCACCAGCGCCCCGCGCCCGTTGGGCAAATACTTCTGTGCCCGTGCGTAGTAAGCGCTCGACTCGAGGCCCGGATAATTCACCCACTCCACCCCCGGGTGGCGCTCCAGGTAGCGAGCCACGGCCAGCGCATTTTCTGAGTGCCGCTCCAGGCGCAGATGCAGCGTCTCAATCCCCTGCAGCAGCAGGAACGAATTGAACGGCGAAAGCGCCGCGCCCGTATCGCGCAACCCCTGCACCCGCGCCTTCAAAATGAACGCCAGCGGCCCGAACGCCTCAGTGTACGAGAGCCCGTGATACGACGGGTCCGGCTCGGTGAATTCCTTGAACCGCCCCGAAGCCGCCCAGTCAAACTTGCCCGCATCCACAATCACGCCGCCGATCGTGGTCCCGTGCCCACCCAGAAACTTGGTGGCTGAATTCACCACAATGTCCGCACCCCACTCGATGGGCCGCACCAGCGCCGGCGACGCCGAGGTATTGTCGATCACCAGCGGCAGCTTGTGCTCATGCGCAATCGCGGCAATCCTCTCAATGTCCACCACGTCCAGCTTGGGATTTCCCAGCGACTCAGTATAGATAGCCCGCGTCTTGTCGTTGATCGCGGCGCGCAACCCGGCAAAGTCGTCCGCATCCACAAACCGCACCGTGATGCCGAGCCGCGGAAACGTGTAGTGGAACAGGTTGTACGTGCCGCCGTAGAGCGAGGTCGTCGAAACAATCTCGTCCCCCGCCGAAGCCAGCGTGGTCAGCGTCAGCGTCTCCGCCGCCTGGCCGGAAGCTGTCGCCAGCCCCGCCGCTCCGCCTTCCAGAGCCGCCACACGCTTCTCAAGCACGTCGGTGGTCGGATTCATGATGCGCGTGTAGATGTTGCCGAACTCCTTCAAACCGAACAGCCGCCCCGCATGGTCGGCGTTCTGAAACAGGTACGAGGTGGTCTGGTAGATCGGCACCGCGCGCGATCCCGTCGCCGGATCGGGCGACTGGCCGGCGTGTACGGCGTTGGTAGCAAAGTGATGCTGCTTCGGCTCTGACATGAGGTTCTCTCCTTCAACTTCGTTTTCAAAAATCACTGAATAGCACTGGAAAGCGGGTGCCCCATCCTTGCGATTTACCGGGGTCCCCGCGGACAGGTCCTCGTCCGTGGGGTGGTCTTTCGCAAGGGTGGGAAAGCAGAAAACTGTGGGTGCCCCACCTGGGCGCCCTCTGGGCACGACGTTCTTGTTTTTGTCGCTAGGATGGGCGGCGATAAAACTGGTTCGTAAGAAACAAAACGACCCGAATCCTTTTAGGACCCGGGCCGCCTGATTTTCAAGATCGGTTGCGTCTAGCGCATTCGCGTCTCAAGAATCGCACGGACAGGTCCGCCGGCCCGACACATACACATAGCCATGACCGCAATTCCGTGATTCGTTGAGTTCCGCATTAACGGCAGTATCGACCGAAGGAGGCTCCAAAGTCAAATAACCAGCCATAAAAGCGTCAACAATTCTTCCAGATTCGTTTTCCGGAATCCCCATGCAGGCGTTGCCATCCAATGGAGATGCCCTTCACACCGGCCACAAAGCTCGGAAAGCACTTCGTGAACCCGGTGCCAACCAGCACAGGCGGGTTCTCGGTCATTATCAAAGTAGCTCCCCGCTTTATCTTTAAAGGCGCGGCACAATCTCCGAAATCCCCGCTCGGCCCGTTCCACACCGACCCGAAGATCTTTACCACCGCCCCTCGCTCCGGCCTGAGAATCACCTGGATGGGACACTCTACCTCGCTGATCGAAATCGACGGAATCCGCCTGCTCATCGATCCGGTATGGGAACAACGCGCGGGCCCGGTAAAGTGGGCCGGCCCAAAGCGTTTCTTCGCCCCGCCGATTGCACTTGAGGATCTGCCGCCCATCGATGCAGTTCTCATCTCGCACGATCACTACGACCATCTCGGCGCGGACACCGTCCGCAGCCTGGTTGCATTGCCGCAGCTTCAGAACGCTCGCTGGATCACCGCGCTCGGTGTCGAGAAGATTCTGCAAGGTCTTGGTGTCGAACCCGCACGCATCACTGCCCTCGACTGGACCGGCAACATCACCATCGGCGCAGTCACAATCACGGCCCTGCCCGCCCGCCATTTCTCTGGCCGCAGCCTCTTCAACCGCTTCGAGACCCTGTGGGCATCGTTCGCTCTCATCGGTCCGCATCACCGCGTCTACTACGGCGCCGACTCGGGAGAATGGAACGGCTTCACTGAGATCGGCAAAGAGTTTGGCCCCTTCGATCTCTCCTTGCTTGAAATTGGCGCTTCCGACCCTCTTTGGCCCGACGTCCACATGGGCCCCGATGGAGCCGTGCGCAGTTTTCGTGCGCTCGGCGGCCACGGCCTTCTGATGCCCATCCACTGGGGGCTGTTTGACCTCGCGTTCCACAGTTGGACCCAGCCAATTGAACGTGTCTTTGCCGTCAAAGACCTCAGCATCTGGTCTCCACCCCCCGGTATTCCGTCCGAAGTTGTCCCCGGGAATGAGTTGCGCTCGAATTGGTGGCGTTGAAGCGCGTGGCTTCTCTTCGCCTTCGGCCTGTGCAAAGACTCAACGCTGTCTTGAAAACAATATGAAACGGTGGAACGGCATCGTTCGTCCTCGTCACGCCATCTAAATGCTCGTAGGCCCGATCAGCGCAGTGCGCGGTTTCACCAAGGGAGACACCCATGAACGGAAGGAATCGAACGGCAGCGTTTCTCGCAATCACGCTGGCAGCGGGCGCCGCAGCCCAATCCGTACCACTTCAGCCCAGCCAACCACAGCCCGAACCAGACGTATGGCTCGCCCCGTCGCATCCCATCCCCACCGGCCTCGCGCCCGGCATGAAGGTGCAATTGCTCAGCGTCAACGGTGGCCAGAGAACCTACGCCGTCATCTTCAGCAAGGGCGATGAAGCGTTCTCCGGCCTCTCCGATTTCGCGCGCCAATACAACATCACCGCGGCCCGCTTCACCGCCATCGGCGCGCTCTCAAGCGCGAAGCTTGCATGGTTCAGCCCCACACGCAAAATGTATAAACAGAACTCCATCGATACGCAGGTCGAAGTAGTTTCCATGATCGGCGACATTGCGCTCTACAACGGCAAGCCCGTCGTACACACCCACATGGTCGTGGGATTTCCCGACGGCTCCACGCGCGGCGGCCACGTCATTGAGGCATGGGTAAATCCGACGCTGGAAGTTATGGTCACTGTTGAGCCGAATGCGATGCACAAACGCCTCGACCCGGAGACCGGTCTAACCCTGATCGATCCCGCCACTCACGAGTAACGAGCCGAGAAGGTCTATTCCCTAGTCCCTAGCCTGGATTATTCGTGAAG
>PLPU01000231.1:0-705 GCA_003159975.1 Acidobacteriaceae bacterium
GCCGTAGTTGCGATGCCCCGCGCCGCCATCGACGAGCGGTCGCGCACCAGCAATCCCAATGGCACACCGGTGTCCGGATGCCGCGCCTCAACAGCAATTCCCGTCCGAACTTTGACCGTGGCGTGGGGCGCAAGCACCGCACCCTCCAGCGCAAACAAGTCATAGCCCAAATCCTCACCCGGATGAGCCACCACCGGCAGTCGAGCGCCAGCCTCCAGTAATCTCACACGCAACATGAATGGATGGTATCGGAGTGGGCCTAACAGCTCAAATCCTTCAAGGCTTTGTAACAGGGCACGACTTCAGTCGGGCCGCAAGTCGCTTAAAATGAGAGAGAAGGGGCTTTAGCCCCTGAGCGGTGCCTGGGATCGTTATCGGCAATAGGCACCCTTTCTTGTAGCCCGTGCAGACCGCAATAGCCCGGCGGAAGCTCACAGAAACCGTCCCCGCTCCTCCACCGTAGGCAGCGGACAGCTTTCCAGCCGCCCCCATATCCGGAACCGCCACCGCGCAATCAGTCGATAAACCACGTCCCGAACCACCCGCGGAATCCACCTCGCCACAGCCGCAACCCCGGGCCAAGGGCGCGGCAACTCTCCCAGCAGCGCCAGCACCGCCTCCGACCGCACCAGCGCTTGCTCATTCGCACCGCCGGCATTCCGCACCACCACGATCGAGCTGGGAAGATTCGTCCCCGATCCTGAA
>PLPU01000231.1:710-3697 GCA_003159975.1 Acidobacteriaceae bacterium
TGGCCATCGAAGATCACCAGCACCCGCCCGCCGAGTTCATTCAAGTCATTCACAGGCCAACTCACAACTGTCAACTGACAACTGTCAACTGACAACTCCTTCCACCTTCTATACTGAACCCACAATGAGCACCAAGACCCAGGCTCCCGTCCGCACCCGTTCCCAAGCCCTTCAGCAGCGCGCCGAGCGTTTCTTCCCCGGCGGCGTCAACTCCCCGGTCCGGGCCTTCCGCGCCGTCGGCGGCGCGCCTCCATTCATCGAGAGCGCCCTGGGCGCATGGATCACCGACGCCGACGGCAACCGCTTCATCGACTACTTCGGCTCCTGGGGCCCCATGATCCTCGGCCACGCCTTCCCGCCCGTCGTTGAAGCCATCCAGCGCGCCGCAACAAAATCCTCGAGCTTCGGCGCATCCACCGCCTCTGAAGCTGACCTCGCCGAACGCATCGTCGCCTGCTACCCGGCCATCGACAAGCTCCGCTTCGTCAGCTCCGGGACTGAAGCTACCATGTCGGCCATCCGCCTGGCCCGTGCCGCCACCGGCCGCAACATGATCATCAAGTTCGAAGGCTGCTACCACGGCCACTCCGACGGCCTGCTGGTCAAAGCCGGCTCCGGCGTCGCCACCCTCGGAATTCCAGGCTCAGCCGGCGTCCCCGAGCAGATCGCGCACCTCACTTTCGCTCTGCCCTACAACGACATCGCCGCCGTCGAAGCCGCCTTCGACGCCCACCCCAACACCATCGCCGCCGTCATCCTCGAGCCAATTGTAGGCAACGCCGGCTGCATCCCGCCCGCTCCCGGCTACCTCGCCGCCCTGCGCGCCCTCACCAAGAGAGAAGGCGCCCTGCTCATCGTCGATGAAGTCATGACCGGCTTCCGCGTAGCCCTCGGCGGCGCATGCGAACTCTATTCCATCGAACCCGACCTCATCACCCTCGGCAAAATCGTCGGCGGAGGCCTGCCCGTCGGCGTCTTCGGCGGCAAGCGCGTTTTCATGGACCTGCTCGCCCCCCTCGGCCCGGTCTACCAGGCCGGAACCCTCAGTGGCAACCCATTAGCCATGGCCGCCGGCATCGCTACTCTCACCCATCTTCAGGCGCACGCCGCCGAAATCTACCCCCAGCTCGAATCCACCTCCAAAGCCGTCTTCGAAGGCGTCGCCGCCGAAGCCCGCGCAGCCGGCATCCCCCTCAACACCAACCGCGTCGGCGCCATGGGCACTTGGTTCTTCACACCCGATCCAGTCACCAACTACGACCAAGCCGCCAAATCGGACACCGCCGCCTTCGGTCGCTTTCACCGCGCTATGCTCGACCAAGGCATCTGGCTCCCGCCCGCCCAGTTTGAAGCCGCCTTTCTAAGCACCGCCCACGGCGAAGAAGAAATCGCCCTGACCATCGCCGCCGCCCGCGCCGCCTTCCAACACGTCCAGTCCATCCCCGCCGAGTAGTGACGTTTCACCCGGCGCCGGAATCATCAACGCGCCCATTTTTTCCTTTCTGCGCGTGGCCAGGGTTGTTAGATTCGCATCTATGCCACTCACCCGCAGGCCGGTCGGCCGGAAGATGCGCTTTCTTCCGCTGGTTGCCGCCACCTACTTCATGGTGTCCGGCGGTCCCTACGGCATTGAGGACATCCTCGGCGGCGCCGGCTTCCTGCGAGCCATCCTGATCCTGCTTCTCCTGCCTATCGTGTGGAGCCTCCCCACCGCCCTGATGATCGGCGAACTCGCCAGCTCCATCCCCGCCGAGGGCGGCTTTTATGTCTGGGTCCGCCGCGGCCTTGGTCCGTTTTGGGGATATCAGGAAAGCTGGCTTTCGCTCTCCGCCAGCGTCTTCGACATGGCCATCTACCCAGCCATCTTTGTCCTCTACCTCGGCAAATTCTCGCCCGCCGCCACCGCTGGCTGGCACGGCTACGCCTGGTCGCTCGCAGTGGTCGTTGTTTGCTGCGCGTGGAACCTCCGCGGCGCTCCCGCCGTCGGCGATGACTCAGTCGGCCTCTTCGTCCTGTTGCTCGCGCCGTTCGCAATCTTCGTTGCTCTCGGCTTCTGGCGCGGCATTACGCTTCACCCCGCCGTCCAGTGGGGCGCGGCCACCCCAACTGCCGCATTCGGCCCCGGCTCCGCCTTCTCCACTGCGGTCCTCGTCGGCCTGTGGAACTACATGGGCTGGGACAATGCCTCCACCGTCGCCCAGGAAGTCGAAAATCCCCAGCGCAACTACCCCCGCGCTATGATCGCCGCAACCTTCCTTGTAGCTGTCACCTACATTCTGCCCCTCGCCGCCATGGCCCTCAGCGGCCTCTCGCCTGACAGCTTTTCCACCGGCGACTGGACCACCGCCGCCCGCTCNNCTCGGCGGCCCGCTCCTTGGCATTGCCGTCGTTGCCGGCGGAGCCATCTCCGGCATCGGCATGTTCAACGCCCTGGTCATGAGCTATTCCCGCCTCCCCATGGCCATGGCCGATGAAGGTATGTTGCCCCGCATCGTTGCCCGCCGCAACCGCCGCGGCGTCCCCTGGGTCTCCGTTTTGCTCTGCGGACTGGCCTGGGGCCTGGCGCTCAAACTGCCCTTCGAACGCCTCATCTCCATCGACCTCATCCTCTACGGCTCCAGCCTGCTCTTGGAGTTCGTCGCCCTCGCCGTCCTTCGCATCCGCGAACCCAATTTGCCGCGGCCTTTCAAAGCCGGCAACCTGCCCTTCGCCATCTTGCTTGGCGTCGGCCCCGCGGCGCTCATCGCCTACGCCCTCTACGCCTCGCGCGATGAAAAGCTCATTGGCAACACCTCGGCGCTGCTCTTCTCCCTCGCCGTCGGCCTGCTCGGCCCCGCGCTCTACTGGCTCACCACCGCTCCCCTGATCCGCCGCCGCAAAACCGCCGCGTCAGCTCAACCGGCTGCCCGCGAATAGCCGCCGATTGATCAGCCCGATTGGTACTGAAGGTGGGTGCCCCACCCTTGCTGTCATCCTGAGCATCCCGA
>PLPU01000078.1:0-5144 GCA_003159975.1 Acidobacteriaceae bacterium
GCACCTCTAACACCGCCCGCCGAAGCCGCCCACTCCGCACAGGAGGAAGCGCTCCCGTGACTGCGCACCCCCTCTTCGCCGCCTCCGCACTGCTCGCATGTCTGGCCACTGCTCCGTGCCGACCTCTCTTGGCCGCCGCACCCATCCCCGCAGCCCCCGCCTCCCCGTCCCACTCAAATGACGTTTCCCTCGACGACTACCGCAAGCACCTCCAGGCCCTCACCACCATCGTCGAAGCCTGCGCCAAAGCCCGCGACCTCACCACCTGCGACCCCATGCGGGTCGGCCCCGACGATCGCATTTTCCTCGGCGAAGGTCCCACTGCCGAGCGCCGCCTGGTCCGCTACGGCTGGCTCCGGGTCCTCCTCTCCAAAGCCCAGGAACCGGATAAGGCCAAAGACCAGTCCACGCCCAAACCGTCCCAGGTCCTGCAGGAATCTCCAGACGACGAAGCCACCCTCCCGCCCCCACCCACCACAACCGACCTCCTGCAGGACGCCGAGACCCGCCTGGCCCACGATTTGGCACAAGCGGCCCTCGCCCAAGCCGACCGGACCCAAACCGGCAAGTCGCCCACCCCCACCGACGCGCACCCCGCCGAGCGCCAAACCATGCAACAGATCCTCGCCGGCCGCGACTTCCGCAATCTTGAAGCCCCCTCCGCGCGCGACTCCATCCTGGAAAAATTCGGCAACTGGCTCAACACCCTCCTCTCGAGCGTTGCCGAGTTCAGCTCCCGCTCCGCATGGATCGCTCGCCTGCTCATCGGTGGCTTGATTCTCGCCATTTGTGTAGGCCTGGTCCTGGGCCTGCTGCAACTCGAGCGCCGCTGGCGCATCCGCCTCGTCCCCGAGGATCTTGGCCCCGCCGCCGGAGCCGCCTCAGCCCGCGACTGGCAACTCTGGCTCGAAGACGCCCGCCAAGCCGCCGCCGCCGGACTCTGGCGTGAGGCCATCCACTTCGTCTACTGGGCAGCCATCTCCCGCCTTGAATCCCGCCGCCTGTGGCCCGCCGACCGCGCCCGCACCCCCCGTGAATACCTCGCCCTCGTAGCTCCCGAAGACCCGCGCAAGCCCAGCCTTGCCACGCTCACCGGCAGCTTCGAGCGCACCTGGTACGGCGGCCGCGCCGCTGCCGAAAGCGACTACCGCCGCGCCGAACAACTCGCCGCCGCGCTCATCTCCGGAAACACCGCGTCCACAACCCCAGCGAGAGGCGGCGCCGAATGAAATTCCTCTCCTCCCTCGACGCCAAAGACCGCAAGCTCCTCCTCTGGTGCGTAGGCATCGGCCTCGCTCTCGCCGTCCTTACCGGATTCCTCCTCCCCGGCGCCAACGACAACAACAACCCCTTGCCTTCCAGCTATCTCTCCGGCCAGCACGGCGCCCGCGCCGCCTACGAAACGCTGCTCCGCTCCAGCTATTCCATCGAACGCTGGGAACGCCCTCTTCCCGAACTAGCCGCCGAAGCAGGCCCCAGTACCGTCGTCATCTTCGCCCAGCCCTTCACCCGCGAGCCCAGCGACATCAAGGCCATCCGCACCATTCTCGACCGCGGCGGGCGCGTGCTCTCCACCGGCTTCAGCGGCGGATTCATCCTGCCCGGCGAAGCCACCGCCGTCCCCACCGAGTTCAACTTTGCCGCCTGCCAGTTGCAACCCGAAGGGCTCGACTCGCTTTCCAACTCAGGCGAGGTCTGGATGGTTCCCCAGGCTGCCTGGAACGCCGGCAATCCCACCCACCGCATCGAGTACAGTTGCGCCGGCCAGCCTGCGGTCGTCGAGTACGACTGGAAAAAGGGCCACGTCGTCTGGTGGGCCAGCTCCACTCCGCTTGAAAACGGCTCGCTCTCCCGCGCCCACAATCTCGACCTCTTCCTCAACTCGCTCGGACCCCGCGAGGGCCATCGTTTCTACTGGGACGAGTCCCTTCACGGCGAAATCCGTTCCACGTGGAGCTATGCCGCCGGCCCCGCCTGGTACACCCTGTGGATCGCCGTCGCGATTCTGGGAATCTTGATCGTCTTCAGCTACAGCCGCCGCAGCGGCCCGGTGCGCGATCTTCCCGCCCCGGCCCGCGCCACGCCCATCGAGTTCCTTGAGGCGCTCGGCTCGCTCTACCGCAACGCCGGAGCCTCTTCCACGGCCGTCGCCATCGCCTGGGAACGCTTTCGCCGCCATTCGCTCAGGCTCTGCGGCTTGCGCAGCGTCCGCATGGGTTCAGCCGAATTGTCCGCCGCAATTCGCCGCCGCTTTCCCACCGCCGACGCCAGCCTCGAAGCCGACCTGGCCGCCTGCGAAGATGCTGCCTGGAGCGAGACCGTCGAGCCGCGCCATGCGCTCAAGCTGATCCAGACCCTCCACACGCACCAGCGGCAGCTTCAAGATGCCGGCAAGCCCGGCAGCCAATTCCCGAAATCCGAAAACATTCATCCCAATCAGCAGGAAAGGGCTTCATGAGCGAGGAAACAAATCCAACATCCGTCCCGGAAACAACAGATCGAGGAATTAATGGCGCGGACCGCCTCAATGCCACCAACCAACTCATAGCCCACGCCCGCGGCGAGCTCGGCAATGTCATCTCCGGCCAGTCTGGGGCCATCGAGGAAGTCCTGATCGCGGTCCTCTGCCAGGGCCATGCCCTGCTTGAAGGCGTACCCGGCATCGCCAAGACGCTCATCGTCAAAGCTCTGGGCCGCCTGCTCGGCCTCGGCTTCCAGCGCGTCCAGGCAACGCCTGACCTCATGCCCGCCGACATCCTCGGCACCTCCATCCTGCGCCCCGGTACTGACAGCTTCAGCTTCCACGCCGGCCCCGTCTTCACCGATCTGCTTTTAGTCGACGAGATCAACCGCATGCCGCCCCGCACCCAGGCCGCGCTTCTCGAGTGCATGGAAGAGCGCCAGGTAACCAGCGACGGCATCCGCCGCCCACTCCCCGCCTGGTTTACCGTCTTCGCCACCCAGAATCCCGTCGACTTCGAAGGCACCTACCCGTTGCCCGAAGCGCAACTCGACCGCTTCCTTCTCAAGATTCGCGTCGCCTACCCCTCCGAAGCCGAAGAGCTGCAAATCCTCGAGCGCCACCACGCCGGCACAGGCGCAGGCATCCTTGACGATGTCTCCATCGTGCCCATCCCCGCGGGCCTGCTAGCCGCTGCCCGTGCCGAAGTCCGCTCCATTCGCATCGAGCCGGAGCTCTACACCTACATCCTCGCCCTCGCCCGCCGCACCCGCGAGTGGCCCACGCTGTTATTAGGCGCAAGCCCCCGCGCCGCCATCAGCCTCATGCGTGTAGCCCAGGCCACCGCCGCCTTCGATGGCCGCGACTACCTCGTTCCCGACGACGTCAAGCGCGCCGNNGCCGCCGTCCCGGTACCGCGTCAATGAACAGATAGTTGAAGAAAAGGTAGTATGAGAGTAGTATTGAAGGCAGTATGAAGGTGGTATGGTGGAGGTAAGGATGAAGGCCAAGACTTCGATAACACTCTCCGTGCCGCTTCTCGTTCAAATCGACAGGATGATCGGCGAAGGCGCTTCTCGCTCGGCCTACATCGAAAGGGTGCTGCGCGATCACCTTCGGGACGAGGAACGAGAGGCGGCTGGGCAGCGGGATTTGGAACTGATCAACGCCAATGCCGATTATCTGAATCGCGAAATGGAAGACGTGCTCGGAGACCAGGATGCCTTGTACTTTGACCTCATCCAAGATGAAAGTCATTGACACAACGCAATTCCCGTTGCCTTCCCGCACACGAAGACCTGCTAGAAACGGCGGTCGTGTTTCGTTTCCTGACGGCACCTTATACTCCTTCTGTCGCAAAATACACGGAATCGTGTAAGCATTGGCACGCCGCGGACTCCACCGTTCAATGATCGCGATAGTCAATCAGGATGGTTGGCATTGATGCAATTCCCTGGAAGGAACCACAATGAACAGAGGCGATCTTTACCGTGTATCCAGGCCGCCCGGCGATCTGAAGCGGCAGCGGGTCTATGTGATCGTAAGCCGCCAAAAGCTGATCGAATCGCGCTTTCCGAGCGTCATCTGCGCGCCCATTTTCACAGAAGGAGAGGGGCTTACAACTCAGGTTTCAGTCGGCCCGGAAGATGGTCTCAAGCATGAAAGCTGGATACATTGTGACAGCCTTGTGAGTTTTCACAAATCCGTATTGACCAACTTCGTAGGAAGCCTCCGGGCTGCGAAGATAAGGCAACTAAACCGCTCTCTGGCCTTTGCTCTCGATCTGCCCATTGAGTCCCAATGATTTCCCCCTCCCTCCATCCCGTGCCCATCCGAGCCGCCTGCGAGCGCCGCCGCCGCATGGCCTTTGGCCTCACGCCAAGGTCCATCGGCCTGTTCATCGCCGGCATTCTCCTGCTCGTTCCCGCCTTCTGGGATGCCCGCCTCATCTGGGCCATGGTCGCCTTCGAATTCCTTGTCCTGCTCGCTGCCCTCTTCGACGGCCTGCGCCTGCCCCGCGCCGCCCAGCTCACCGCCGGCCGCTCCTGGTCCAACGCCCCGGCCCTCGACTCCGAAACCGAGATCGAGCTCACCATCGAGAATCAAGGCCCCATGATCGTCGATTGCCGCCTGGTCGACGACCTTCCCCCGGCCCTGGTTGCCCAGCCCGCCACGCACCGGATCACCGCCTTCCCGCGCGTGCCAGCTTCCATCCGTTACCGCGTAGAACCCGGCGAACGCGGCGACTGGGAAACCGGCTGGCTCTACGTGCGCTACCGCTCACCCCTCGGCCTCGCCGAACGCTGGGCCCGCGCCCCGCTCACCCAGACCGTCCGTGTCTACCCCGCCCTGCGCACCGGTGAGGAGCAGCAGATCTTCCTCGCCCGCAGCCGCCAGATCGATCTCCAGCTCCGCCAGGCCCGCCAGCGCGGCCTCGGCCGCGACTTCGAGAGCCTGCGCGACTACCGTGAAGGCGATGACCTGCGCGATGTCTGCTGGACCGCCAGCGCCCGCCGCGGCGCCCTCATCACCCGCCAATATCAGACCGAGCGCAGCCAGGCCGTCTGGATCGTCCTCGACTGCGGCCGCCTCATGCGTTCCCGTGTCGCCGCCAGTGCCCCTGGCCAGTCCGCATTGCCCGTCGCCGACCCCGGCACGCGCGTCCACTCCAAGCTCGACTTCG
>PLPU01000235.1:0-4771 GCA_003159975.1 Acidobacteriaceae bacterium
TCTTCATGCGCAGGATGCGACTACGCACGCCGCGCATGTTCTTCGCGCCAACGGCGATCATTTCGAAATGGATGGAAGGCCGTTCCAGATCATCTCCGGGGCGATTCACTATGCGCGCGTACCGAGAGCGTATTGGCGCGATCGCCTGCGCAAGGCGCGGGCCATGGGCCTGAACACCGTGGAGACGTATGTGTTCTGGAACTTGCACGAACCTGCGCCGGGAAAATTTGATTTTTCCGGACAGAACGATGTCGCCGAATTCATCCGCGAGGCGCAGCAGGAGGGGCTTTTCGTGATTCTGCGGCCCGGTCCGTATGTCTGTGCGGAGTGGGATTTTGGCGGGTTGCCGGCGTGGCTGCTGCGCGAGCCGGGCATGCAGGTCCGCAGTAGAAATCCGCTGTTCATGGCTGCGACGACGCAGTGGTTCCATCGGCTGGGTAAAGAGCTGGCCCCGTTGCAGAGCGCGTATGGCGGGCCGATTATCGCTGNNTGTATACCGCGGACGGCGCTGACGAACTGCCGAATGGATCGCTTGCGGAACTGCCGGCGGTGATCAATTTCGGGAGCGGGGACGCAAAAACCGAGTTTGCCAAGCTGGCAAAGCTACGGCCCAACGGACCGAAGATGAACGGCGAATTCTGGGACGGATGGTTCGATCATTGGGGCGACAAGCATCACACAACGGTTCCGGCCGTGGACGTCGCGGATCTGAAGTGGATGCTGAAGCAAGGCTATTCGGTGAACCTGTATATGTTTGAGGGCGGCACCAGCTTTGGCTGGATGAACGGCGCCAATATCGATGGCGGCAACTATCAGCCGACCGTGACCAGCTACGACTACGATGCGCCGGTGAGCGAGAGCGGGGAACTGACGAAGAAGTTTTATCTGATGCGCGATGCAATTCGCGAGGCCACTGGAAAGACGCCGCCCGCGCCCCCAGCCCCGCTTCCGGTGAAGGCGCTGCCGGCGGTGAAGCTGGAACGGACGGCGTCGATCTGGAGCGCGCTGCCCAAGCCGATTGAGTCCGGGCAGATCTTGTCGATGGAAGATGTGGGGCAGAGCTATGGATACATTCTGTATCGCACGGTCATTGAGCACGCGCAGACTGCGGACCTGCATATCGACGAGCTGCACAGCTACGCGAAGGTTTATCTCGACGGCGCGTTGGTGGGGACTCTGGATCGAAGGCTGGGCCAGTCCTCGTTGCCGATCACCACGACGCATGAGAAGACACGCCTCGACATCCTGGTCGAGAACACGGGCCGCGTGAACTTCGGCCATGAATTTCCAAACGAGCGCGCCGGTATTACGCACCTCGTGACGCTGGGCGACGCGACGCTGGCCGGTTGGCAGATTTATCCGCTGCCCATGGAGAAGGTTGATGCGCTGAAATATGCGGACGGCTCGCGCGCGGGCGCATGTTTCTATCAAGCGAGTTTTGATGTGGATGAGCCGGCGGATACGTTTGTGGATACGCGGCAACTCGGCAAAGGCGAAGTGTGGATCAACGGGCAGCCGCTGGGCCGGTTCTGGAATATCGGGCCACAGCGAACGCTGTATCTGCCTGCGCCCTGGCTGAAGAAGGGCCGCAATCAGATTGTGGTGTTTGATCTGGATGGGCAAATGGGGCGGTCGGTTGGGTTTCTCGATCACGCGATTTTGGATTCGAATTAGAAGGAGTTTTTGGGAATTGTGAGCCGGCAATTCAGGTTTTATATGCTGCCATCTGATATCGAGCGCCTCATCGCCGAATTGAGGGTTCAACACGGCGCGAAGGTGATTGAGGCTGTGTCTGTGAATCTTCCCCCGATTGAGATCGACAGCCTGTTTCGGAATTCTGAGTACGACAATTCTACGAGCGTCTATTGCTATTTAATGGCACCGACTGGCGCAAGAATAAGCAGCGTATTTATGGTAAGGCGCCAACTCTGGGCCGTTGATGATGGCTCTGAGGTGATTGAGTTCTCGGGATGCGATTTCAATGGTTCGGTTCTCATGATCGGGAGATTCTATTTCCAGACCGATTTTCTCTCCGGAGAATCCATCTGGCCGAAGCGCCCCGAGTTCCTCGATTGGGCAGGAAAGTTATTTCGGACCACCAAGCGGTCCCTGCGTTGGTCCAAGACGATGCGGGCCTATATCGGCGGAGATGCGTTGATCTGGAAGCAAAACGGGGGGAGATTCGCGTCATTCAGAGGACCCGGTGACAAATTCATCTACGAGGACGAGGTCTAGTGAAGGCTGCGAAATGGAGCCCATCATGGCAGCTTGAACGCCTTGATCGCGATCGCGTTGGGGTCTTTTCCGGTAGACATCAGCGTAAAGAGCGAATTCGAGCTGGTGCGAACTACGGACACATCTCCCGAGCGGGTATCGACGACAAACAGCAGATGGCCATCGCCCGAAAGCGCCAGTGCGGCCGGCCCGTCGCCCACATGGATCGACGCGACGCGCTTGCCGTCGTCGATCGAGTAGACCGTGACCCACTGGGAGCGGAAGTTGGCGACGTAGAGCATGGCGTTGTCGCTGGAAACGAGACCGCGCACCGGGTCGTCTCCCATGGGATACGCGCCGCCAACTTCGTCGGTCGATGCGTAGATTTCAGACATGGAACCGGAGAGCGAGTTGGAGGCAAACAGCTCGCCGCCGTCGGGCTTGAGGGCCAGGTGAACGGGCCCGCGGCCCACGTCCATCAGAGTTTCCAGTCGGTCGGGCTGGGCCGGATTGGCTTTGGAGTGTGCCAGGGCGATCACCATCACCTGGTGGCCGGCGGCGCAGGCGACAAAGGCTTTGGTTGAGTCCGGCAGAATGACGGTATCGCCGGCGCCCGGGCAACCATCGAAAGCCGCGCGAATGTTGCCGGTGGCCGGATCGATGATGCTGACGCTGCCACTGCGGCTGTTTGCAACCGCCAGGGTCTTGCGGTCAGGCGAAATGCGCACGGAGTCTGGCTCTTCACCAGTGCCGATCCGGGCAATTTCACGACGAGTCTTCAGGTCGAGGACGGAGATGGTGTTGGAGCCGAAATTGGCAACGTAAGCCAGATTGCCGGTAGCGTCAAGGTCGATGGAAACCGGCTGGCGCTGGACCGGAATGGTTGCGGCCACGGTGTTGTTTTCGGCGTTGATGACGGTGATGGACCCCTGCGCGCCTTCCGCGCCGGAGTTGACGACGTAGACCTCGTTGCGCGTGGGGCTGACGGCAACGGCAATGGGATTCTGGCCGACAGCGAGTTCACGGTCAAGGCGCACGTTGATCACATCGACGACGCTGACAGTTCCGCTGCCGCCGTTGGTGATGTAGGCGTATTCGCGGTAGTTGGGTGGGTATTGAGAGAAGTCCTGGGGGCGGCAGCCGGTGAGCGCCAGCGCGAGCAGGGCGACGACCCCGAAGATTGCGAATTCAGTTCTCCGGTTTCCCACCCTTGCGACAAAAAGACGTCGCAAGGATGGGGCACCCGGCTTCATTGCGCGCGAAAGGGTTGAGAAGCAGGTCCCCTTGGGCAGGCTCAGGGCAGGCTTTCGACTTCGCTGCGCTCCGCTCAGGATGACAGCTGTTTCGGCGGCGTCCAGCTTTTGTGGAGGGTTCACGGCGTCAGACCGCGGGCGCTTCGACGTGGATGCCGCGGGAGAGATGGCGGCCGACNNACCAGGATGCCGTCAGCCCCAGCGGCAACGGCTGCGCGGGCCATTGGCAGAACGCTGTCGCGCTTGCCGGTGCCGTGGCTGGGATCGACCAGGATGGGTAGGTGGCTGAGCCGCTGCACCGCGGGAACAATGCTCAAGTCGAGAGTGTTGCGGGTATGGTCGGCAAATGTACGCACCCCGCGCTCGCAGAGGATGACCTCGTAATTGCCCTCGCTCATGATGTACTCGGCGGCCATCAGGAACTCGTCGAGGGTAGCGGACAGGCCGCGCTTGAGCAGGACCGGCTTGCGCAGCCGCCCGGCGTGCTTGAGCAGCGAGAAGTTCTGCATATTGCGCGCGCCGATCTGGATCACGTCAGCCCACTCGGCTACCAGCTCGAGGGTTTCATTGTCGATGGCCTCGGTAATGATGCGCAGGCCGAAGCGTTCGCGAATCTCAGCCATGATGCGGAGAGCTTCGAGGCCGAGGCCCTGAAAAGCATAGGGTGAGGTGCGTGGCTTGTAAGCGCCGCCGCGGAAAAACTGNNCGGATGATGGTGTCTTCTTCCTTCACGTCGCGGCTGGCCAGCTTATAGGGCTTCGAGACACGGATGACTTCGGCGACTCCTGAAAGCTCTTCAAGATTGCCGCGGTCGACCTCGCCCTGGTTGCCGGTGATGCCGATGGCGGTGCGCTGTGCGCCGGGAAGAGGATGGGCGCGGAAGCCCAATTGCTCAATATGGTCGCAGACGGCCTGGATCTGCTCCGGCGTGGCCTGCGCTTTCATCACAACTAACATGACGGACCCTCAAACCACCAGTCTAATGAGTTCGATGGCGAAGGGCAATCGCTTTAGGAGTCAGGACGGGTTTTGCTGTGTCTGCTTATTTGCGGTTTTCTTTGGTGTCGGCCCGCACCGCGAAGACCGCGGGGGCGACAACAGCACCAAGAAAAGCCAAGACAATCAATGCTTCAACCATGGTTCCACACTCCAACTGTGTAGTTTCTTCCAGTTTCCTGAGAGATGTATGTATTGGAATGATCACCTGATCTTGAAAAAAGGGAAATACAACCAGAACCCAGCGTGACGAGTAATCAGTAATATGTAAAGGTTACTTAAGTGCTGGTCAGTGCTAAGTTCTCTCT
>PLPU01000261.1:0-19256 GCA_003159975.1 Acidobacteriaceae bacterium
TTGTCCATGTCGTAGAAGTGGCATGAGGCGATGGTGGAATATGGGACGGAGCAAGTACCGGAGCCGAAGGCGGTGGCCAGCGCCTGCGCCCAGGTTTCGCGGTCGATGCAGGTGGTTCCATCCGTGGTCCCCGACGGGCACTCCTTTCCGGTGTCTACCAGCGGGTAATAGGCCGTGGTGATGGCGTTGGTGGTCACTGGCGCCGTGCTGGTGTTGCAATTGCCGGTCGAACCGGCTACCAGGCCGTCGCCCGCGTCTGTGTTGTAAGGATCAACAGAGCACTGATCTCCGAATGTTCTTACAGAGAAACTCCAGCCGGATGCCTGGGCCACCCAATCCATCATCGCCATCGTGGTCAACGCATGGCTGCCGGCATTTTGGGTTTCCGTAATAAGTTGGACCTGGTCGCCCGCTCCTCCGTAGTCTTCAAAGTAATAGTCCGCGGCGGCATTTCGGGTTTGCAACTGCCAGTTGTAGTTCGACGCGTCATTGCCTCCCCATCGCGAAAAGGTGTAGCCCACGTCGGATATGTCGGAAATCGTCTGGTCATTATTCCCATAAACAAATTGGCTGATCGTATGGCGATTGGCCAGAACGTCGACGTTGACCGTAACGGCGCTGCCGCTAATCGCGGTGACAGAAACCGAAGCGGTTCCAGAGGCGCTGTTGTATATCGAGGAACTGGCGCTGTTCGGGGTGTACTTCGCGGTCAGCGTATCGGAGCCTGTGGCGAGCGAACCAGCGGGAATCGTGATCGTCGCTGAGCCGGAGCTGAGTGTAGTGGTCGAGGACGTATAGCTTCCGCTGGAGAGAACCACCGAGCCGGTCGGCGTGCCACTTGATCCGGAGACCGCAATGGTCACGGAAAGCGATTGCACGGTGGTAATGGCGCTCGAAGCCGGTGTGACTGTTACCGTGGGCGTGGTTGCGGGTGCGGTGACGGTCACAGAGGCGGTTCCGGAAGCACTGTTGTATAGAGAGGAACTGGCGTTATCCGGGGTGTACTTGGTGGTCAGTGTGTCGGAGCCGGTGGCGAGCGATCCTGCTGGGACCGTAATGGTTGCCGAGCCGGAGCTGAGCGTAGTGGTCGAGGAAGTATAGCTTCCGCTGGAGAGAACCACCGAGCCGGTGGGCGTACCGCCGGTACCGGAAACGGCAATGGTGACACCGAGGCTCTGCGCTGTGGTAATGCTGCTGGATGCCGGAGTGACTGTTACCGTGGGCGTGGTTGCGGGTGCGGTGACGGTCACAGAGGCGGTTCCGGAAGCACTGTTGTATAGAGAGGAACTGGCGTTATCCGGGGTGTACTCGGCGGTCAGTGCGTCGGAGCCTGTGGCGAGCGATCCTGCCGGAATCGTAATGGTCGCCGAGCCGGAGCTGAGCGTAGCGGCCGAGGAAGTGTAGCTGCCGCTGGAGAGGACCACCGAGCCGGTGGGCGTACCGCTGGTACCGGAAACGGCAATGGTGACGCTGAGGCTCTGCGCTATGGTAATGCTGCTGGATGCCGGTGTGACGGTCACCGTGGGCGTGGTTGCGGGTGCGGTGACGGTCACAGAGGCGGTTCCGGATGCGCTGTTATACGACGAGGAACTGGCGCTGTCCGGGGTGTACTTCGCGGTAAGCGTATCGGAGCCCGCGGCAAGCGATCCTGCTGGGATCGTAATGGTCGCCGAGCCGGAGCTGAGCGTAGTGGCCGAGGAAGTGTAGCTGCCGCTGGAGAGGATCACCGAGCCGCTGGTCGTGCCGCTCGATCCGGAAACCGCAATGGCGACCGAGAGCGATTGCGCGGTAGCAATGCTGCTGGATGCCGGTGTGACGGTCACGGTGGGCGTTGTGGGATTTGAACCCGTCCCCCCTCCCGAACCGCCGCTGCCACATGCCGCAATTGAAATGACAATCGCGAACTCGAGAAGAACGAAGATTAGCGCTTCAAATCGTTTCATACAAAACCCCTTTTGACCCTATCGCTCGAATATCTGAGACCAGCACCCGTTCAAATAGCTCTTCCAAACCTGCCCGGACAGTGCTCGCAATTTCGTTCCGTAGCATTAGATGCTTTGCCCCGTCGTTTTGTCGCCGCGGCGCAATGCTTCTTCTATTTGCTTTCCCGGCTGCGCGTTACTCTTACGAGCAGGATGTCGTTGCTGTTCATCGGAATCGAATACTCAATTGTGCCCTCCGCACTGCTCTGCACCACTTTGTCGGTCTCCGGCAAATCGCGCGTCAAGTCGCTTAGATGCGCAACTTGTTTCGTAGTAAGGTCTTTGGGAGAACCCATCTCGATGTATGCGGAATAAGCATCGTTGGCGTGATACCCGGTTCGATTTACCTCCAGGCGATAAGCTTGATTCGGCACAAGGTGGTTCACTTGCAACTCAACGGGCGCCGCAGCTCGGTTGGGAACGAGCTTTGTGTAGAAGGGTCGATTGCTTACGTTCTGATCTGGCTGCTCGAAGTCCCAGATCACGGCAGTAAAGTCCCCGTTTTTTGTGGAAAGCATCGCTTGAGGGTCGCTCGTGGCGAGGCTTTCGCCCTGGAGCGCATGAAGGTACTTGTAAGCGAAGAATGCCGGCTTGCGAATTCCCTGCGGGTTCAGGAGCCCGAATCCTCCTTGAAACGGCGCCGACGGCGGGCCGGGTTCTTCGAACAGATCGGTGTAGGTCCAGTAGCTCATACCCTGCACCAGTCCCTGACTGGCTCTGAGCTTGGCCAAGATGTAGGGCGCGCTGATGTAGGAGTCATGCACCGAGTCGCGCGGCGTATAACTCGTGCTCCACTCGGAAAAATAAAGTGGGAGGCCGGGATACGGCGAAGCTGAGATTTGTGCGCGAACACGTTGCACATCTCCGATAATGGCGTTGGGCGACGGATCGAGCTTTGTATCCGATTTCCCCTCCTCATCAAGGAAGCCGCCTTGCACGCCGTAGGTATGCGTCGTGACAAAGTCAACAGCAGCGCCGCTTTGCTTCACATGAGCGAGAAACTCTGGAACCCATGCCGCTCCCGCGGTGCTCGGTCCTCCGACCCGTAACTCGGGATCGATGGACTTGATCGTCTTTGCAGTCAGATCGTAGAGATCGAAGTATGCTTTCTGATCGCCGCCTTCCCAAAAGCCGGAGAGGTTGGGCTCATTCCACACTTCAAAAAACCATGCGCGCACTTCGTCTTTTCCGTAGCGCGATTCGATGTGCCGGATAAAAGCATCGATGAGGTCGCGCCAACCTTCCGATTTCGGATGCGATGTGTTGCCGTTCCAATAAAAGATGCTGTTGTTCGATGTGGCAAGCGCCTTCGGTGTGAAACCGAGCTCGACAAACGGCCTGATGTGCCGAGCCAGCAAGTCATCATATAGCTGGTCGATTTTTGTCCAGTTGTAGACGGTCTTGCCATCCTCGATTCGCACTGTTCCCAAAACGTCGTGAAAAATTGCGTGAAAACGGATATAGCGGAAGCCGAGCTCATCCACAGTCAGTTTGAGCTGAGCCTGGCTATCATTGCGAATCAGCGTGCCGGGATAATCCGACCCNNAAAAGTGCGACGATGTCACAGAAAGACCAATGGCCAGGATGGAGATTCGCAGAAAAGCCGGACTGAACATGAATTGCACTTCCCTCAATGAATTGTCTGGTGCGATTGAATCCAGCACTCTCGTGCAGCAAAGGCAATTACATGATTAGTTTCACTCAATCGGCACGCCCCGGGCAACATTAGCGGGCAAGTTACCCTAACTTTCAATTGAACAAACTTCGCCGCGTTGCCAAGCTGAGCGCCAACGAAGAACGGCAGGTTCGCGGTATCTGCCGGAGTCTTTGCCGAAGGCACCGCCTTTTCGAGTTCAGGGTTCGCAGGACCGGCCGGTCGCGCCGACATGCAGCACGGGCTCATGATGTAAAGGCTGCCGAAAACGTCAGGGTGCTTCATTCCAATCCGGGAAGCGCCGTAACCGCCCATTGAATGGCCGGCCAGTCCCGCGGCTCATGCGATCCGGGATCGTCCGGTAATGCGCATCGATGTACGCAACCACGTCGTGAGAGATCTCGACCCAAATTTCCACGGTGCTCCTGAGAGGGAGACACTTGACAGGGATCCTTCAGATTAAACTAATATCAGTTAACGTTTCCTGTATCGGTATCCCACAAAACAATGAGGTCCCAAGTTGGCTAATTGTCCTTGAAGTACACTCAAAATCTCGCGCTCAACGAACACTCATTGCGAACGACAATCCGGGTGTGTGGCGAGATTCGCATACCGCCCGGACCGCACGATTCATGCCGGTTTCCAATACCGGCGAAGGGTACAAGTGGCAAACCCAAGCGACAACCATGTCCGGTGCGGCCGGAGTACATGACATCGATTTTGTGTTCAAGGGCGACGCGCCGGAAGGATCTTTAACTTCGATTACTGGAAAGTTAACAGGAAGAACCCCAAGGAGACGAAACCATGAAAATCAGCCGGCGAAGAGCACTTTCCATCATCGCGGGGGCGCCCGCGCTCTTATTGGCCCGTAAATCTCTTGCGGCGCAGGCGGCCACAGTTGGACAGGCGGTGACTACGACTGGGTCTACCCCGCGTGCGCAACTTGAGATTGCTCCTGGCCCCTTCAACGGCACGCGCGAATCGCTACGCGAATGGCAGGTACCCGAATGGTATCGCGACGCAAAGTTTGGCATCTGGGCGCATTGGGGACCGCAATCGGGGGTCGAATATGGAGACTGGTACGCCCGCAACATGTACATACAGGGCAACAAGCAGTACGAATACCACGTCAAGGTCTACGGCCACCCCACGAAGGTTGGGTATAAGGACGTGATTCCAACATGGAAGGCCGCCAAATTCGATCCCGATCATCTGCTTGGGCTCTACAAAAAGGCCGGAGCGAAGTATTTCTGCAGTATGGCCGTGCACCACGACAACTTCGACTTGTGGAACTCGAAATTTCAGCCGCATTGGAATGCGGTTGCGATGGGACCGAAAAGGGACATCGTGGGCGCCTTCAAGAGTGCCGCCGAAAAGCATGGGCTCCGCTTTGCCGTGAGTGAGCACCTCGCCCCCAGCTATCACTGGTTCTCCACATCCCACATGAGCGATAAGACCGGTCCGCTGGCCGGAGTGCAATATGACGGCGTCGACCCCGCATATGCCAGTCTCTACCACGATTTGCCGAAAGATTATCCCTTTGGCCAGCAGGTCAATGACCGGCGGGCTCCGGACCCTTGGAAGATGCATTACTTCAAACGCATCAAAGACCTGGTAGATAACTACCAGCCCGATCTGCTCTACACCGACGGCGATATCTTCTTTGAAGAATACGGTCTGGCCCTGGTAGCAAATCTTTACAATCTCGACGCCAAGCGCCACGGCGGCCGCTGCGAAGCCGTTTACACCAGCAAACTGCCGAGCGATTGCGAGGTTGGGACGTGCGTACTGGACTGGGAGCGTGGAGTCGCCGGCGGCATCCCTGCCAACCCATGGCAGACCGACACCTGCATCGGCAATTGGCATTACGACCGCGAAGCAAAATACAAATCGCCCAAATATGTCGTCGATCTGCTGGTCGATATCGTAAGCCGCAATGGAAACCTGATGCTGAACTTCCCGCTTCCGAACAGCGGTGAGCTCGATTATGAGGAGATGGTCATCCTGGACGAAATCACAAAATGGATGGCCATCAACAGTGAGGGGATCCACGCGACGCGGCCATGGAAGATCTTTGGCGATGGCCCAGTGGCCACGGCGCCTCCATCGAGCCGCGGCACTCGATTTAATGAAGCAGGGCGCACCGACTTGACGGCGGAGGAGGTGCGCTTTACCACCAAGGGCGACACCCTCTACGCATTCGTGATGGGTTGGCCAGATAAACAGGCTGTCATCAAGCCGCTTGCGATGAACAGCAGCCTGACGCCGCAAAAGGTGAAGAACGTGGAGTTGCTTGGCTACAACGACAAGTTGAAGTGGACGCAGGATGACAAGGGCCTCACAGTGCAGATGCCAGATCGGAAGCCCTGCGATTACGCAGTCGCATTCAGGATCCTTTTCGCATGAGGCAGCTTTTTCAATACCATAAAAGCCTTGGTCGCGATACGCCGTTTTCTCATCCGCTATAGGGTGGGGTTCCACCCACCCATCGAAGTAAGTCACGCCGGCTGACTGACACCACAGAATCGCTCGTTTGAGTTCATTTTCATTTGCCTATCGAAAGGATTCTCTCAAACGTGTTTCAGAAGCTGAATCCCAGTAGCCGCAATCCAGCTCCAAAAAGACCGAGCTGTATGGAATGCTGAGCGTGGACTTGAGGATAAGAATGCGGAACAGCCTTCCGCTTTCATCCAGCTTTGAAATGATCCGCTCATGGTCAAGCTCGCGAGCGTTCCGATCACCAAGCAGTTGATGGAGGTCCTGACGGAATGCGGTCACACCAGGCGCGTCCTCCTCGGCAACAAATCTAAGTTCCGCATCCAGAAGGACGTCCGCGCGAACGTGACTGCAACGAGCAATCGAGTTGAAAACTCGAGCAAGAACCTGCAAGTGATCCGCTCCAGTTGCGATCGTTTCAATTCCGGGGTTCGATTGGGCCGGATAGGCGGCGTCTGCGACAACGATCCAGTTGCGATGCCCCAGTAAAGGAAGCCGTCGCGTCAAAACCGCCTCCCATGTTTCGTTGTCCGCATGAAGGTTCTTACTCACAACCGGCCTCCTCGATCAAAGCAGCGGACTGGCTACACCCTGGGACTGGTCGCGATCCCCAAAAGGCATAACCTGCAACCACGGCATAGCAGGCCAACGGGATACTTCCGGTTGGGGCTGAGCGATCCGCAATTGGCGGTGTGTACATTTTCTACTCTCCGTTCGGGCAGACCGCGACTTTGCCACATCGCCCATCGGACATGAGCCGGTAAGCCTCAGCGACCTTTTCAAGCGGAAAGCGGTGAGTGATGATATCTTCCGGATGGAGTTTCCAGCGGACAAGCCGCTCCACCAACTCCTCCATCAACCAGGTGGATGTAACCCACGATCCATAGATCGTCTTCTGATCGTGAATAATATCGGGGGACGGATTGAAGGTGACACTGCCCCCTTCGCCGACCATGACCATCTTTCCCCATTTGCGGGTTGCACGAATCGCAGTCGCTCTTGCTTCAGCATTTGCAGAGCAGTCCACTGCGCGCTCAACGCCATGTCCGCCGGTCAGATCCCGTACTTGCTGCACGTTGCCAGGTTCGGCCGCCAGCACTGCATCGCAAAGGCCAAGGCGCAACGCAATTTCACGGCGTTCGGGCGATATATCGATTCCGATGATCTTCTCGGCTCCCATCTTGCGGCACAACGCTCCAGCCGCCATNNCCGAATCCGCACGCTACCTGCGCGCCATCGAAGTATGTGAGTTCGTCGGGCAGCGGAATCAGATCTTTTTCTTCGGCCAGAAGAAATTCAGCCATGCCGCCGTCACGCTGCCATCCGTAGGCTCGGCGGTATTTCTCGCTGGTACACGAAATCATGTAACCGCGCCGGCAATCGTTGCATACGCCGCAGCCCGAGATGTGATAGACAATCACGCGGTCGCCGGTCTTGAATCTCCGGCAGCCCGGACCCGTTTCAACGATCAATCCCGAGGGCTCATGGCCGGCAATGACACCTTGATAGCCTTCCGGTCCCTTCCCCAGATGCTCGTGGTAAATGCATCGAATATCGGAACCGCATATCGTCGATGCTTTCACCTCCAACAGGACCTCGCCGTGGCCAGGCCTGGGTATCGGTACACTTTTCAGTTCAACGGTGCTGTTCCCCGGAAGAAACGCAGCATTCATGGTTGTTCGCATTCTGGCCTTATCCTCGTTGCTCTCATGGTTCTTGCCATTCACAAGAAAGGCAGCTTCATCTTGAAAGTGACCTTTTCACGCCTGGGAAGCGGGAAACCTTTGCCTGGTTCGGCTTTCCAAACTACGGAGGCGTGATCACCCCGTTGACATCCCACAAATCTTCCCACGTCTGGTTGTCCTTCCAAAGGAAGACGTGGGCCTTGATCAAGCGGCAATTGCGATCCAGCTTCGCGATGGTGTCCATCTCCCGCTGGGTCAACGGTTCACTGATGACCCCCAACAGATTGCCAAGGATGTTGCGTGGATTTGCCGAAAATGGAATCGGAACCTGCCCGCGCTGTACGGCCCACTTGATGCAGACCACGGCCGGGTGCAGTCCAAGCCTGTGCGCGATTTCAAGAATCCCCGGATCTTCAATGGGTGAGGTATCTTCCGGAGTTCGGTCGCGTTCGGGGCGTCCAGGCGATCCAATCGGCGAGAATCCAATTGGTTGAATCCCTCTTTCAACCAGGTAGTTGAAGAACTGCGGCTGTTGAAAGTGAGGATGGAGTTCCATTTCATTCGCGACTGGCTTGATTTTAGCGTCACGAAGAAGCAACTCTATCTTGGGAATCGTCATGTTCGACGTCCCGATGTGACGAACCAATCCCCGGTCCACAAGCTCCTCCATCTTTCGCCATGTGCGCATGTAGTTCTCGTGGATGTACGGCACGGCCTGTGGATTGCGGGCGCTTATGTCGCATCCCGGAGGATGATGATTGGGAAACGGCCAATGAACCAGGTACAGGTCCAGGTAGTCGATCTGGAGGTCCGCCAGGGATTTCTCGCAGGATGCGATGACATCGTCTTCACCGTGTTTGTCGTTCCAGAGCTTCGACGTGATCCAAACTTCCTCGCGACGGAGTTCGTTCTGGAAAAGATCCTTGAACACCTTGCCGATTTCGCCTTCGTTGCCGTAAACGGATGCGCAATCAAAGTGGCGATAACCGATTGAAGCGGCATACTTCACCCCATCGGCGACCGCACGGTGGGAAACATGGTCTGAGCCGAAAGTCCCCAGGCCGATCGCAGGCATCCTGGCCCCTGAACTCAATACTCTGCAGGGAACCAGAGATGGATCGACGATTCTGGTCGAACCAGAAGAAGAATCAGACGGACAATTCACTTACTTCCCCCATAGCAATAGTTAACGCTAACTGCAACGGAATAAATCCTATTCCCGCCCTATCGAATTGTCAATGAATTAGTCTTCATCTAGCATCTATTGCAACATTGCAATTGCATCGGCCACGCTTTCCAGATCGACTCGACACGGGGGAAAGCGGCCGGCATACGATAGGTTTGTTTTATGGCTACACGCTTGAAAGACATTGCGAACGACCTGGGGCTCTCAGTCGTCACGATCTCGAAGGTCTTGCGAGATCACCCCGATATCGGGGCCGAGACCCGCCGGCGCGTCTTGAAGCGCATGCGTGAACTGAATTACCAGCCCAATCTCGCGGCGCGTTCTCTGGTCACGGGACAGACCTGGACCCTCGGGCTTGTCGTGCCAGACTTGCTTCATCCTTTCTTTGCCGAGATTGCAAAGGCCATTTCCACCGCGATCCGAAAACAGGGCTACAGTCTCTTGATCTCATCTTCAGACGAGGATCCGGATCTGGAAGCTCAGGAGATCGAGCAACTGTTGGCCAGAAGGGTGGACGTCATTATGGTTGCGTCGGCACAATCGCGCGTGGACAGCTTTCGACGAATCGAAGAGCAGAAGACACCCTATATCCTGATTGACCGCCGCCTTGAGGGACTTAAAGCAAACTTTGTTGGTGTCGACGACGAGGCGGTTGGCATGCTCGCAACAACTCACCTGCTCGAACAGGGTTGCCGCCGCATCGCTCACATTCGCGGCCCCGAGGTGAGTACCGCAATCGGGCGGTTGGAAGGGTATCGGCGCGCGCTCGCTGCGCGCAATTTGACTCCCCTGCCGCAACATGTCGTTTCCCTGGGCACTTCAGGAGATCACCGGGGTGAAAGGGGTGGCTATGAAGCGGCCAAGAGATTGCTCTCGTCCAAACCGCTCCCCGATGGCATCTTCTGTTTCAACGACCCCTCGGCATTGGGTGCGATGCGAGCCATCCTGGATGCAGGTTTACGCATCCCGAAAGATTTGGCGGTAGTGGGATGTGGAAACCTGTCCTACTCGGATTTCCTTCGAGTTTCGCTTTCCTCGATCGATCAAGGCAGCGAAAGCATCGGGAAGCGTGTCGCGGATCTCGCGCTCAAACTCGCGCATAAAAAAGGGCAGTCTCGGCCAAAAACCGAACTCATAGCTCCCCGGATTGTAGTTCGCGCTTCAAGCGGACGCTATCCGGTTGCTTCTGCTTGAGACTCTCATCGGCGGTCGCCAGCATACTGACTTTCACGTTGACGAGCAAATCGGACTTGCTCTTCGAGGCTTGAACCAAACCGCCGCTTTGCAGCACCGGACTCGTAGAGCGGGTCACATTCTTCATTGAAGAGAGCGGGTTCGCCGTACTCCGGGTAAAGGTCCGCGGCCAGCGGAACCAGGTGACGGTCCTTGGCTCCCTGCCTTCCGTGAGCGCTGGGGAGTGGCTCACCGCGGAAGGCTGGTGGGCTCAGGACAAGGAGCACGGTCTCCAATTCAAGGCCAGGACCTTGAAAGCCGTCCCTCCAACCACGAGCGAAGGCGTTGAGCGGTACCTGGCCGGCGGCTTTGTGAAAGAAGTTGGCCCCGTCCCGGCGAAAAAGCTGGCCGGACACTTCGGCGCTGAAGTGCTCGGGGTTATTGGCAACAGCCTCGCAGTTGTCTGCAGCACATGGCCCCGTCTTCCGGCTCGGCACATACGGCCTCACGGCAGCCAGGAACCAACCATCGTTACCTGGATCGTGTTCCGACTGCGTCTCAGCAGATCTCCACTCGCTTCGCTCTTCGGCTCATTCCGATTCAACCTGCGATCCATCGCGATCGACCGAGGCTCCGCCGCGATCTTCTGGATCGGCTCGTTCGTCGTAATGGGCGCGCTTGTTCTTGCGTGGTCAGGCATCGTCGCGGGAATTGCACATTCGGCGACATCGCCGCTCTCATCCGGCGCCTTGCAAATGGAGATCGCGCGCGCTGATGCAAATGGCGCCTTCCAACAGCAAGGAAATAGCCGCATGGATACTGCTCTTTCTCATCGCAGGCTTTGGCGAGGAGGTTTGCTTCCGCGGCTGTCCGCGGCGCCAGTTCATCGTTCTTGCACGTGGCCACTTGGCCGTCGCGGTGTTGCTATCGGCTCTCTGCTTCGGTGCCGCGCATGCGTATGAAGGCGTGCGCGGCATCTTTCTCATCGCTGTCTTCGGCCTGCTCTTCACCTGCTCGCGCTCCTGCGCCGTAGCCTTCGCCCTGGAATGATTGCGCATGCATGGGTCGATCTTGTCGCCGGTTTGGCGCTCGCATTCCTCAACGCGCGCCATTTTCTATGAGTCCGAAAATCGGTCTGCGATTCATTGCGAAAAAATTGTTGACCTTTTTTCCACTCTTGTTACGTTTTTCTCTTGACACTGTTGCGGCATGAATCTATACATTCTTCAACTGCAATATAAATTTTGCAGGTCGATGCAACCCATCGAAAAGGGAGAATAGGCAAATGGCAACTAAGAAAGCAGCCAAGAAGGCACCCGCGAAGAAGGCAGCCAAGAAGGCCGCAAAGAAGAAGTAGCGGAACCTCCAACCGAAAGGCAACAAGCAAAAAGGCAATACTGAGGGGGGCGCTGAATGCGTCCCCCTTAGTGTTTATGCGGGCAAAAGCGTTTATGCGGATAGAATAGACATCGGAACAAAGAACGCACTGGAGAGCGAGTATGACCCGACGCCGCTGGATCGCCGAACATTGGGATGAAGCCACGGCTGTCATCACCGGCTCGCAGGCCGAGCACATGGTGCGTGTCCTTCGCGCTCAGCCCGGCCTCGAGGCCGACGTTGTCGCCGGTGGACATGTCTTTCACGCCGAGGTTGCGGCTGTATCTCCCGAAGAGATTCGTTTCAACCTCATCGCCGAGGTCCAGGCCGATCCCGCGCTCCCCGTGACGCTCGTTGTATCGGTGTATAAATTTGACCGCATGGAGTGGGCCATCGAAAAAGCGACCGAACTCGGCGTCGCCTCCATCGCCCCGGTCATCGCGCGCCGCACTGAAAAGCATCTCGCCCAGGCCGCCGATAAGCGCGTCGAGCGCTGGCGTCGCATCGCACAAGAAGCAGCGCAGCAGTCGCGCCGTTCCGATGTGCCGCTCATTCACGCGCCCGCTCCACTCGCCGAGCGCATTCGTGCGGCCTCTGCGTCTGCCGGCCAGTCTTCGGGCTCTACCTATATCGTTCTCGCCGAGCAGGAGCGCACCACAACCCTGCGCAATGCTCTCGATGAAGCCATTGCCCAGGCGCAGGCCGAGATGCCCACGCTTGAAATCGCAATCGGCCCTGAAGGCGGATGGGCCCCCGATGAAGAAGCCCTCTTCGATGCCAATGGCTGGCGTGCCGCATCGCTCGGTCCACGCATCCTCCGCGCAGAAACGGCGGCCATCGCCGCTCTCGCCGTCATCGCATCCTATCTGGAATAAAGCTCGCGAGTTGATCGGTTACAAATGCGCATACCGCAGCAACACCCCAGCCAGCACTGCGCCTGCAAGATCCCCGACAATCGGAATCGGGGCATAACTCCAGTTCGATCCGCCCTTGCCCGGAATCGGCAGCAGCCAATGAACAAGCCGCGGACCCAGATCTCGCGCCGGATTGATCGCGTACCCCGTAGTCCCGCCCAGCGACAAGCCGATGCCCCACACCAGGCTCGCCACCAGCCATTGGCCCATCCCGTTAGCCGGCCCATCCTTCGCCACGCCGCGCGAATAGATCGCTCCCGCCACCAGCACCAACACCGCCGTGCCGATTGCCTCGCTCAGAATGTTAAACAGCGGGCTGCGCACCGCCGCGTTAGTGCAAAACACGCCCAGCTTCGCCGCGGGATCGGGCGTCAGTTTCCAGTGGGGCCCATAGTGCAGCGCCATCAGCGCCGCTCCACTCATCGCACCCAGCAACTGCGCAGACCACATGCTGAACAGTTGCGCAAAATTCCCGTTGGCGATCGCCACCGCCAGCGTGATCGCCGGATTCAGATTCGCCGCTGGACTGCCGAAGGCCTGCGCCACCAGCACGCCGCACAGTACGCCCAGCGCCCATCCGGCGGCAATGACCATCCAGCCCGCATCCGCCGCATAGGTCTTGCGCAGCGTCACGCCCGCATTCACGCCGCCGCCCATCAGACAGAGAACCAGCGTTCCCAGAAACTCGCCCAACCACACAGATTGCATCGCGCCTTCCTTAAAGAGCGGTCCTCAAATCCTCCGCTCCGTCCACTCTTTGAATCCGCCGCTCAATCAGAACCACGTCTTCCGCTTGTACTCCACATAGGCCTCGCCGAACTTCTCCGTCAGCACCTTTTCCTCTTTGCGGATGCGGATGACCTGTACCGGAATCAGAACCACGTAGAACAGCAGCATCCACGGCCTGCTGACCCAGACAATCACTCCCAGGATCATCAGTGCGCCAAAGAAATAAACCGGATTGCGGATGCGGGAATAAAGGCCCGTGGTCACCAGCGTGGTTGCCTTGGCCTTCACGCTGAACGCGTTTCCGAGTTGAACGCGGGCCAGCACAAACAGCAGAAACGACGGCACGACAATCGCCAGACCCGCAATGTGCTGAACCGTCCACGGCAGCCCCCATGCGTTTCGAGCAAAAATCGCCAGGGCGATCACAATGAGAGCCAGCGTTCCGTAGTTCTTTCCCAAGACAGACCTCCGTTGTACCTGGAGTCTTTACGAGGCGCTCACGCCTTCAACATCCAGTGCAAATTCCAGCGGCGACAGGGCCCAACCGATTCCAGAGTTTGCTGAACCATAGCATTCTCCATCGTCCGGCCCCGATCCACCAAACTTTTCGCGCAAATCCATGCGGCTGCTTTCCAGTTTCTTTCGGACTACACTCAAAGGCATCGGCAGGCCATCGATGAAAACGGATCATGACCTCTACAACGAGCTCGCTTTCTACACCCTCGCGCATCCTGACCCTGCGTTCATCCACCAGAACGTGGTCGATGCGTTCGCGGCCCAGCATGCCGATGAATCGTCAAAGCCAATCTACATTGTCTTTGCCCTGATCGGGCTTTACTTGTGCGTCGAAAAGAACTTTACCGGCAAGCAGGCACAGAAGGCGCACATGCAGCTCGCCAAAACGCGCAGGCAATACGCGAGGCCTGCCTTGCCCAAAGACCGCGGCGCAATCGGAATTCAAGACGTTCTCGCCGCGCCTCCGGGCCCTGCCAGGGATGCCATGATCCAGAACTGGTGCAAATCGGCATGGGAAGCCTGGAAAGACAGCCGCGAGCAGATCGTGGCGTTGGCAAAGAGCGAACTCGGCGTCGACTGAGCATTCGCGGCTGCGCATCCTTTCAAGGATTGGATGCTGCAGCCAGCTCCACCTTCGGAATCGTCGTTGCATAGCTTGTCCAATGCGTCAGCAGTTCCTTCACCACCACATGCCCCACCGTGTACGCCGCTTCCAACGACGCCAAGTACCCGCTGTATGCACCGATGCGTTGCTTGGCCAGGCTCTCGGCCGCCGTCATCCCGCGCGGTGGCTGGTCAAAGTTGCTCACCGTCCGCAGCACCATCGCGCGCTGCGCATCCACGCGTCCCGCATGGCCCAGAAACATGAGCGACTGCAGCGTGCCCGTATCCTCCATCGCCGTAGTCACAAACTCACCCTTGCCGCCCGTGAAGTAGGGCACCCACTGCGATGCCCACGCGTCAAACAGTTTCCCATGCCAATATGTCGAGGACGAGATTTCGTCACCCATCCCAACAAACGGAGGCCGCTGCGCTGCTGCTCCATCAAAGTTGCTGCGAATCTCCTTCAGCCGATCCGTATCCGCAAGCGGTGTTGTGCGCGTCAGGTTGAAAGCCCAGTCAGCCAGGCCTTCATTCAGTGCATACACCTGCCCATCCAGCGGCGCAGCCGGCGTTTCAAACGGCTTCGCCTTGCGCAGCGGAACATACCCCGTTGACCACTCCGGCGGCATCTCGCGCGCATCGATCTCATAGCCCAGATCGCCATCCACCACCCATCGCGCCCAAATCGCCGACCCCAGTGAAGCCCGTTCCGGCGTACCCCCCGCAATGCCCGCAATCAACCAGTACGCATGGCTCAAATCAAATCTCCGATCGAGTCCGAGCGCCATGATCGTCGCCGCCGCATGCGCCGTGCCCTGTCCCGTCAGCACAGCCATTTCGCCGTCGCCATTCATCCGCACCGCATGATAGCCCGCCGCGAGGGGATACACGCGGTCCAGATGATCGCGCTCCACCCAATACTGCAGCTCGCCGGGCTGGTCGCCGGTGTCCGCGTCCACCTCAAACATGGCCACCACAACAACCTTCACCGCAATCGGCCTGGGCTTGGCGTCAGCTACAGTTGCCACCGCTGGCAGCAGAAAAAGAGCAAAGAAACATCGCACACGGGTCATCATTGATTGCGATACTATCCGAGACGAGTCTTGCCGCAAAGCAATTCGCGCCGCAAGGCGATACGATGGAAGCATCAACCAGTCGGTTGCAGCCGACAATCTCAGCGAAGACGCGGAAGTATGAGTCCGAAGGAATTCACCTGAGACCTTTGCGGAGGAGTTTTTCATGGCAAAGATTTGTATTACATGGGTCGCCGTGCTTGCGATAGCAGCCCTCGCCGCGCATGCGCAGACGGCGCAGCCCGCAACCCATCATTGGGCCATTGTGGTCCACGGCGGTGCCGGCGTCATTGAGCGCGCCACCATGAAGCCTGAAACCGAAGCAGCTTATCGCGCCTCAATGAAGCAGGCCACGGAGGCGGGCGCGAAGGTCCTGGACAGCGGCGGCTCATCGCTCGACGCCATTGAAGCAACCATCCATGTCCTCGAAGACGATCCGCTTTTCAATGCCGGTCGCGGTGCGGTATTCACCGCTGAAGGCAAGAATGAACTCGACGCGGCCATCATGGACGGCTCGAATCTCAAGGCCGGGGCGGTCGCCGGCGTCACACGCACCCGCCATCCCATCAGTCTCGCGCGCGCAGTCATGGACAAGTCACCCCACGTGATGCTCGTCGGCGCGGGAGCCGACTCCTTCGCTGCCAGCGTTGGTTTGGAGCAGGTCGACCCGAGCTACTTCTTCACTGAGCGCCGCTGGCAATCGCTGGTGCGGCAGTTGAAGAAGGAAGGCCGACCCATTCCACCGCGACCCGCCGGCGCGCCGCCGGCGCCGCCCGCGCCGCCCGCGCCTGTTGCTGAAATCGAACCACCGGATGCGCACAAATACGGCACCGTCGGCGTCGTCGCTCTCGACAGACAGGGCAATATCGCCGCAGGCACATCCACGGGTGGCACACAGGCCAAGCAGTGGGGACGCGTAGGCGACTCGCCCATCATCGGCGCGGGCACCTACGCCTCCAACCAGTCCTGCGCTGTCTCCGCCACCGGCACTGGCGAGTACTTCATTCGCCTCGGCGTCGCGCGCGAGGTCTGCAATCTGGTCTACTTCAAAGGCATGCCCCTGCAACAGGCCGCCGACCAGGTCATCCACAAGGAGCTCGACGCGATTCACGGCGACGGCGGCATTATCGCCATCACGCCTGACGGCCAGTTGGCTTGGAGCTTCAACACTCCGGGGATGTACCGCGCAAAACTTAGCGAAGGTGGGAAGCTGGAAATCGGCATCTACAACGACGAGCCGTGAGTGCTCGATTCTCACTCGTCACGGACCGAAGGTGAATCTGGTCAGTGACCGTATGCCTTTACTGTGGCTTCGGGAGATTGCGACGATTTGTCCAGCAATGGTTCCTTCTTGCCCTTCAGAGATTTGTCGAGGAAAGCAAGAGTGAACGACTCAGTCAGCCGCAGATTATGGAGGGCTTGTTCTGTCTCCGTTGGATTGCCGCTCGCAATGCGTAAGTTGTAATCGCTGAAGCTTCCATGGAACAGGCCGGGCGATTTCAACATGACGTCGTAACTCCCTTTCGGGCAAAGTTTGAATTGCGCTTCCACCTTCCTCCGAAAATCGCTGTACTGCGCGGGGCTGAATGGCATTCGCTCGCCAGCATGATCTATCTCGAGAAGCAGGACAGGCTGCTGAAATCCCTTGCCATCGGGAAACTCGGGAAATGCCATTACCGGCGGCATCTCTCCATCGAGGCTTACGCACGCATGGATGCGCGCGTCGAGTTGGCAGGCCCCGGTTGCAAATGCACCCCCCGCGGAGTGGCCCACCGTAGCTAAACGGTTCAGGTCGAGTCTCCCACCGAGCGGAGAGCCCTCGGCTCCGCTCTTGTTCAGTTCGGTCAGCTTTCTCATGACGAAGAGGACATCCTCAGCGCCCTGTCTGATCTGCAATCCAGCCGAATCCATCATTCGTTGCCACCGTTGTGCGGTAGATAGCCCGGCTGGTTCGGTGTCGTGATGAGCAGGAACGATTTTTCCGTCTGGAAACACAACTGCCGAGGCCACGTAAGTATGCTCAATCGCCGCGACCACATACCCGTGGCTCACGAGCTCTTCGATTAAAGAAGTGTATTCAAAACCTGTGCCGCCCAGGCCGTGCGAGAGGAGCACTACGGGAAACAGCTGCGGGGATCTGGAGGCCGGCGCACCTTCAATCGCATGCGACTTGATTTCTCCCGAAACCATCAGCGGCCAAAGCGCGCCGTACTCTTCCTTCATCTGGTGCTGAACATCGCGGTCCGCATCCATTTGATTGGCGCCGGGTAGGTATGGCGCCATCTCTCCGGCAGCGCCTCGTGCAGATGGATACCACAGATAAACCATCAGCGCGCGATGCGCATGCGGATCGGCGGAATAGCCGTCTGGGCGAGACGCGTCGATCCACTCGTAACCAATCCGGCCAATTCCAAATGTCCCAGAGGGGTCAGGCAACTTAAAGGTTGAAGCTTGTGCCGCCGTGGCCTGGATTTTGCCCGCTGTTGGGGCTGCGGCGGGCGTCTGGCCATGAAGGTCCGAGAGTCGGCCGGCTAGACTCGCGATTAAGAAGGTGCAAACGAACGCTGTCTGTCTCATGGCTGCTCTCCATTCTCCCTTACTGCTGTTTGCCAATCGCGGCAGTCGCCAGCGTTCCGCCCAGTCCCATTGTTTCCACCGCCGACGACGGCACAATCACCATCGATCCTCTTTCCTTGATCGCTTCGTACAGCATGTTCATGGCGCGCAGATGCAGTGCGCCCGGGTTGTCGTTGTACACGCGCGAAGCCTGCGCGAACTGATCTGACACTTGAACCTCCGCCTGGCCCAGAATCACGCGCGCCTGCCGTTCGCGCTCCGCCTGCGCCTGTTGCGACATCGCGTCTTCCAGCGATTGCGGAATGCGCACGTCGCGAATCTCCACCGACTGCACCGTGATGCCCCACGGATTGGTCTTCTCGTCCAGAATCTGTTGCAACTGGCGCCCCATCACCTCGCGCTCGGTAATCATTTGCGCCAGCTCGTGCCGGCCAATTGACTCGCGCAACGCTGTCTGCGCGCTCAGGTTGATCGCCTCAACAAAGTTCTCGACCTCGAGGATCGACTTCTCCGCGTTCCACACCATCCAGAACACGATCGCGTCCACGTTCACCGGAACCGTGTCGCGGGTCAGCGTCGACTCAGCGGTGACACTGTGCACGCGGACTCGCTGGTCAATATGGTTGCTGATAGTCTCGAAGACCGGGACAACATGGAAGATACCCGGCCCGCGCAGGCCAACGTAACGGCCCAGCCGCAGCAGCGCGACTTTCTCCCACTGCTGAACCACCTTGATGGCGAACAGCAGGTAGACACCAATCAATCCGCCCGCAATCGCCGGCGCCGGGTGCCTGGTTAATCCACTGAGAACTGCGCCTGCGCCCGCGCAGATCACAAACGCGGTTACTGCAACCCGGTTGATGGGAACCACTTCAATTCTCGACATCATCTCTTACCTCCTGCGAGGCGGCTCAATCGCCAGCCCGCGTAACTCTTCGATCAAGTCGTCAATCGTGAAACCGGCAGCCCCTGCGCGTGAAACGCAATCGCCAACAATCTGCGCAAGTTGGCGCTCGCGCTCCGCATCGGCCCGCTTCATCTTCTGCGCGCTGATAAATGTTCCGGTACCCTGGTGCGTCTCAAGCAAGCCGCCCAGTTCCAACTCGCGGTAGGCGCGAATCACGGTATTCGGATTGATCGCCAGATCCACCGCAAGCTGTCGCACCGTGGGCAACTGATCTCCCGGTTCCAGCAGACCCGAAGCAATCCCCCCGCGCACCTGGTCGATGACCTGCCGATACACCGGCATGCCGCTGTGCAGGTCCAGTTGAATACGAAAGCTTGCGGAATT
>PLPU01000561.1:0-6108 GCA_003159975.1 Acidobacteriaceae bacterium
CCCCATGGCAGCTTGGTCGGAATGCCGTAGCAGCCATCCCCTGAAAGAAAGCAGCCAATCCGCCCGATGCCGTAGCCGATAGCCGCCGCCGGAGCCGCCAGATCCAGCGTCCGCAGCGCGCCGATCTTCGCCCACCAGCCCTGAAACACCAGCGCCGAAATCCCGAAAAGCAGCCCGCCAAACCACGCAAACCCCGCCGAATCCCATAGCACCCGCCAGCCGTATTCCCGGAATTCCGCCGGCGTATCCAGCACATGCCACAGCTTGGAGCCTACAATCCCCACCACCATCGCAATGGCCACCATCCCCACCGCGTCCGGCCCTTCGGCGCCGGTGCGCAATCCTGCCCTTTTGAAGTTGCGGTCCATCACAAAAGCAGCAGCCACCGCTGCCAGCCACAGCATAAGTCCGAAGGTCGGCACGCTGAAGTGCCAGATATGTATATAAGGAATCATCTCTCTTCAAGTATAGACGGGCCAGCCGCCCAAAAGCCGCGGGCGGGGGGGGAAGCCCGGGACCGAAGAAGCCGGGTGTTCCATCCATTCGCGGTTTTCAGCGAATGGATGGGGAGCAAAACGCCAGTGCGAGCGAATAGCGAGCGTCTGCCGCACCGCAGGTGCCCGCAGGGGTCAGATTTGCACAGAACCCCTTGCGTACTGCCCCCAAAAGTAAGCGATACTCTTGTGCATGGCTACCATCACCTACCAGGGTCTTGAAGTCCTCTATACCCGCCAGCAGATCGCCGAGCGCGTCGCCGAGATGGGCGCCCAGATCACCCACGACCTCAACGGCGAAAAGCTCGTCATGGTCGGTGTCCTCAAGGGCGCCGCGCCCTTCCTCTCCGACCTCGCGCGCTCTGTCCAGGTCGATGCCACCTTCGACTTCGTCGCCGTCTCCAGCTACGGCAAGGGTCAGCGTTCCTCCGGCGCCGTCAAGCTCATCAAGGACCTCGACGAGCCCATCGAAGGCAAAAATGTCCTCATCGTCGAAGACATTCTCGACACCGG
Source organism: Acidobacteriaceae bacterium (assembly GCA_003159975.1). Taxonomy (GTDB): domain Bacteria; phylum Acidobacteriota; class Terriglobia; order Terriglobales; family Acidobacteriaceae; genus Telmatobacter. Next base: position 1,008 of record PLPU01000561.1, read on the forward strand.
TCTTACACTGTCTTACCTCCGCAAAGTCTTCCTCCAGCACCACCCAAAGACCCTGCGCATCGCCGCCCTGCTCGACAAACCATCCCGCCGCCTTGAAAAAATCGAAGCGGACTATGTAGGCTTCTCCATCCCCAACCTCTTCGTTATTGGCTACGGCATGGATTACGCCGAGCGCTACCGCAACCTCCCCGACATCTGCCTCATGGCCCCCGACCACCCCGAATAGCACCGGAGCCGCGCCCATGCCCGACCATCCAAAGCCCGACGAATGCCCAGTGCTAACCGTAGAACGCGATAAGCGCGACCTGCTTGCCGGTGCCTACCGTGATTTCAATGCGCGCCGCATCGACGCCGTGTTGGCCCGCATGCAGCCCGACGTCGATTGGCCCAACGGCATGGAAGGCGGCCGTGTCCACGGACACGATGAAATCCGCGCCTACTGGACCCGCCAGTGGGCCGTCCTCGATCCCCACGTCGATCCTGTGCGGATCGAGACCAACCAGCCAGGCTGTGCCATTGTTCAAGTCCATCAGGTGGTGCACGATCGCGCGGGCAACCTTCTCGCGGATTCCGTCGTCCATCATGCGTACACGTTCCGCGATGGTCTCATCGAACGCATGGAGATCGAGTAAGCCGGTAACCGGACCGCGGCAGTGCCCTGCCCGCAAGCCCTTTTTGAACGGCCCGCTATTTGGTATCGCTATCTGGAAAGCTCCAGCCAAGGGCTTCGCCCTTGAAATCCCATTGTTTACGGGGCCATTCTTAACACGTTAAGACCACCTCGGAATTATTGAAGTGGTTTTGTTTACGATTTGAGGCGTAAGAATCTAATGAAGGGCTTCGATGATGCAGAATTCCGTGACGACGATGGTTGTTTCGTGGTACAAACGAACGAATTGACGGACAAGGTTACCCATCCACAGAACGGAATCAGGATTGAATTCCCCATCTCGCGTCTGGAGTTGCGGCCCAGGCGTCCGCTTTTTGCACTCCAGCGCGCTCAACCGCGAAGTTTCGGCCTTGTCAAAATCCGCCAAATGGGAAAGTGATTGCATCCGGACCGGACTTCATCCGGCGAATTCCGAGCGAACAGGAGGAAATTTTTATGGGTGGCTACATGATTCAATCGGCAAATGGCGCCTTAACGATGGACACGAATAATTCGATCTACCCCCCGGGGACGCCTATTGTCGGCAATCCGCCAAATCCGCCGGGCGGGAGTGGGACGATCCAACCAAGTCAAGGGTGGCTAGCGATGCTCGACCCCCTTGGTTCGAACCACTATCTCATTGCAAGCGGGGCGCCTGGGGCATCTAACTTATGTGTAGGGATCGGCGCGATCTCCCCTCCTGGCGCCGATGTCACCGTTGACGCGACCGATCGTGGCGCGGTGCTTATCCTTCAAGAACAGGAGACGGTCAATAATAATTACCAGTTGTGGGACTTTCTGCCGGTGACCGGCGGCGCGGCTAATGCTGTTTTTATACAAAACCCACAAACAGGATATGTCATAGAGCTGCAGGCCCACTCCACTGAAAGCAGCCCCCTGGTCGTGAACCCGCGCCGCATATCGAACGAGAGCTACCAATTGTGGACTGCCGTCGAACAGAATGGGTCTAATCCTATAGCCCCTTTCGTCATGCCGATGGCTCCGTACATTGGCAACCTGCACGGATTTGATAATTATATTTTTGCGCCGCCTAACCAGGGCGACCACTTGATCGGGCTCACCTTCACCATTGACATCATCGAGGATGTGGTTGTTGCTGGGAACGCGTTCTCGCTTCAAATCAACTGCAACGCGCCTTACCAGGGCTCCGCTGACGCGCAAGACTATGACTGGGATGCTCAATGGATGCAGTTTGGGCTTTTCATGATGAACAATCAGATTATGCTGTTTAATCAGGTTTGGGGCCGAGGGGGTAATCCTGCAAGTGAATTTCCGTCTGAAACAGCGTGGTCCCCGCCGCTGCTCCAGTTGGTAGCCAATACAATTACGGCGGGCACAAGAATCATTTTGAATCTCTGCACAGACCAAAACGATTTTGCCATAGGCATGACAGGACTGGCGCTCGACAGCACTGGCCTGCCAATAGGCAATCCAATTTACTGGCCTGCTCTCGGACTGGCTTCTTGGCATGCGGCGATTGATGGAGGTCACGTTCATCAAAAGGCAATGGCGCCGGTTGGCTCCTTCCAGGTACTATTCTGTGACAATCCTCAAGTTCAAAGCGTAGGCGCGCAATTCACTTCAGGCATGGGCACCATAACAATCACTGCGAGCTCGGGTATTTCCGGTCTGAATAGTGCACCTAATCCTAGCGCGCCCGGCACCGCGGAGAACTCCAATATGCCTTATGACCTGGTGCCCAACCCAGACCCGCCTGCACGCCTGGTCGCTCAACCATTCGGCATATCGTCGCCTCCGCACATTCGTATACCCCCGCCACACGTACCATCGGGCCTTCAAAAGGAGGTCATCATTCTAGATCCCGGCGGCGTGCTCGAAATCATTCCCGGTGACGCGCCGGGCGCGCCAAACGTAATCGTCGAAGAACCCGACCCAAACAACTCGGAGGATAAAGACTAGCCAAGGGCTTCGCCCTTGAAATCCCATTGTTTACGGGGCCATTCCTAACATGTTTAGGACCACCTCGGAATTGTTGGAGTGGTCTTGTTTACGATTCGAGGCGTAAGAATCTATACTCATATCCCGGAGGCCGCCCGGTAAGCCGCCCTTCAGAGCGGCATTGCTATTTCGGTATTTTCATTGCAAGGAGCATTGCATGGCTGCAATAACACCCATCCAACCCTCGGATCTCGAGTTCGACCACGGCACCTTCGATTCTGCCGCCTTTTCAGCACAGGCACTCTCCAGTTGGCAAACCCTCGCCGCGGTCATTGACCACACCCTGCTTAAGCCCGATGCCACGCGCCACCAGGTCGAGAACCTCTGCGACGAAGCCATCCGTTACCGCTTCGCCTGCGCCATGGTCAACCCCGTCTGGGCCTCCACGGCGGTTGAACTGCTCTCCGGCACCGGCGTTCCCGTCGGTGTCGTCATCGGCTTTCCACTCGGCGCTTCGCTGATCTCCACGCTCCGCCAGGAAGCCGCCGCCCTCACCCGCCTCGGCGTCCGTGAGCTCGACATGGTGATCCCCATCGGCCAGCTCAAAAGCGGCAATCACCACGCCGTACATCACGCCATCCACGCCACCGCCACCGTCGCCCATCATCACGGAGCGCTGCTCAAAGTGATTCTGGAAACCTGCCTGCTCTCCGTCGAAGAAAAGCTGCGCGGCGCTGAAATCGCCATCCAGGCCGGCGCCGACTTCCTCAAGACCTCCACCGGGTTCTCCACCGGGGGCGCAACCCCAGCCGATGTCGCTCTGCTTCGCGGTGTAGCCGGTGCCCGTTCCGGCGTAAAAGCCTCCGGCGGCATCCGCACCCTCGCCGATGTCCGCGCTCTCCTTGAAGCCGGAGCCAACCGCATCGGCGCCTCCGCCTCCGTTTCCATAGTCCGCGAACTCGGTGCCGAATAAAAAGAACTCGCTGCCAATACCTGTCCGGCAAACAACGCCAGCCACCCTTTCCCTGCCCGCATCAGGACGACCGACCCTCGCGCACGAGGATGCCTCGGTTCCCTGATCCCTCCGTCCCTTAGTCCCTACGTCCCTCAGTCCCTTAGTCCACTATTCCCTATTCCCTATTCCATATTCCCTGTTCCCTAAGTCCCTTAGTCCCTGATGCCCCCCATCCGCTATCATTCCAATTGCGCCCCCATGCCCACCACTCCACCACCCCCGTCCGATCAATCCGACCTCGAAGGCGACTATCGCCCCGCGCCTCAAGCCAACCCCTGGGCCCATCTCGACCCAGTCAACGCACGCGTCGAAACCGCCGATGTTGCCTATCTTGCGCAACTCGCCGAGACCCTCAACACCACTCTCGACCTGCAAACCCTCCTCAACCGCACCTCTGAACTTGTGCGTGCCGTCATTCCTTACCGCATATTCGCCATCCTCCTGCTCAACGACCGCACCCACGAACTCCGCATGCGCTTCCAGATCGGCCACACTCCGGCGACCGAGCGCACCCGCGTTCCTCTCGGCCGCGGCGTGGTCGGCCAGGTCGCCCTCACCCGCCAGCCAATCCTCCTCAACGACGTCACAGCCTCCGATATCTACATCCCCGCCAACCCTGAGGTCCGCTCCGAGCTCGCCCTCCCGCTCATCGCAAAAAATCGCCTCATCGGTGTCATGGACATCGAGTCCGAGCAAGCCAACTACTTCCGCCCTGAACATCTCCACCTGCTCACCCTGACCGCATCCCGCATCGCCCAGGCCATTGAAAACGCCCGCCTCTACGCCCGTGTCTCCCGTCAGGCGCAAACCCTCGAGGTCCTCAACGAAATTTCCGTCGAGCTCATCTCCATCCTCGACCTCGACCCGCTCCTCGAACGCGTCGGCCAACTCCTCCGCCGCCTCATCGACTACCAGATGTTCACCGTCATGCTCCTCGACGAAAAGGACGAGACGCTCATCACTCGCTACGCCTGGCGCTTCGGGTACGCCCACGCGCCCGCGCGCCGCATCTCCATCAACACCGGCCTGGTCGGCGCGGCGGTCCGCGAGTGGCGTCCGGTCAACGTCCCCGATGTCCGCAAAGACACGCGCTATCTCCCCATGAACCCCGAAACCCGCTCCGAGCTGATCGTGCCCCTCTTTTACAAGGGCCGTATCATCGGCGTCCTCGACCTCGAGCACACCCGCACGGCTTTCTTTCATGAAGAACACGAGCGCATGCTGACCACCCTTGCCGCCCAGGTCGCCATCGCCATTGAAAACGCCCGCCTCTACCAGGCCGTCCGCCGCCAGGAGGCGCAGCTTGAGCGCGATATGGCCATGGCCCGCGAAGTCCAGCTCCGCCTCCTGCCGCCCGTCGCGCCGTCCCACCCCCACGCCGACATGGCCGTCCGCTTTCTTCCCGCCCGCACCATCGGCGGCGACCTATACGACTTCATCGACTACGGCCCCAACCGCACCGCCATCGTGCTTGGCGACGTCAGCGGAAAAGCCGCGCCCGCCGCACTCTTCGCCGC
>PLPU01000022.1:0-6134 GCA_003159975.1 Acidobacteriaceae bacterium
GCGCTCAGAGCCTCGTGCGCGAAGTCTGGCATATTTGCAAGGCTTGTTGAGCGGCTGTGAGCGCAAGAACGGCTGGCAGTTGTCCGAGTGGATGGGCGAGGCGGCTCCCTATGCGGTCCAGCATCTGTTGGACCGTGCGCGCTGGGACGCCGATCAGGCTCGGGATCGTGTACGCAGTTATGCGCTCGAAGAGTTGCACAGTGCAGACGCGGTGCTGATCGTCGATGAGACAGGTTTTCTGAAGAAGGGCCTGCATTCAGCTGGGGTCAAGCGTCAGTACAGCGGTACGGCCGGACGCATCGAAAACAGCCAGGTGGGCGTGTTTCTCTGCTATGGCAGTGACCAGGGCGCAGCGCTGGTGGACCGTGAACTCTACATTCCGCAGGAATGGGCCGCAGATCGAGATCGTCGCCGTGCGGCCGGGATTCCGGACACTGTCGAGTTTGCCACCAAGCCGGAGTTGGCACGACGCATGATCGGGCGCGCATTGGATTCCGGCGCTGCGGCGGCCTGGGTTGCGGCTGACGAGGTGTACGGCCACGACAGCAAGTTGCGCAGGTTTCTGGAAGGGCGACAGATGGCCTATGTGCTGGCTGTGGCTTCTGACCAGCGATTGTGGCAAGCAGATTTTATGCAGCATCGAGTAGACGCGATTGCGCGGAGTTTGCCCGCACCTCGATGGAAGCGCCTTTCGGCCGGCTTCGGCAGCAAGGGCGAACGGCTCTATGACTGGGCGTTGATGCAATTGTCGAAACAGGATGGCTGGGCGCGGGCGCTTCTGGTGCGGCGCAGCATCGAAGAGAAGCCAGAGTGCGCTTACTATCTGTGTTACGCACCCACCGAGAAAGCCACGCTTGAAACGCTGGTCCGAGTGGCCGGCCAACGCTGGCTGATCGAGCAATACTTTGAGACTGCAAAAGGGGAATGCGGACTGGATCACTACGAGGTGCGCCACTGGCAAGGCTGGTATCGGCACATTACACTGGCCCTGCTAGCCCATACAGTGCTGTCGGTACTACGGGCTCGTGGAGAAAAAAACTCCAGACGCGCAGGTGCGGCTCAGCGTGCCCGAACTGCGCCATCTGCTCACCGCATTGCTATGGCGAGGGTGGCACGGCCTTGAACACCTGCTGCATTGGTCCGAGTGGCGAAGACGACATCAGTTTCGCGCCATGTACTGCCACTATCGAAAGCGCGGATCGACCCTGCCGATCTTCTATCTACAACTGTGGTATTAGGCTGGATGGCGTCTATGCCGCGAAGGACAGACAGCAGACGGTCTAGCGCTGGCTTGTCGCTCAAAAATGGGCACCGGTTCCGAAGCCGAAACACTTGGTACCTCTCCACTGTCCGTTCATCAACCTCGCCGAGACCGATCCGCTTGCGTTCAAGCCAATGACTAAAGTCAGAAACGACTCGGAGACAGCGCCATGCGCTCTGTCGGCAATGGCCTTCCTTCAGCAGCCGCGCTGCATACAAATCAATGTGAACCCCAAGCGGTCCCCCATGCAGGCGTCGCTGAAGCTTCGGTATGGTCCCATAGGCATTTATGGTCATGTCCTCTCCTCTGCACTGAAGTGCAGAGAAAGGAGACCAGAACTATGCCGCGCAGTCGAGGCCTAAATCGGTACCACGGTAGAACAGCGCGCTCCGCTTTGGCATAGTCGGAAGCGCGGCATGAACAGCCCTATGCCGAGTTCGGCATAATGCCGATCCGATGAGCGACTAGAGCAATGCAGCCCGTTGGCCTCCGGAATCAGCTCCCACAAATAGATAGTTCTTCCGTTTATGCGAAGATGTGCATAAACGCAAAACCTGAATACACATCGGCAGCCAGCAGGCCGGACCGCGTGTGGCCGCGATCCTTTCCCTGGTTGAAAGCTGCCGCCGGCTCAAGATCCCTGTCCGCGAATACCTGAACGAGATCCTGCCAGGACTTGCCAACAGTTCCATTCAGGAAGTCGCCGATCTGTCACCCGCCGCATGGGCCGCAAGCCGCAATCTTGGCGGCAACTGCAAAACATCGGCATGAAACGCCTGCAGGAAGCGGGCAATGCATCGAGAAGTTCTGCTTGTACTTTTCTCAAAGTCGGAAGCCAATAGCTTGCGCACTAAGCGTTGCATTAGCAATGTCTCGTGCTGAGAAACCTCTGGACTGCGAACCATGCAGGCTTCTGCTGTAGTTCCCGATCCAGGAGCCCTGCCCTATTGCTGAGCCCATCGGCGCGGCGATACGCCGGGCTTGTTTTCGCAAACCAGGCGATCCAATTAGCATCAGTGACGCTCCAGAAGCTCAATTGTTGTGGATCAGTAGCTGCATAGATGGCCGTCAAATAGTCGAAATAAGTCTTCGCAACGGCCGCATCCCTGACCACAATGCTTCCGTCCTTGATGTGTACGTCTGAGACATCGAGCTCCGTGATGAGGATCTTCAATCCCAGCTGCATGATCTCCTTGATGAAGCGATGAAGGTCGTCGCCTCCCAGTGGGCGGGCTGCGTCGAGATGGGACTCCAACCCTACTGCCTGGATCGGAACGCCGCGGCTGACAAGTCCCCTAATTAGAGCTAGCGCCTTCTGGCGCGTGAGAGCGTCGGGCCCGTCTTGCTCCACGTGGTGAATATTCATGACTCGCAGAGACTTCGGATCGGTCTCATATGCCGTTTGAAAAGCAATGTCTATGTATTCCGGCCCGAGCGCGCTCAGCCACGGCCCTGTATACAGTCCGTCGGGGCGATTGAACCATGTGGCTATCGGCTCGTTTACAACATCCCAAGACACAATCTGCCCTTTATACCGTCCCATTACCGTCTTTATATGGTCCGTAAGCAAGTGCCTGGCGTTGTACTTATTGATCGTCAATTCCAGCCATGACGGATTTCCTGCATTCCAACACAAACCAACCCCGTGGACTGCCAGGTTATTTTCATGACAGAACTTCACAACCCAGTCACTGTCCCCAAAGCTATATGTGTCTTCGCTGCGCCGTATGGGCCCCCACTTCAGTGAACTTTCGGGGGTGAACATGTTGAAGTTGCGTACGATCAGATTCTTTAGCAGATCGTTGCCTTGCAGTGCGCCTCTGTCGGAGACGGCGCCAAGGTATCCGCCGCAGCGGCCCAAGTATGACTTTAGATCGCGACCGCTGGATGTCTGTGCATCCAGTGCCGTCGCGGCTGAAGTACAAATGAAACCCTTCACGAGCTCGCGCCTGGTCAAAGTCATAGTCGCCTTGTCNNCGCCTTGTCCTCGTCAAAGTCATGGTAGCCGAGCCCTCGGCGCGGATTAAAGGTCAAGTATAGCACGGGGGTATATCAGCCAAAAGACTGACAAACAGCTTTGCGAAAGCTTGCCGACAACTTGAAACAATAGAAAAAAGAGCTTGTTCCGCGCACCACCCGCAGTTAGCTCGACGTCCGAGGGACTCGATTAGGGAGCTTTGCAATATTCTGGAAATCAATCATTAAGCTTTGGATATGGGCAAAACGCCGCAGGCGCTGGATCATCGACATATCGCCAATCTGCGTCGGACCAACAACCGTTCACCCGCTGACGAACGATCCCTGTCCCATCGCCGCCAATGTCAGCACCCACAGGCCAAACCGCGTCTCCTGAAGATGAAGTAGCTCCCGCCGAGCGAATTCTGCCCAAGTGAGATCTGCACCAATCCGCGTACGCCTACCGCTGATCGCCAATGGCGTAGATCGATTTCGGCATACCGCAAAAGCGCTCCGTGACGACACGGGAGCGGGGGAACAGCTTCCTCACCTCGCTCGCGGTCAGGAGGTGGATTTCATCCACTATCTCTCTACACTGTGCCGGCGTTGGGTGCATCAACCAACCCCAGACAGTGCACCATCTGATCAGTTTCACACGGACTCTTGCAGGCAACCAATGAATGAAGGGCGACATCAGGTGCACCTCAACGGGAAACCACTTACATGGCGTCTGAACGAAGTGCCGAGGTGCCACACGGAGAATCTCCTCAGCAATTCTTTCGCGCTTGCTTCCAACGTGTTCAATTACCGAATTGCAGACGACCATATCGAATGATTGCTCGGGAAATGGAAGGTCCCCACCGTCTCCAACGATCCACTTCATATTTGATAGCAGACGCTCGGACGCCGGTTTTATGTTCAAAATCGTCACATCAGGGATAGGCAGCCCCATCCCCTCGGCCACTCCCCAGAACTGTGCCATGCCGCCCACATCCAGGACCCTCATGTCAGTGGTCAACCGCAATGTCTTCCAGATGAATGCGACCCGCCGGCGACGGAAATAACCAAAGCACACGCGCAGAATTGCGTTATAAATTTCCTGATGAGGCCCTCTGATTTCCAATTCTGATTTCCTTCCCTCGGTGTATTTGCGACGCAATAGAAGTTAGAATCGATCATGGTGGAAAGAAGCTGCAGTATCGGCGCCTTCTGGAGACCTGCGACTGCGGCCTGGACCACACGATTCTCCCAGGAACACTGACAGTGTAGCACGGATTGTGACCCGGGTTTTTCGGTGCCGACCCATTTCCAATAACCCATCATCGGCGTGGATCGCGCTGAGTTTCCTGGAGCGCCTGCTGACTGTATTGGACAGGGCTAACAGCCTGTGGTGTAAGTCGTGATGCGCGGACGCGGAAAAGTCTGGTGCGTACGGGGAGTCATCGGTAGGATTCGGTTATGGGGATGGGAAGACGGTAGGCACAGGAGAAGCAAGAAGAAATTTGGATCGCGAACGTAGAATTGGCGCGGTCCCCGGGGCATCCGTTTTATCAGCGGTTGAACGAGCTTCTTGACATTGAGAAGTTCGACCCGATCGTCGAAGGGCTTTGCGGAAAGTTCTATGCGCCGCGCATGGGCCGACCGGGTCTGGCGCCGGGCATCTACTTTCGGTCGCTGCTGATCGGTTACTTCGAGGGCATTGACAGCGAGCGTGGGATCGCGGGGCGGTTGGCCGATTCGCTGGCGTTGCGGCAGTTTGTGCGCATCGGGATTACGGAGCAGACGCCGGACCACTCGACGATTTCGCGGACGCGGCGCCTGATCGACTTGGAGACGCACCGCGCGGTGTTCGCCTGGGTGCTGGAGTTGCTTGCAGATCGCGGCTTGATCCAGGGCAAGCGGGTGGGCATCGACGCGACGACGCTTGAGGCCAACGCCGCCATGCGCTCGATTGTGCGCCGCGACACCGGGGCAAGTTACGAGGAGTTTCTCACGAGCTTGGCCAAGGCGTCGGGGATGGAGACGCCGACGCGAGAAGATCTGGCGCGTCTGGACCGCAAGCCCAAGAAGCGCACTTCGAACAAGGAATGGATGAGCCCGTCGGACCCGGACGCGCGCGTTACGAAGATGAAGGACGGCCGCACGCATCTTGCGCATAAAGCCGAGCACGCGGTGGACCTGGACACCGGTGCAGTGATGGCGGTGACCTTGCAGGGAGCCGATAAGGGTGACACAACTACGCTGGACCAGACGCTGTGCGAAGCCGGCGAAGCGGTGGCGGAGTTAGCCCTGCGCGAGGTCGAGTTACATCCGGACGTTATGCCCAAGGTGAACGTGGCGGGCATCGAAGAGATGGTGGCTGACAAGGGATATCACTCCGCAGCGGCGGTAGAGCGGGTGAAGGGTTATAAGGTGCGCAGCTATATCCCGGAGCGACAGCAGAAGGGCAGGCGGCACTGGGAAGGCAAGGCCGCACAGCAACAGGCGGTGTACGCGAATCGGCGGCGGGTGCAGGGTGAATACGGCAAGAGCTTGCTCAGGCAGCGCGGCGAGTTGGTGGAACGCAGCTTCGCTCACTGCTACGACACGCGAGGCATGCGGCGCACGCACTTACGCAAGCACGGCAACATTCTCAAGCGGCAGTTGATTCATGTGGGCGCGTTCAATCTGAGCCTAATCTTCCGCCGCCTGCTGGGCGCAGGCACGCCGCGGGAATGGGAAAACTTGGGAGGAAGGCTGTTTTTGTTCTTGTCGGGGCTGTTTACTCGCCGCAGGAATCAACATTCGCCGTGCAGAAGGCCAAACCGAGGACGACAGGCGCTTCGCGTCGAAGCGTATTCGTTCATGGCTCGCCCAAGATCATGCAAGGGAATCGCTACTTGCACCACAGGCTGTTAGGCCTTTGTTGATGGTGATT
>PLPU01000047.1:0-1498 GCA_003159975.1 Acidobacteriaceae bacterium
AGCCGCTGGTACTTGTGCCGTGATCTGGGTCGCGCTCACGTATGTGGTGGTGAGGGCCGAAGTTCCCCAATAGACCGTCGAGCTTGCGATGAATCCCGACCCGTTGACCGTGAGCGTGAACACCGTACCGCCTGCGTTGGTAAACGCCGGTGAGATGCCGTTGATTGCCGGTACGGGATTGGCTGCGACTACCACCTGGCTGACCACCGTAGAAGTGCTGCCGGTAAAGTTCGTATCACCGCCGTAGACAGCCGTGATCGAGTTCGTGCCCAGCGGCAAAGCCGTTGTTGCTAAGACTGCCGAGCCGCCGCTCAGGGAGGCGCTCCCCAGACTCGTGCTTCCATTGCTGAACGTCACCGTGCCGGTAGCCATGCCCCCATACGGCCCCGTGACGGTAGCCGTCAGGTTCACGGATTGTCCGACAGCGGAGGGATTCACTGACGAAACCAATGTTGTTGAAGAGCTGGCCTTGTTGACTGTCACGCTGACCGTGCCGGTCAACGTGCTGTAGTCGGTCGCATCGGTGGGCGTGAAGGTCACGCTCTGCGATGCTGTGCCNNCCGCCTGACAGCGTCGAGGAAGCCAGCGTCTGGCCGTAGGTGATCGAGCTGGCCGTCGGCCATGTCGTCACGGACGACGTGGCCTTGTTGACCGTCACGCTGGCCGTGCCCGTCAACGTGCTGTAGTCGGTCGCATCGGTGGGCGTGAAGGTCACGCTCTGCGATGCCGTACCCGCGTTCGGAGCGGTTGTCGGCGTGGTGAAGGCGAACGAGCCCGCAGGAACCGAGGCTCCGCCCGACAGCGTCGAGGATGCCAGTGTCTGGCCGTAGGTGATCGAGCTGGCCGTCGGCCATGTCGTCACAGACGGCGTCTCCTCGTTCACCACCTGGCTGACCGCCGTCGAAGTGCTGCCGGCGAAGTTCGCATCGCCTCCGTAGACTGCCGTGATGGAGTCCGTGCCCCCCAGCAGCGCCGTGGTTGCCAAGCTAGCCGAGCCGCTGCTCAACTGCGCCGTTCCCAGAGATGCTGAGCCGCCTAGAAACGTCACGTTCTCTCCATTGGGCGGCGCGCCACCGCTGGAAGAGACCGAAGCGGTCAAAGTCACAGACTCTCCATAAACGGAGGGATTCGGCGTGGGTACGGGCGTGAGCGTAGTCGTCGTCGTCTTGGGTGGAGGAGGAGGCTGATACTCCCACAGGTCGTTGAGATAGCCCTGATTGTCGTTGGCATCGTAGCCACTGCCCCCAAAGAGCCAGAGATTGCCGCCGTTATCGGTCCAACTGACTGCGCTATATCGGCCTCCGGGTACGTTTCCGGTGGCGCGCGTTCCCAACGTGCCGTACACTCCGAGCTGGCCGTCAAAGACGCCAACCGTGCTGCTTCCGCCCATCCAGACCCATTCGTTGGTGGAAGGATTGAACTCCCAAAGGTCGTTGAGCGATCCGGAAGTTCCGCTGGCGTCGTAGCCTTCTCCTCCAAAGAGCCAGAGATGGCCGCT
>PLPU01000047.1:1579-9895 GCA_003159975.1 Acidobacteriaceae bacterium
GCCGCTGCTGTCGGTCCAACTCGCAGCCAAATATCGGCCTCCGGGGATGTTACCGGCGGCAGGTACACCCAACGTGCCATACACACCGGACTGGCCGCAGTAACCTGGGTAGCTGCACACAGGCACCGTGCTGCTTCCGCCCATCCACGTCCATTGATTCGTGGAGGGATTGAACTCCCACAGGTCGTTGAGATAGCCAAAAGTGCCGCTGGCATCGTAGCCATCGCCCCCANNCCGCTGCTGTCGGTCCAGCTCGAGGCCCATCGGCGGCCTCCAGGGATGTTTCCGGCAGCGGGCGTTCCCAACGTGCCGTAGACTCCGGGCTGGCCATAGTTGCTGCCAACCGTGCTGCTTCCGCCCATCCAAGTCCATTCGTTTGGTGGAAGGATTGAACTCCCAAAGGTCGTTGAGCCAGCCACCGGTGCCGTTGGCATCGTAGCCATCGCCCCCAAAGAGCCAGAGATGGCCGCTGCTGTCGGTCCATCTGACCGCGTCAGATCGGCCTCCGGGGGTATTTGCGGCGGCAGGCGTTCCCAATGTACCGTATACTCCGGGCTGGCCGCCATTACTGCTCACCGTGCTGCTTCCGCCCATCCACGCCCATCCGTTTGAGGCGCTGCCGCCTGTTGATGCGGTTACTACCTGACTCACCGCATTCGATGTGCTACCGGAAAAATCAGAGTCGCCGCTGTAGACCGCTGTAACCGAGTCCGTGCCCAGCGGCAAAGCCGTGGTTGCTAAGACTGCCGAGCCGCGGCCTGTCGCGTCGAGGCGCAGGGGGACACTCCCCAGACTCGTGCTTCCATTGCTGAACGTCACCGTGCCGGTAGCCATTCCCCCATACTGCCCCGTGACGGTCACCGTAAAGTCAATGGATTGTCCGACAACGGAGGGATTCACTGACGAAATCAATGTTGTCGTCGAGCTGGCCTCGCTCACCGTCTGGTTGACCGCCGTCGAGGTGCTGCCGGCAAAGTCCGCGTCGCCGCCGTAGACCGCCGTAATGGTGTCCGTGCCCGCCGGAAGCGCCGTGGTGGTCAAGCTGGCCACGCCGCCGTTCAACTGCGCCGTTCCCAGAACGAATGCGCGTATCGATGTTGTGCCGCGTAGGAACGTGACGTTCTCCCCGTTGGGCGGCGTACCTCCGCTTGAAGAGACCGAAGCGGTCAACGTTACCGACTCTCCATAAATGGAGGGATTCGGCGTGGGAACGGGTGTGAGCGTAGTCGTCGTCGCCGTCAGCGCCGGGGAGGTTGCCGTAGATGGCTGATATTCCCACAGGTCGTTGAGATAGCCTTGATTGCCGTTGGCATCGTAGCCATAGCCCCCAGAGAGCCAGAGATGGCCGCTGCTGTCGGTCCAACTGACCGCGTTATCCCGGGCTCCGGGGATGTTTCCGGCGGCAGGCGTTCCCAACGTGCCGTACACTCCGGGCTGGCCGCCATTGCTGCCAACCGTGCTGCTTCCCCCCATCCACGCCCATAGGTCCGTGGAAGGATTGAACTCCCAAAGGTCGTTGAGATAGCCTTCATTGTTGCTGGCATCGCAGCCATGGCCCCCAGAGAGCCAGAAATTGCCGCTGCTGTCGGTCCATCGGACCGCGTTATCCCGGCATCCGGGGATGTTTCCGGCGGCAGGCATTCCCAACGTGCCGTACACTCCGGGCGGAAACAAATAGCTACTTCCCCCCATCCAGGTCCATAGGCTCGTGGAGGGATTGAACTCCCAAAGGTCGTTGAGCAAGACACTATTTCCGTTAACGTAGCCCTCGCCCCCAAAGAGCCAGAGATTGCCGCTGCTGTCGGTCCAGCTTGAAGCGGGAGCGCGGCCTCCGGGGATGTTTCCGGCAGCAGGCGTTCCCAACGTGCCGTATACTCCAGGCGGGCCACAAGAACCTGTAGTGCAGGGTACCGTGCTGCTTCCGCCCATCCAAGCCCACTCGTTCGTGGAAGGGTTAAACTCCCAAAGGTCGTTGAGATCGCCCTGATTGCCGTTGGCATCGTAGCTATAGCCCCCAAAGAGCCAGAGATGGCTGCTGCTGTCGGTCCAACTGAACGCGCCATCCCGGCCTCCGGGGATGTTTCCGGCGGCGGGCGTTCCCAACGTGCCGTACACTCCGGCTTGGCCGCCATTGCTGCCCACCGTGCTGCTTCCGCCCATCCACGCCCATAGGTTCGTGGAGGGATTGAGCTCCCAAAGGTCGTTGAGACTGCCCCTATTGCTATTGGCATCAAAGCCGTCTCCCCCAAAGAGCCAGAGATTGCCGCCGGTGTCGGTCCAACTGCTCGCGGCACCCCGGCTTCCGGGGACGTTTCCGGCGGCAGGCGTTCCCAACGCGCCGTACACTCCGGGCGTTATTCCGCTGCTCGGGATCGTGCTGCTTCCGCCTATCCAGGTCCATTCGTTTGCAGCAGTTGTTTGGGCGTTCGCCACCTGATGAACCGATAAAGACGTTACAGCGATGAGTCCTGCGACGAGCAGAACCCGCAGACGCAACACTGGCAAAGTTGCAAACATGACCGCACACCTCATCGGCCGGCGCGGCTTGGCTTGGCTTGGAAACCCCTGCACAGATCCGTTGATGGCCGCTCCGCCACATTCATTCTTGGTAAGGTGTCCAGATAAGGTCGTGCTGGGGGGCACATTACCGCGACGGAGCCCTGCTGGAGACGATGAAGAGTCTATGCTCGCGGTACCCCCCCCGTTGTGATGGCTGTCACTGGTCAGGGCTTCGCTCAAGCTGAACCTGATTGGCCCGCCCGCCGTGAACCAAACGTGGGCGGCGTTTGAGCAGGACTTTCGCGTGGCCCAATCCTCCGCGAATGATGAGAATCCTCTCATCGAACGCACCACCAACCATCATGAAGATGTCAAATATCCCGTGGTGCTTGGCGTGGTCAGCGACCCGGACGACGGGCTTGTCGGTTTCTATCAGGGCAGAGATGAGGGAGAGGAGCGATTTGCGGAGTTCAGAGCGATCGCGGTTCCCAGGGACACGGTTGCCGGGATCGACCTGAGCAAGGTGCATACCATCCAGCTCACGACCGCGGAGCCGAGACACGTGCTGACCATGCTCGTCGATCCTCGGACAGACGTCGTGGTGACCGCGGGATACGCGCCTTCCCAGAGCCAGTCGCTGCCTCCCGAAGCAATCAAAAACGCGTTCGCCAGGATAGCTGTAACATTCCTGGTTGCGCCGGTTCTCACCCGGGAAAAGCCTCCCGCCGACGAGAACGGGAAAGTGGCCCTGCCGCTGCCGCTGCCCGGACAACAGAAGGGCGCCTGGAACTGGGTGCGCGTTGTGAATGAAACGGACGGAGGCCGCAGGGCCATCGTTGCCGGCACTGATCTTGTGAGTGCAAGCACGGGTATCTCCGGTGATCCGCTCTATCTGCAGGAGGGCTGGTTGAGTTTGGGTGAACCGGGTAAGGGTGACTGACCGAGAATCGCGGAATCGGATAGGGGGCTCGGCCCTTCGCAAGTGGTAACTGCCTGCGAGTTTTTCTTACCAGCCATCCGAATCTTGCTGATGGGTACATCGAATCGGTGTCCGGGAGAGGCACGGCGCCAAAATATCGACCTGGTGTCAATTCAGGTACCGCTTGCACAAAGCCGAAGAAAAGGAAACGGATGCGTGGGTCCGGGCTGACAACTCGAACTCACCCTTCCCTCGGATGTGCGATGCTGACGTTGTCGCAGCAGCGATGGGGGGTAGCCCGAAGCATGTGTACTCGCTCATCGCCGCTAGTCTGATCCCACATAGCCGATTCGGTCCACTTCCATGCTATCGTTTTTGGCCGGAAAAGGGGCAATTCGACAGTACTTGAGTGACCAGGGTAGCTGGAGTTAATCCGTGCAACTCGATTATTGTGCGTAGTACCATCTTTAGAATCAATAAGGTGGATGTGTTTCTGGCGGAGAGAGTGGGATTCTCTGTAAATGCGTAAGAGACTCAGTAAATACGCGGTATGTGAAGCGTTGTCATGCGGTTGTCATGCTAAAATGGCTGTAGGGGGCTTGAAAGCATGGCAACCGTAACGAAAGAGCGCTCCGTCATCGTGACGCTGCGTGTGAAGGTAGACGGGAAGTGGAGGCGGCTGCCTGCCGCCTACGGGGGCAACGGGCGCATCCGCCCAGGGTACGCACAGGTCGGGGCTCAGCAGGTGGAGTTCGCTAGCCCCGCCTATGAGCTTCGCCTGTACGAGGATCGGCAGGCCAAATACATACCCTTCAAGAGCGGCGCAACGGAAGCTGATGCCGAGCGCAAGAAGCTTGAAAAGAGTCCAAGCAAGACCGCGGCGAAGAGCGCCGCCGAGAGCGCCGGCGGGACGTTTGTCGACAAGGATGACCGCAAGACGCTGGCCAAGACAGCCGCCGCCTACATCCGAGACGCGCAACAGCGCGGCGCAATGGAAGCAGCCGACCAGGCTCGACTGGTGAATGAGGAGTTCAGGAAGCTGCTTAATCGGAAGACGTACGTCGATGAGATCACCCGTGACGACATCTTCAGGTTCCACACCGCGCTCCGGAAGCGCGGCTGCTCTGACCGGACAGTGGCCAACAAACACCAGCGCCTGACTTCGTGGCTTCGCTTTGCCGGCATCGACAAGACCATCCTGCCACCGGTCCCGAAGTATGAAGAGACACTTCCGACGATCTACACCAGCGACGAAATCAGCACAATCTTGGCTGAGGCCGGTCCATACATGAAGATGGCGATTCTTCTGGCGCTGAAGTGCGGGCTGCGCGACCAGGAATTGATGCACCTGGAGTTCTCGGACATTAACTTCACTGAGAAGACTCTCAGAGTCCAGGGGAAGCCCCGGTGGAACTTCCGCGTGAAAACGCATGAACAGAGGTTCGTGCCAATTCCCGACGACGTGCTCGACGAGTTGAAGGCGTGGAAGGAGCAACACGGCGGGAAGTCGCTCATTCTTGGCACCAAGAACGGAAACCCGAATACAAAGTTGCTGTTTGCGCTGAAGACGCTGGCGCGGAGGGCCAAGCTGAATTGCGGACTGTGCGAGGGGTGCAAGTCAAAGCGGCGCGAATGCGAATCGTTCACCTTGCACAAATTCCGCAGATCCTACATCACCACCCTGCTTCGAAATGGAATCGATTTGAGGACCGTTCAGGCGTACGCCGGGCACAAGGACATTGCCTCGACTATGAGGTATCTGAGGCCAGCAAGCGCGAAGGAGGCGCAGGGAAAGTTGAACGCCGTGGTGTGGTAATTGATGGGCCTGGAGTAATCCCGGCCATTTAACGTGATGCAGCTCACTTGGGCGCCCCAGTGTTACGATTGGCCATTCGCGCCAACTTGACACAGAATTAAGGTCGGCGTATAAGTTTCGATAGGTCTTCGCCCCGAGCATCCACTGCGGAGGGTCGGGATCAGAGTTGCGCGAAGGTTCCAGTGCTGAAAGACTGGCCGCAACCGACGGTGGCACCCCAGCCCCCGTCTCAGGGAACCCAAAGCCCTGCCAAACATGAGATGTAAAGGCCCCTGTCTATACAGGAAAATGGCAGCCCGGCGCCGGGACGAAGCGGCGACAACAACTCAACAAGGCAGAAGATGGGAAAGATTAAGAGTATTTGTGTGCTTGATTCTGGCCGTGATTTGGCTTCCAGGATCGAGCAGAGAACCAGTGCGCTGAAAGCGCCAGAGCTGGCAGATTTGCTCGGCCTGGGCAAAACTGCAATTTATGACCTCGCCAAACGGGGCGGGATTCCGCACTACAGAGTGGCGGGCTCGATTCGCCTTGACCCGGCAACAACTGCGGCATGGCTGCGGAATCGTGAAGTTGCGTTCCCTGAAAAGAAGGCCGCATGATCGATCTTCGGGAAGCGGTGAACATGTTTGTCGAGTTGAGCGGCAAGGGTGCCGCTCTGGTGGAGTTGCGGGTTCAACGGATTATTGCCCAATCCGAGAGCGAAGCGCTACAGGAGCATGTGGCCAAGCTCGACCGGTTGATAGCCGAATTGGAGGCTGCGTGAAAGGCACAGCCATCAACTGGTGCGATAACACCTTTAACGGCTGGGAGGGATGTACTCGCGTCTCTCCCGGCTGCGACCATTGCTACGCCGAGACGCGAGACAGCAGGCATCTGACCGAGCCAGTTAGCCATTGGGGAAAGGGCGCACCCCGGCGGGTCATGTCCGAAGTGAAGTGGCGCGAGCCTCTCAAGTGGAACCGAGATGCGGCGGAATCCGGCACCAGGCCTCGTGTCTTTTGTGCCAGTCTGGCAGACTGGGCGGATAGCGAGGCCCCTGCGGGGCAACGTGAGCGGCTTTGGGCGTTGATACGCGAAACCCCCAACCTCGATTGGCTTCTCTTGACCAAGCGGGCCGGCAACATTCGCAGGATGCTGCCGCCCGATTGGGGAATTGGCGACCCGAATGTCTGGCTGGGCGTGACAGTCGAGGATCGCCGGCACGGATTGCCCCGCCTTGATGTACTTCGCTCAATCCCGGCAGCGGTTCGTTTTGCTTCAATCGAGCCGTTGCTTGAGGACCTTGGGACGGTCGACTTTACAGGCATCAACTGGGCCATAATTGGCGGCGAGACCGGCTCCGGTGCGCGGTCCATGGACGCGGCATGGGTCGAGGCGATCATCGAGCAATGCAGGGCGCAGAACGTCGCGTCTTGGGTGAAGCAACTCGGCAAGCTGCCGTCTGATTCCGGCGCAGAGCTGGTTGTTATTGATGAGTCCGGAAGGCAGTCCGGCAATGCAGAGGACTGGAACTTGTGGCCGGAGCATCTCGCCCATTTGAAGGTGCGGGAATTGCCTTCTGTAGACCGCGAAGAGATCGACAAGGGGCTGCATGAGGCCGAGCTTGGCCGCATTGCCGCCGAGTTGGGAAAGCTTGCGGCCGGATTGGAACCAGAAGAGGCTGGAGTAGAACTCAATTTGCGCGGCGAGTTCATTAGCGCCGAACGCGGCCTGTTCCTGAACTGTCGAGAGCGTGGAAGGGTTGTGGCTGGATACAAGGCCATCTATGGCCCGAAGCGGAAGTGGTCGGAGTTTTGCCGAATCGTCAAGCTGCCCAGACAGACCTCGTACGACCTCCTGGCAGCAGCCGGGGCCGAGGAGATGATCGACCGTACGGAATCCGTACAATCCTGCGGGAAGGTGCGCAGGCCGCAGGTCGGTTACGACTTCGATACTGCGGTGGACAAGGCCGAGGCCAGTCTCACTCGGATCTTCCGGGGGCTGACAGAAACGGAGCGCCAACAGGCAATGGACGCCCTCGTGGACCGTCTTGGCGTTAGGACGGGTATTCAACTAGCCGCGTAACTACGGATGGAACCGGGGCGGCCATAAGCCGCCCGGAGGCACATAGCAGTAAGATGGCCGTTTTGTCTCAAACGCGAATACGGCAAGAGATTCACCGGAACCGAGTACAGACAATACGCACAAGTCCGCAAAAGCAGAACGGAGGACCGATAAATAGAGCGCAGCAGGACCGATCTTGAAATGGCCGAAAACCCTTACTAACAGCGAGTATTAGCGATTCTCGAAGTTTCTCCAATACTAGAAATATGTGTCGCAGTGAAATGGGCACCATTCTCCGTGACGAGAATCTCCCTGGGACTTTGGACAATCCAGGCAGAATGCGATCCTGAAGGTGAGCCAGGACCACCCACAATGTGGTGGAACCTGGGCAGCACCAGAGCTGAACCAGGCTGCCCCACGAAGCGGTAGAAGGGCCAAGCAGCAAGGCTGGATGCACCCACCCAATAGAAGACCATGGGTGACGGTGCAATGCGCCATCTGAGGTAGCAAATCCACGGTGAAAGCTGCGGCGTGGAGGCTACAAATGGTACAGATCGGAGATCGCAAACATGAAGTTCGTAAGTATTACCATCGCCGGTATCTGTAACGTCAACTATGGCCCTGGTGGTTGGGCCTGCATCTTGAGGCATGGAGCGAGCGCCTCAGAGCGCGTGGGAGGATCTCCGTGTACGACAATGCGCGCTATGGAGCTCCAGGCGGCAATTGAGGGCCTTCAGGCGCTCCGGGAGCCCTGTCATGTTTTCCTGCACAGCGACAATGAGTATCTCCTCAACGGTATTCCATTCCGGCCCGACGAGTGGAGACTCGCCGAGTTCGCGCAGATCTGGAAGCGTTTGCCCGACCGCATCCCTGATCGCGACCTGTGGCAGAAACTGGATCTGATCGGCAGCAAGCATCGGATTCAGCGCGTGTACATCACTGGAACCTATTTCCATCTGGATAAGGCGCGATGCGACAAGTTGGCAGAAGCACACGCCGCACAGTTCCTCGGCGCCTCTAGTGTAGTCCGCCATAAATA
>PLPU01000511.1:0-3257 GCA_003159975.1 Acidobacteriaceae bacterium
AAGAATGTAGCCTTGCCAGCGCAAAAAGCCTTTGCGAGTGAAGCGGCCGAGTTCAAAGAGAGCCAGCCCGAGCAGGATCCAGATTGGAGTCAATGCTATGGCGGAAGAGAGTTCCGCAGCCGCAAATGACATGAGCAGCGTGGCCGCCCAGGAGTAAGTGGGGGCGACATAGCGCGGCAAGCCTGACGGAGAAGTCTTGCGCCGCATGCCCGCGTAAAGCAGCGCAACGGCGGCGATAAGCGGCGCTTTGTGGTCCCACCACCCTTGTGTCCAAACGTCCCAGACAAACAGCCCAGGCAGAGACGCCAAAGCCAGGAAATCGGCTTGCAAGGCGAGGGTTTGCGCTTTGATCCAGTCAGCGGCGAATCCCAGCACCACCACCAACGCGAGCCAGCCAACGACGACCCACGAAGCGGGCAGGGCGACCCAAAGCGCAGCGGCGGCAGCGGCGGCGCCTAGCCAGCTTGTAGCGGAGATTGTCAGCGACTGCCAAGCGGCCAGGTCGAATCCCGAAACAGTGGCGCCTGTGCGAAGGGGCAAGAGACGAGGGAGAGCTTCAGAGCGAATCCACCAGGCCGCGGCGGCGAGAGCAAGCACCCACGTCTCCGCCGCATGGTGGTTCGGGTCGGGGTTGTCGAGCCGGAAAAGCGCAAGCGGCGCAACATGATGGAACGCGAGCACGATAGCCGACAGCACTGCGAGCGCGTCTGCTTCAAGCGCCAGGGTAGCGGAGCCGAGACGTTGAGAGACGAGTGCGAGTAGAAGCAGAAGCGCGAGCCAACCGATGGGAAGCCAGAGATCGGGCATCGCGACCCAGAGAGAAGCGGCGGCCGCGGCTACGCCAAACCAACTGATGACCGTCCGCGCAAAGTTCTGCCAGGGATTCAAATCGATTGGCGAGGAATCGCCGAAATTGACTGAAGGTATTACGCGGGGAAAGACCTCGGAGCGGATCCAAAAAGCTGCGGCGCCGATGGCGAGGACTGCGGTCTCGGCGGGGTGGTGGCTGGGATCTGGATAGTCGAGTCGGAACAGGGCAAGCGGTGCAACGTGATGAATGGCCAGAACGGCAGCAGAGGCGAAGGCGAGAATATCGGCTTGAAGCTCGAGACGGGTGAAGCGGAATCGATGGGCCGCGATTGCGAGTGCGAGAACAAGCGCAAGCGAGCCGATGGGAAGCCAAAGGTCGGGCAGCGCTACCCACAGAGCAGCGGCGGCGGCGCCTGTGCCGAGCCAACTGATGATGCGCAGCGCGAATGCTTCGAGATCGTTTTCGGCGATTTGCGGCCAGCGGCGCGGATAGACTTCGGCGTGAATCCAATAGAGCGTTGCTGCGAGTGCCAGGGCTGCGGTGAGCGACGCGTGATGGGATGGATCGGAGTTGGCGAGCCGGAAGAGCAGAAGCGGAATCGCATCGTGAAAAGCGAGTACTCCGCCGGTGATAACGCCGACAAGCAAGCCGAGCCTGCGGAAGACCGGCTCACTGAGACGCAGGCCGGAGACGGCGAGAACCTGCGCCTGCACCAGCCACAGCACCGGCCAACTGACACCATGAAACTTGAACGGCACCGCGGAGACAAGCAGAACAGTAGCAATGGTGGAGAGCACTACAAACGCCTGCCGCCGACGCGAACGGACACGGAAAGCCAACGCCATTTCAATTGCGCCCAGCGCCATCAGCGCCCAGAACGCCCACTCGGGATGCGCGGCCTGATATTTGAGAAGGCCGAGCACGCCGATCGAATTCAACACGGCGGAAAGGCTGGAGATATTCTCCTCGTTCTGATTGAGCGGCGTGCGGACGACATAGGCTGCGCGGAAGATGAGCCAGTAGAGCAGGATGAGCGCGGTGGATGGCCAGAACTCAGTGAAGGCCGCGTGGTTTTCGGGCAGCACCTGGGTGAGCCAGGTCAGGTGGCAGAGATAGACGGCAATCAGGCCAGCGAGTTCCAGCCAGGCCCAATGGCGCTGCGCGGTGACAATGACAAGCGCCACGGCGAGCACGACGCTGGCAGAGAGGCTAAAGACCACCGTGCCGTCAGCCGATTCGAGATGGCTGGTGAGCAATGTGACGAAGCCGAGCATGAACGCCAGACCGGTCACGGTTTGGGACCGGTAGCGGAGCGAATGAGCCACCATGCCGGCGGCGACAAGCAGCATGAGGACGAGATCGGCGGCCAGCGACTCGAGCACGCGCGCGGCCGCGATGTGGTGCATGGCGTAGGTGGTGAAGAAGGCCAGCGCCCAGCCGCCTCCGATAGCGCCACGAGCAAAAATGCGGTAGGTGGGCTTGCGTTCGAGCCACACGCCTCCTGCCAGGAGTGTAAGGCTTACTGCAAAGCCGCAGAGGACCTTGCCGCCCGGTCCCCAGGTCTGGAATTGAATGGCAAGAAGGAAAGCAACTCCAATCACCAGACATGCGACACCCAGCTTGTTGAACCAATTGGCGCCGAGCTTCTGCTCCAGGGAAAAAATGGCTTCGCGCGCGGCTGCTTTAGCTTCTGCACCGGAAGGCGGCGTGGTGGGGGTTGGTGGCTCGGGCGCTTCGGCAGCCGGCTTTGGAATGAGGGGTGCTTGCGGCGGCGCGGGTGGTGCCGGAACCCGTGGAGCTAGAGGCGGAATGGCCTGAGGCGGTACGGCAACGGGCGTAGGCGGCGGGGGTCTGAAGGCCGCAACCGCGGGCGGCGGGGCATGGTGGGCTGTAACTGTCGGGATCGAGGCAGGCGGGGGCGCCGCCAGCGGAGGTTCTTGCCGTGGAACGGGAGACGGCATGGCTTCCGGCTGTTTCGGTCTGGGCGGAGCGGCATGCGTTTCGGGAGGCGCCGCGGCAGGCCCGGCACTGGCCAGGCTGGCGGCTTGCGCTTTGATCAGAGCACCCAACTGCGATTTCAGGAAATCGATTTCGCGCTCAAGGCGAGCGATGTCCTCGCGCTGCGAACTGGTTGCGTCCTTGTTGCGGAGCCAGACCACAAAGACAGCAATCGCAAGAATAATGATGAAAAAGAATTCCATACGCAGAATTGAGCGGATTATACGCGCAGCGCCAGCGAAGGTCTGTGAACAGACTTTATGGATGAGCTCGCCGGGCCGCATATTCACGCCGCAGACGGCCTTTTAAGGGCACCGGGCAGGACTGGTGCGCTTCGCGCAAAACGCCGTGCAGCCAGGAACAGATGGATTTGTACCAAGGAGTGGTGGCCGGAGACGGTATTGAACCGCCGACTATCCATGTAGAATCAGTTACTTACGTATCTAAA
>PLPU01000212.1:0-6552 GCA_003159975.1 Acidobacteriaceae bacterium
GTACTGGACACCATGGCGTACTTTGAGCTTCAACCCGCGGAATCGGACCTTCAGCAATTGGCTGAGCAGTATTGGGAGAAATCCGGAGAAAAAGAACAACAGCTTGAGAAAGCGGCATTTGAGGCCGGGGCGGCAATACGCGCCGGCGAGCACTCACTGTCAAACCTGGAGACGATCGTTCGCTGGAAATCGGAACGAGTGGTGCATTACCTGATTGGGAACAGCGAAGCGCTGATCAGGAAGGTGCTTGCGGTGGCAGCATCGCCGGAAACCTCGACCCGGGACGCCATCAACGCACTTACCGGGCTGCGCGGCATAGACCTTCCCATAGCCTCCGCAATTCTGGCGGCAATCGCACCAGAGCAATACACGGTGCTGGATTTTCGTGCTCTTGAAGCGCTGGGGCACGCGCGGCATAACATCGAGTTTTATGTGGAGTATGTTGCCTTTTGCAAGCACCTGGCCGACTGCGGCATTGTGCAGGCGCAAGGCAATCTGCCGGGCCCGACGGCACTGCACGCGCTTGAGAGGGCGCTTTGGGAGTGGTCGAGGAGTCATGCGGAGCAGGAGCTTCCGGATTCGCCCTTCATTGCGCATTTGGCGGCACGGTAGAATTGCATTCGTGAGCAACTCCTTTGAAATCGGGCCGGTCCACGTTGGCGGGGGCCGGCTCTTCCTCATTGCCGGGCCTTGCGTGATTGAGAGCGAAGCGCATGTACGCACGATGGCGGACGCCATCCAGCGCATCACGGCGGATCTGGGCATTCCCTACATTTTCAAAGCCAGCTACGACAAGGCCAACCGCACCAGCGTGAAGAGCTTTCGCGGGCCGGGGCTGGTTGAGGGGACGCGTATTCTTGGCAGGCTGGCCAGGGCCACGGGTCTGCCGGTTCTGACCGATGTACACGAGCCCGGGCACTGCGAGATCGCAGCCGAGGCTGTGGATGTGCTGCAGATTCCGGCTTTCCTCTGCCGCCAGACGGACCTTTTGGTTGCTGCCGGCAAAACTGGGCGCGCGGTGAACATCAAAAAGGGGCAGTTTGTGGCGCCGTGGGATATGAATCATCCGGTGGAGAAGGTGCGCTCAACGGGCAACGAGCGGGTGTTTCTGACCGAACGCGGGGCCAGCTTCGGCTACAACACGCTGGTGGTGGATTACCGCTCGCTGCCGGTGATGCGGCGGCTGGCGCCGGTGGTGTTTGACGGCACGCATTCAGTCCAGCAGCCTTCGGCGGCCAATGGTGTGAGCGGCGGGCAGCCGGAGTTTATTCCGCTGCTGGCGCGGGCGGCGGTGGCTGCGGGCGTGGATGGGCTGTTTCTTGAGGTTCACGACGACCCGGCGAATGCGAAATCGGATGGGGCGAATGCGCTGGATTTGAAGCTGCTGAAGCCGCTGCTGGAGAGGCTGCTGGCGATTCATGCGGCGGCGGGTTAGCGGGTCAGCTAGTCAGCGGGTCAGCAAGACAGCTAGTCAGCACGGCTGCGAATGCCAAGCTATGAGCGCATAGCTGGATTTCGCCTGATAGCATTTCTGTATGTTTTTCTCTTCTCTTCGGACTTCCCTGCGCGCTTCTCTGATTGCCGGTGCATTTCTGGTTCTGAGCACCGGGTTACACTTTTCCAACGCATTAGCGCAAGAGACGCACGCCGCCACCGAACCGGACCGTGCCCACATGGAGGAGGTCCTCAAGGGGCTGAACCGGGGCCGGTCGGTGGGGCAGGTTGCAGTGTCGCCGGACGGCAAGCGGCTGGCCTGGATTCAGATGGGAAAAGAGGGAGTCGAGATTCGCCTGGCTCCGCTCGACGTTTTGGCCAAGAGCGAGCGCATCACCGCTGCCTCCAAGCCGGAGCAGCATTGCCACGAGAACGATCTTGCCTGGTCGTCGGACGGAAAGGCGCTGGCATTTTTCTCGGATTGCGCCAAGCTGGGCGAGCAGACGGACCTCTATGTTGCTGCGGTTGATGGCGGGCCGGCGCGGCGGCTGACGGAACTGAAGGGCTACGTACACGAATTGGCCTTTTCGCCGGACGGGTCGAAGTTGGCATTCCTTTATGTGGAGGGCGCAACGCGGCCTGCCGGAGCGCTGGCGGCGATGAAGCCGCCTTCGGGCGTGATTGGTGAGGACGGCGTTGAGGTTCAGCGGGTTGCGGTTGCTGATGTGGATGCAGCCAAGCCGGTTGAGCCAGCCCAACCCACGCCGGCGAATCTGCATGTGTATGAATTCGACTGGTCGCCGGACTCGAAGGGGCTGGCTTATGTGGCTGCCAATCCGCCAGGAGAGAACAACTGGTGGGTCGCGAAGCTTTACACGCAGACGCTTGATGGCGCGCCCAAGGCGATTCTGGCGCCGGCCGAGGTATCCGGGCCGCTGCACGGATTGCAGATTGCGGTGCCTCGGTGGTCGCCGGACGGCAAGGCAATTGCGTTTATCGGCGGACTGATGAGCGACCAGGGGTCGACCGGCGGCGACGTGTGGCTGGTGTCAGGTGCGGGAGGCGAGCCGGTTGACTTGACGGTGAATCGGCCCACTTCGCCGGCCTGGATCGTATGGGACGGCAACGAGCGCATCTATGTCAGCGAGCTGGCGGGCGGTGACGCACAACTTGTGCAGCTCAATATCGAGGGCGGGTCCGAGCACGCCATTTCGAGCGGTGCAATCCCGGTGACGAGCTTCGGGAAGCCTGTGTTCAGCATTCCGGGAAGCGTGGGAGATGGGCGGCTGCAGTTGAGTCTTTCGTCGTCGGCCGATCACAAACTGTGGGTGTTTCACGCCAGCAGCTTCGATCACGCCACGGAGATTTACGAGGCAAAGGTGGGTAACTCCACGGACGCGGGCCTGGATGGCGTAACCCAGCTCTCGCATTTGAATGACGGCGTGGAACCGGCGTGGGGCAAGTCGGTTTCGCTCGAGTGGACCAGCGACAAGTTCAAGGTGCAGGGGTGGCTGTTGCTGCCCAAGGACTACGATCCGGATAAGAAGTATCCGCTGATTGTGGAGGTACACGGCGGGCCAGCCGCGGCAGCCGAGGCGCGCTGGGGCGGTGGTGGCGGACTGAGCGCGACGGCGTTTTCGGCGCTGGGCTACTTTGTGCTGCAGCCCAATCCGCGGGGCAGTTATGGACAGGGCGAGAAGTTCACGCAGGCCAACCGCAAGGATTTCGGCTATGGCGACCTCCGCGACATTCTGGCCGGGGTGGACGCGGTTCTGGCCAAGTATCCGGTGGACCCGAGCAGGGTTGGGATTACGGGGTGGAGCTACGGCGGGTTCATGACGATGTTTGCCGTCACGCAGACCAACCGGTTCAAAGCCGCGGTTTCCGGCGCGGGGCTTTCCAACTGGCAGAGCTACTATGGCGAGAACTCGATCGACCAGTGGATGATTCCTTACTTTGGCGCTTCGGTTTACGACGACCCGGCGGTCTACGCCAAGAGCTCGGCCATCAATTTCATCAAGCAGGTGCACACGCCTACGCTGGTGGTGGTGGGTGACCGGGACGGCGAGTGTCCCGCGCCCCAGTCCTACGAGTTCTGGCATGCTTTGCGCGACCAGCATGTGACCACACAGCTAGTCGTTTATCCGAATGAGGGGCACGGCTTTGTCGATCCGGCGCATCGGCGCGATGTGATGGAGCGTGCCGTGGAGTGGTTTGAGCACTTCATGCCGGCTGGGCAATAGCCGGCGGGTCGGCGACTCCTCATCCGCTCCCCGGCGTGCTTTCCAGGCGTGCTCTCCAAACAAGGTCCGACGGAGTCTATTGGATGAGAGCTAAAAATGGGCACGGAAACGGTCCTGGCAGCTTTGTACCGATGGCCGCCCCGTCCTGATACACTTTTCTTTGGAGTTGTCTGAGCGTGTTGCGCTGACCGGCTGCATGGAAGAGCGTACTGCCGGGAGCCGGTCACTTGAGCGGATTCCACCGGCGGCAGGCCAACCATGGGGCATGTTGACGGGCCGCTTTTAACCCATTTTTCTTTTACAGATTTGGATAGACCGTTCCGCGGTTTCAAGCGGCGGGGCGGGGAGGATTCATGCGGCGGTTTTTGACGCTTGTCAGTTTGTTGTGCGTGGCCATTCCTGCTGGGATTTCGATCTCCGGCTGCACTCGCAACCCGGATGCGAACTACTGCAATGGCCAAGGTTACGGGTTGAAGATCACGGACGTGGATTACGTCACGCTGACTCCGGTGACCGCTGGCGTCTCCATTGCCTTTGGGCAGACCCAGCAGATCGCCTCGCCCACGGCGAAGACCTGCAAGGGCACGACGGCCAGTGTCGCAGCCTACACGTACGGCACCTCGAACAACCAGCTGGTTGATTTATCGCCGTCCGGCACCATGTGCGCCGGCACCTGGAACCGCAATACGGGTGGCGGCATCGCCAACTACACCGTCTGCAACAAGCCGGATCCGCTGCCCACGACCAACGGGCTGCCTTATGCGATTGCTTACGTCACAGCGTCAGCAAACTCGGTGACTTCGAATCCGGTGCAGGTTTACGTGCATGACCAGGTGACCTCGGTGAGCCTTGTCACAACTCCCTTGTCCGGAAGCGGCAATCAGTGCTTTTCACAGGGCACCCAGGCCACGCTCGACGCGGAGGCGTGCTTTGTCAGCAACAACACGCAGTACGAGCTGTGCGCACCGCCGTCGGTGGTGGCCAGCGGCAAATTTGCCTGCCAGGGCGGACCTCCTCCCGGCGTGGCCGCGAGTTCGATCCCTGACTGCACGGCGTCAATCGGCACGCTCAGCTACATTGTCGGCACGCCCAACATCGGCACCATCAGCACCAACACCACCACCAACCAGGTGAGCATTACCGCGGCACAACCGGGCACCACGGTCATTACCGCATCGGTTGCGGGCTCGGGTTCGTCGGCTGGCTACTTCTCCACCTGCCCGCCGAAATCGATCAACGTGACGCTGGCGAACGGCGAGACCAGCGGGACGGTCACCCAGGGTGTCACTCAGAGCCTGACCACCTCGGTCATCGATACCGCGGGTAACCCGATCACCGGCTTGGCCCTCACCTATCAGTCAACCGATCCGATCGATATTACGGCGGGTAGCGGAGGCGCGATCACCACCAACTTCCCCGGGATCGCTTCGGTCTATGCGGTCTGCGAGCCAGGCAGCTGTAATCCGGCGCCGATCAACGAATACGGATTGTATGGCACCGGGCTTTCTATTTCATCGAACCCAGTGAAGATAACCACCCCCGGCACCGCCAGCGACTACGTCTGGTTTGGCGCTCCGGGCCAGTCGCAGTATTTCGTTCCCATCGAATTGCTGACCGGGACGGTGGGTTCCACGGTTCGGCTGCCTTATGTGCCGAACTCGATGGTAGAGGACCGGATCGGCAACGATCTTTATTTCGGTTCGAGCCACGAGCTGATGATTTACCAAACGCTCAACAACACGCTGGCCAAGGTAGACACAACTGCCCCAGGCGTGGTCCTGGCGGTATCGCCGAACGATACGACGCTGCTTATCAACGACCAGGAGCGGCAGCTCTTCTACCTCTACAACGCAAGCGGCGGCATTACCGGAACGTTTGGCGGGATGGGCACCTCCGCTTCGTGGACTCCCGACTCGCAGACCCTGTACATCACGGATAGTTCGGCGGCGAACGTTGGGGGCGTCACGGGACACACGGATACGTTGTACGTCTACAACGCGAACACGGGATTTACTTCCATCCCGCTGGCGGCTTCCAGCGCAACCAATCCGGGCGCGCAGAACCTGGCCATTACCATCCCCGGCGTGGGCGCGTTTCTCAGCGGCAATCCCACGGTGGCGCACACCTGGTGCCCCAGCGGCACCGTGGGCAGCGAAGCCAGCATGCTTTTTTATCCGCAAGGACCGGCTCCGGACAATACGGTCACAGCGGATACCGATGTTCTGGCCGCGACCACCGATGGCAATCACATCCTGGGCGCATCTGTACCGGCGTCCGGCGGCCCAATCACTTTGTCTGACATCGGGGTGTCGATACCTTCGTTGAACTGCCTGCCGTCAAATGTCAGCGATACTTCGCTGCCCAATGGGGCTTCGCTTTCGCCGCTGGTGCTTGGAACCACGCTGAACCAGGCGCAGATTCCCGCTCCCGCCTCGGTCGTAAATCAGGTGGTGCCTTCGCCAGGCTCCAATTTGGCCTTCGTCACTTACAACCCCGCGGCAGGCTCCACAGCCGCTGCCTCGCTGCCCTATTATCTTCCTGGCACCGGCGGCGCGGCAGGCACGGTGGGCTCGGTGCCACTGACGGCAAGCGGCGGCACGGCTCCGACGGCCCCCATCTTCGGAGCTTTCAGCCCGGATAGCTCTTACTTCTTCGTCTCGACGGCAGGCGACAACATGATTCACTACATCACGATTCCGGCCAATCCATCGACCGCGACGCCGCCGGTTGACTCGCAGCAGATTGCTCCCAATCTGCCCGCTTGCGCACCTACCGACGAAGGCTGCACATTTACCACCAAGAGCCCCGCGCCACCGTCGGGAATTGTGCCGGCAACCTATATCGCCGTCAAGCCGCGCTCCACAACCTAAGCTGC
>PLPU01000212.1:6576-12765 GCA_003159975.1 Acidobacteriaceae bacterium
CCTGCCGGCAGCGCAGCGGTCTATGACCGGCTGGGGAGCTTCTTTGCCGCGCTGGGATTTGCTTCCGGCAAGGGATGGAAGGATGATCGAAGTCGAGGGTCTGCGTTTCTGGCGCCGCTCGGTAATCTGGAATTTGTCGATGGCGAATTTCCCGCCACAGCCGATGTGCTTGTAGAGGTGACGACGCTCGATGCCGTGCACCAGACGGTCGCAGCCTGGCTTCAAGCCAATGGCGGCGAATCCGCGGTTGCGCGTCTATCACCGATTACCTCGACTCACTGGAAGTCGCAGATTTTTACCGTGGAACCGGAGCCTGGTTTTGCATTCAGCTTCTGGGCCTGGAACGATCCGCTCAAGGGTAAGCCGATAGCTATCGAAGGCGATCTGTCCGCTGCTGGAATGCGGTTTGCCCTCGTTGTGGCGCGCTGGAATGCGGTGATTACCGAGCGGCTGTTGGAGGGAGCGCTGGACGTACTGCTACGCAGCGGCGCAAAGCGGTCCGACATTGAATTGGTGCGCGTTCCCGGCGCGTGGGAGATTCCAGCTGCCGCGCGCACGCTTGCCAATCTTGGCAAAGTGGACGCCATTGTGACGCTGGGATGTCTGCTGCGCGGTGAAACCGCTCACTACGAGGCCATCTACAACGAGGTGGCACGCGGCATCGGCCAGTCCCAGCAGGAGACCGGCATTCCTCACAGCTTCGGCGTGTTGACCTGCGAAA
Organism: Acidobacteriaceae bacterium; assembly: GCA_003159975.1. Classification (GTDB taxonomy): domain Bacteria; phylum Acidobacteriota; class Terriglobia; order Terriglobales; family Acidobacteriaceae; genus Telmatobacter. The sequence goes on from PLPU01000212.1 coordinate 7,298, forward strand.
CCCTGGAGCAGGCGCTGAATCGCGCCGGCATCAAGGCCGGCAACAAGGGATTTGAGGCCGCCATTGCCGCCATCGAAATGGTTAGCCTGAAACGCAGATTGATTCAAGGATCCGATGAAGGCGGCGCGATTTGACCGCCGGTCCTCACCACACATCCGGGCGGCGCAAGTCGCGCGAGCTTGCCATGCAGATGCTTTTTCAAGCGGACATTGGCAAGCAGACACCCGAGCAGGTCCAGGCTACCTTCTGGAAGGCCGGCGATGAAGTCGAGCAGGATGTCCGCGGCTTCGCAGAAGATCTGTTTCGTGTAGCCATCACCCACCAGGAACAGATTGACGAGCTGCTGGTTGCCAACTCGAAGCACTGGCGGCTGGAGCGCATGCCGGCCGTCGATCGCAACCTGCTGCGGATGGCTGTCGGCGAGATGCTGGGCTTCAAGGGCACGCCATTTCCCATCGTCATCAACGAAGCGCTGGAGATCGGCCGCCGTTATTCCGCTCCGGAGTCCATCAACTTCCTCAACGGCATGTTGGACTCGATCGCCCGCGGCCTGCTGCCCAAGTAAGTGCCGCTTCCGCATTCGGAGTTTTCAGCACGGAAGCGGAATTCCAAAACCAGTTGGACCTATTTGTTGGCGCAGGGTCAGGCGAGGCTGCAATGGCCGCGAGGCATATCAAGATGGCCCTTGTCGACGTGAAGGCCTTCGATGCGCAGTGAGGCAGAGCGGCGCGAGGGCGTTTCTTTGAGTGGAGCGGCGCCTTTCAATGCAGGGATAAGGGTAGCTTGACATCTTGTAAATCCTGGTGTTTTAATTGCCGTTCTTACAATAACTCCCCTGACAGCTTATCAACTAACTTCCCCCACAACTCATGAAAGGGAAGGGCCTATGTCAAAGGTTCAAAGGTTCTCTGCGCTCGGATTTGCCATTATCACATCGATAATCAGTCTTACGCTGGCGGCACAGACAGGCGATACGGCGGCTATTCAGCAAAAGCTCAACTCGCAATTCAAACTGACGAAGATTACAGCCGACCGTTCCGATATTGTCACGGCCGGGGATGTGGCCGTAATCCACAAGCCCGGCCTGATTATGTATGCCGTCGCTTCGCCGATGCCGCCATCGAACACTTACAAGAACGGAAAGATCGGGCAAGGCTGGAGCGGTTTCGGCAAGGATTTGCTGATCACAATGGCCGTGCCGGGAGGAGCAACCTCAAACGATTATCCGCATCGCCCGTTCGCGCCGGATGAAAAGTGCTGGGTCACGGGAATTCAGGCCCAAAAGGATGGGATACTTTTCCAGCTTTATAGCGACCCCTATGACAACATCCGCTATTACGCAAACCTGAAGATACCATTTCCCAACAAGAAGGAAATTCCGCCGGCAGATGCGGCCATGCAACTGGTGGCGGAGGTGCTCACGATTGCGCCGCAGGACAATCAGGATGGGCAGCCGGCTCAAGATAGTCCGCAGGCCGCGTTTGCTGGACAGTACCTCTTAGAACAGGTAGGCCTCAATCTCCATCTTCTCCCCGATGGCACGTGTACCTTGCGCACTCCTGGCACTACGGAGTCTCCATGCCATTTCGTCATCGATGGAGATTGGTAGGCAGTCAAGGCTAAAATTGGAAGTACGGAGATACCTCTCTGGAACCTCAAAATCCAAGGGGACAAGCTGTCCTTGAACGGGATGGAGTTTGTTCGCCAGGGGGGCACGCCAGCACCCGCACCGGAAGGTGCCGCCGTTCCCGCTCCTCCGCCTCCTGCTCCGACTCAAATGCCAACTATCGCCCCACCGCCTCCGCCGGCCGACGCTCCGCCGCCAACCATCGAAGTTGGCCAGACCATGGATCAGGTGACCGCTGGATTCGGGCAACCGCTCAAGGTGGCCAAATTGGGAGCGAAGGTCATCTTCTACTACAAGGATATGAAGGTGACTTTCACAAATGGAAAAGTCAGCAATGTGGAGTAAAGAAGCGAAGAGGACGAACGGTACGACACCGGTTTGATGGTTTAGTGCAATCGAATTGGAGGAATTAGCGGCAAGTCTCGCCGGGGCGGTCAAGCTGGCCATTGGTCCGTCCCCGGTTGTCGTGCTGTAACACCGCGCCGGATTTGAGTACCAGCCTTCCCGCCTGACTGAGAAGCGGATCGACGGTGAAGTCCGCTCCAACCGGCACTCCATCCGTCGTCCGCGCGCAGTACCAGTCGGGTGGGGCCGTTTCGCCGCTCTTGTACCATTCACGGCAATCGATCGTGCTTGCGGTGGAATCGAAGCCGCACTGAAACCACAGATACAGAGGCCGGAATTCCCCTTTGTCGGGGCCTGCGATGGCTACGGCGTCCGATGGGACTTTTACGGGCCGGCGCAGAGCGTTGGCGCGTTGAAGAATCGGCCCGTGCACTGCTGCTATACAGCCGGTGCTTTTGAAGCCCTCAAACTCAGAGCCGCGTGCGAGTTTTACTTCGCCGCGATCAGGTGGCCTGATCCAAAGCGACCGGCGGCTGAACCGGACGGGAAGCTGCTTCCCGGCAAGGTCTTCAAAGCCGGTAAATTTTCCCTCGTGCAAATAGCTTCGTCCCTCCCCGACCAGAAACTGATCTCCCAGCTTGAGGCAGAAGGCGCGCGCCGGTTCGAGCGTGAGAGAACATCCGTCGCCGCAGGGGATATAGGTTTCGGTTTCTACCAGGGTGCCTGAATCCACAGGCTTGGCATTCCGCGCCCACGAGCAAACAGGGGAATTGAATAGTGCCAGCAGGGCCAACAGGACGGGCAAGAAGGCCGCGGATGTTCCAGCCAGCTTGCTGAGGTCCAATCGGGCGGGACGCGACAATCGACAAAAAAAGGAGGGAATTGTCATGCGAATAAAGGTACAACCAATGGATTCCATCTACAAACAATCGTTCAAGTTCGACTTGACAGAATTTTCGCCAGGCGTCAACGTCGAGTTGGAAGGCCAGGACGGAGCTAGGATGCGCACACCAGAGCGAAGCATTGAGCTGACCCAGGTTACGGAGTGGGATGACGGCGACGTTCGCTCGGTGCAGGATTCGCTTGCGGCTGAAGAGCCTCTCGAAATTCGTATTGGCGGCGTGCCACTGACGGTGACTATGCGGACACCGGGAAACGACCTTGAGTTAGCGGCCGGATTTCTGCTGACCGAGGGGATCATCGAGTCGCCGGAACAGATTGCGAGCCTGCGCATCAAGCCGCCGGAAAATGGCAAGATGAGCAACGTGGTGGAAGTCGAGCTGAAAGATACGGACTTCGAATGCGAAGATTTGCAGCGCAACTTCTATGCCGCATCCAGTTGCGGCATCTGCGGCAAGGCATCCATTAACGCGATCCGAGTGCGAGGGTTGCGCCAGCCCAATAGCGGCTTTCGCATCGACCCCGAAATGCTATGCCGGCTGCCCGAGGTTCTTCGCTCCGAACAGGCGGTCTTCAGCCAGACCGGCGGCCTGCATGCCGCGGCGCTCTTTGACTCGACGGGGCAACTGATCGCATTGCGCGAGGATATCGGCCGCCACAACGCGGTCGACAAGATTGCGGGATGGGCGGTTCTCGAGAAGAAACTGCCACTCTCCCGGCACATCATGCTGGTCAGCGGCAGGGGCGGGTTTGAGATCGTCCAAAAGGCACTGGCCGCGGGAATCCCGATTCTTGCGTCGGTGTCGGCGCCATCGAGCCTGGCCGTCAAACTGGCCCGGGAACTGGGGCTGACCCTGATTGGTTTTCTTCGCGGACGACGCTTTCAAATCTATTCGAATGATTATCGCTGCTTGCCTGCAGCCGGCGGAAAGTAAGGGCTGCTTCACCCTGTCAATTGTTCTTATTTACGAAATGTTAACAATCGCGCGGCAACTTATAGGTTTGAATGAGCAGCAAGAACAGTAGTCATTCCGCATTCCGGAATTCAGACGAAGCCGCGAATTCAACATCAGCTGCAATCATTAAAGTTTATGCAGCGATAGGCTACCGCGGGCGTTCGGGAAATTGGCTTTAGGTTTGTGCGATGCAGAGCTGGGTGAATGAAGAGACGCTTGCGGACGGATCCAAATGGAGGCCAATGAAGCAAGCACTTCGTAAGTGCAAAAAAGGTTTGCGATTCAGATAACCGGGGGTATATTCTCACGTGGCCGGGAATGAACAATGTCAATTCCGGTTTAGATCTCGCATTACCTCATTTCCTTCATCAATCCGAACAAGGTCCTTTGCAGTGAATTATTTCTTCTCAGAGAGAGCGGGAGACTTGGATGGCAAACGACCTTAGCCGCCGCAGGTTTATCGGCACAAGCTCTGCAGCGCTGGTTGCCGCCGCAGGGTTGCAGGCATCAGCTGCGCAGGAGCAACAGGTTCCGCGCTCTCCCGACCATCACTTACCCAATGAGTCCGAACCGGGACCGAACAACTCGATACTGGATAAAGAGAATCCAAATTCAGTGTGGGCGCCGCAAACGGATGCGGGTGGGCAGCCTCCATTCAAGTACTCCTTCTCACTTGCGCACAAGCGGCTTGAAAGTGGTGGATGGACGCGCCAGGTGACAGTGCGCGACCTGCCCATCTCAAAGAAGATGGCGGGCGTGGAGATGAGGCTGATTGCGGGCGGCATCCGCGAGCTTCACTGGCATGTGGGCGCCGAGTGGGCACTGATGCTCTACGGCAGTGCCCGGATCACGGCGGTGGATGAAGAAGGCCGTAGCCACGTGAGCGACGTGAATGAAGGCGATCTATGGATCTTTCCCGGCGGCATCCCACATTCGATTCAGGGCCTCGGTCCGGATGGAGCACGGTTTCTGCTGGTCTTCGACGATGGCAACTTCAATGAGTTCGAGACCTTCCTGCTGACCGATTGGATTGCTCACACGCCGCCGGAGGTGCTGGCGAAGAACTTCGATGCTTCCGCGAACCCATTTGCGAATTCGCCAAAGAAGGAGCTGTTTATTTTTGCGCGTCCGCTTCCTGGAGCGCTTGCCGATGAGCAGCAAGCGGCAGAGGCGGGAACGGGAAAGGTGCCGCATAGCTTCGACTTCAAGCCAGGCCAGATGGAGCCGAACAAGAAGGCGAAGGGCGGCGAAGTCAAGATCGTCGATCGCAAGATATGGCCGGCGACTAACATCGCGGCGGCAATTGTAACCCTCAAGCCGGGCGGCTTGCGTGAGTTACATTGGCATCCGAACGAAGATGAATGGCAATACTACGTCAGCGGTCACGGCCGGATGACAGTATTTGCGGCAGGCGCACGCGCGCGAACCATGGACTTTGAAGAAGGCGACGTCGGGTATATCGAGAAATCGATGCCGCACTATATTGAGAACACAGGAGACACGGATCTGGTGTTTATTGAGGTGTTCCCAACGCCGTACTACCAGGATATTTCTCTCGCCGAATGGCTTGCACACACTCCGGCGCGGCTGGTAGATCAACATTTGGAAACAGGTGAAGCCATGTTGAAGGCCATCCCTAA
>PLPU01000057.1:0-2993 GCA_003159975.1 Acidobacteriaceae bacterium
CAGGGAACAGCGAACGGCAGAATAGCCAATTAAACAGCAACAACTCCACCCCGAACGGCACGCCACTGTCCGGCATCCGCCGTCTGGCCCCGCGCCGGTCGGACCTGGAAGCCACCGGTAAGTCTCAGAAGCAAAAGGGTCTGTCTTGGTGTTTCCAGAGGGAGCAGGGGCCTTCACGCCCCTGGTTGAATCAGCTCAACGTGGTGCCTTCAGGCACGGGCCTTACTGCTCGCATATGGAGAGGCATCGGGTCCATCCCCCACAGGCAGCAGAGCTGAAGGCGTACGCTTCAGGCGCTGCAACAAGCCCTCGCCGCACCGGATTCTCCTCGATATACCGCATACAGCTCCTAAACTTCTCCTCCGTCGAAATCTGGCTCTCGTTGAAGCTGCGCATCCACACATCAAGCTTGCTCCTCAGGCGGAAGGAGAATTCTCCCTTGACGAACTGCATTGCCTTTTCAAGCGAAACCTCCGGAGCGGGCGTAATCATCGCATGGAAATGCTCCGGCATAATCACGAACGCGTGTAAAAGAAACCTTCCCTCGCTGCGGTAGTCGAGCATGGTCTGCTGAAGCAACGCCGCATTGGCCGTGACCTGAAAGAGCCGTCGGCGTTGCGCAGTGACGGCGGTTAGGAAATAGGTGCGGGTTTCTTGTGCAGCGAGCCGCATCCCGCCCGCCCGCCTAGTTGACGATGAGCTGAATGACAACAGTCCGGACAGACAAATGGCCACAGCGCCCTGAGGAGGAATTTCTGTCGGGGGGCGCAACGGAGGCTCGAGCGACTCCGCGAATCTCCCAGCTGAAATACGGGCACACATCCAAGAACCAGTCGGCGTGCCGAGTAGGACGCGGTTTGCCGATAATTATCCTCTTTTGGCGCACAATGGGTCTATGAGGGAGGAAAATCAAGCAAGCCAACATTGCCGGGACGAGACTGGCCTGTAGAATCCGCTCTCCATTGCCCCGAAATAGTCGTCATTTGTCACGGGTTCAAGGACCAGCTGACGGGCTGGCCGAAGGAGCTAACGCTAACCCGTCGAGCGAGATAGTCTCTCATGGGTACCCCGATGCGGGACATGAAAAGGTCAAATCGGTCATAATATACCTAGCGCTGAGCCTGATTTTGCCGATACAATGGGTGTCCAACGATCCACTTGACGGCTGTTGCGCATCTAAGAATGTTGCAATCGATTGCAGAGAAAAGTGGAGCATCGACTGCAGTGGAACTTTTGTGTCGAATTTCTCGTATCGTATGCGGCGTAGGTCACATCATCATCACGCCGCAAAATGCGAAACTTGCAAATTCAAGAAGGAGTATCTGACATGATCACCGTTAAGCGCAGGTTGTTATCGGAAGCGGAAGTGACGGCGGCGCTGGCTGCGCTCGCTCGACGCTACCATCTCCCGAACGAGTGCTATGGCGAATCAGATGCTGATCAGATGTCGGATTTCGACGCCCAGAAATGGCTGTCGCTATGCGCTCTGCTCAAGGCAGCGAGACGACGGACCCCCCGTGCCGTTACCGACTGCGCTATTCCGTATTCTCTGCGCTCGATTTATGGGATGAAGGCGCCCTTTCCGTCGGAAGAACTCGAAAACTCATCTGACACGCTGATCGAACTTGCGGCCTGATAATTGCACGTTCGACGAGTACCAAGCCTGGTTTCAGGACGAGTGCGATGCTATTGTCCTGCGACCAGGCTTTTCTGTTGTTGATCCCAAAATCTCGGCAGTCAATGACCCGTCTCCTCCGTGGTCAATGTGGTTTGCCATCGTCTACAACGATGAGACGTATATTCGGATCTTCGAACACTACCGCGAGCTTTCGAGGAAAGAGGGCGGAGGAGGACGGATTCAATGGTTTTCCTACCACTATGGGCCATGTAGCGCCGACCGGGACGACGATGGATTCCCGAACAAGGAAGACGAATGCGTTTTGCGTATCGACATAGATCTCAAATCCAAGCGCCACGCGCATTTCGCGGGAGAAAATCACATTCCCGAATCACGGCTTTTGGGATTAGATTTCGATAAAATAACACCGTTTGACTTTATTCGCGCGGTGGAAAAACATCGACAAACTCAGAAACCCCTTCCGGAACTACTTGGATTTGAGGTGAGTGCCACAAAATGATGTCCGGTTTCCAATACCCGACCGAATACTTCCTGCGCGAAGGCAAGGCGAATCTTGCCCACTGTTTGGAGGCCTCATTTAAGGCCGCACTTGCACATCAAGTTGAGAAAGTCGTCATCTTTACATCTGCGGGACAAGGTGTTTTGATGGCCTTGGAATCGTATCGTTCTCAGGACCAATATGCCCACATCGAACTGGTAGCGGTTACATTCCCAAGTCAATCCCAATTCACCACTGGCGATCCATCGGAGCACAGCATTCCCCAGGACGTCATCCGCATATTGGCGGAAAACAGAATTCCGATAGTGCGAGCGCATCTCCCGTTTGATCCGATCCGAACACATTACGCAGGGCAGGGCGTATTAGGACAGGATTTCGGTCTAATCGGCAACGCATTNNAGTTTGTGTGTGCAAGCCGTGCTCATGGCGTCTGACGCAGGGCTTGTTGGCTTGGGGGAACACGTGATAGCCATGACGTCGGATACCTCAATCCTAGTGAGAGCGGCAGCCACTGAGCGATTTTTGACTGATCTAATCGTGCGAGAGATCATTTGCAAGCCCGTGCTGCTGACAATTGGGAAGTCTGAGAAGCAGTCGGCGATCATCGAAGGTAAAGACGAGAGCGCTCCACTTGAGCTTGACTCACCCGAGTGATACCTCGACCAACGTTTGCGTAAGTGCTTGATTCCGCTCGCGAAAGTTGGCGTACTCCTCGGCGTCTCCCTTTCCGATAACTACCCTCAATAGATCTGAGAAGAAGGGGAAGTCAGCGATCCGTGGCAGGATCAGTCACGCTTGTGGCTGGCCCGTGCCGGTTCATCGCCAACCCAACCCCTATTGTTCGAGTAGGTTGTC
>PLPU01000332.1:0-15151 GCA_003159975.1 Acidobacteriaceae bacterium
GCTTCCAGCGTGTGCATCGCTTCGTAGATTTCGTCGAAACTGTCAATCGCGAAAAGAACGTGATGCATCTCGTCCACCTTGACCGGCGTGCGCAGAACTTCGTCCAGCACAAAGGGTCGCACCTCGCAGCCTCCATCAATCACGTTGCTGCACTCGCCGTTGGAGCTGATGAGCCCGCTCCCGTAGACCTTGAACCGGCCGCCCTGGCGAATGAGCCCAAACTCCACCGTGTACCAGAACACGCGCCCAATGCGCTCGAGAATTGCTTCGTCGAAGATGCGTGAGCACACCTGCCCATAGTGCGCCAGAAAGTCAGCAAACACCGGGTGCGCGTGCATCGGCACATGACCGAAAACATCGTGAAAGATGTCCGGCTCAGGCGTGTATTCGAGCGACTTGCGATCGCGCAGCCAGGTTGTGGTGGGAAAGCGCCGCGCCGCCAGCATCTCAAAGAAAGCCGGTGCCGGCATGAAGCCGCTTACAGGCGTGGTGTTCCAGCCGGTGCGGCGCTGCAACTTTGCGGAGACAGCGGCCAGGTTAGGCAGCCGATCGTAGGGAAGACAGAGCGATTCGAATCCATCCAAATACTCGGCCGCTGCGTGCTGTTCAAGCTGCGGCATGCGGCGCCTCACCAGTTCCGCCCAGATCGCGTGCTGCTCCGTGGTGTACGCCGCATAGTCCTGCTCGATCAGGAAAGACGACGCCTTGGGCAACTCCAGGATCGTAGCCATTAGAGATTTCCTCTCAGAGCCTGCTCGCGCTCGATGGCTTCAAACAGCGCCTTGAAGTTGCCTTTGCCGAAGCTCCGGCTGCCCTTGCGCTGAATGATTTCGTAGAACAGCGTCGGTCGGTCTTCCACCGGCCGCGTGAAGATCTGCAGCATGTAGCCCTCATCGTCGCGATCCACCAGAATCCCCAGCCGCTCAAGTTGTTCGATGGGCTCGTCGATCGGTCCCACGCGCGCCGCCAGCTCTGTGTAGTAGTTGTGCGGCACGGTCAGAAACTCAACGCCCTGCGCCTGCATCCGCGAAACGGTGTCGAGAATATCGTCGGTGGCCAGCGCAATGTGCTGCACGCCCGGGCCCTGGTAGAAGTCGAGATACTCCTCAATCTGCGAGCGGCGGCGGCCTTCTGCCGGCTCGTTGATGGGAAACTTCACGTAGCCGTTTCCGTTCGACATCACCTTCGACATCAGCGCCGAGAACTCGGTCGAAATGTCCTTATCGTCGAAGTGCTGATAAAGCTGAAAGCCCATCACCCGCGCGTAGAAGTCAACCCACTCGTCCATCGCGTGCCAGCCTACGTTGCCCACCATGTGATCGACGTGCTTGAGGCCGGTGGGTCGTGCCACGGTGTCTGCCTTCTCGGTGCGATAGCCAGGCAGAAATGCTCCGTTATAGTGGCCGCGGTCGACGAAGGTGTGAATCGTGTCGCCATAGGCCGCAATCGACGAGGTGGTCACGCGGCCATATTCATCGGCTGTCTCAGTTGGCTCGGCAACGCTGCGCGCGCCGCGAGCTGTTGTCTCCAGCCACGCCTGGCGCGCGTCGTCTACCCACAATGCGATCGCGTGAACTCCATCGCCGTGCTTCGCCACGTGCTCTGCAATCGGTCCGACGGGACGCAGCGCGGTGGTGAATACGAAGCGAACCTTACCTTGCTCCACTACATACGAGGCGCGATCGCGCTGGCCCGTCTCCGGTCCGGCATACGCTACCAGTTTCATGCCGAAGGCGGTGCGATAGAAGTAGGCTGCCTGGCGCGCGTTGCCCACGTAGAACTCCACGTGGTCCGTGCCTTTCAAGGGCAGGAAATCCTGCCCGGTCATCAGCGTGCTGGACGCAAGAGTTGCCATCGGGACCTCCGGTTGTTGTGATGCAGGATCGGGAATCGGGGTGATCCTCATCACTTGCTGACCATGAGCATAGGCCGCTGGATGGGGACTTTGAATACCGGAAAGAAGGAAGATAACGACGGTTGTCTTCTTTTTGATTGGTAAAAGCCGCTATCGACCTAAGAATCGAAGGTTAATCTAAACGGCTGGCAATATCAGCCCGCGGCACTCGCCAACCGAGACGCGCGGATAGCCCTCGCGCCGGCAATACCCGCGCAGAATCATCTCATCGCCATCCTCAAGCGCGGTCCGGGTTTCTCCATTCGGCAGTTGAATTGGCAGCTTGCCGCCGCTCGTCAATTCGAGCAGGCAGCCCGCGCTGCTTTCCTCAGCGCCGGACACTGTGCCTGTTGCCAGCAAGTCGCCCGGCAACAGGTTGCAGCCGTTGCTGGTGTGGTGGGCGATCATCTGCGCCGGCGTCCAATACAAATCGCGCAGATTGGCGCTGCTCAGCCGGTAGGGCCCATCACCCGCGGCGCGCATTGCTGTTGTGATCAGCAACGCTTCAAGCGTCAGGTTGATTGCTCCGCGTGCTTGATCCGCTTCGTCGAAGAGATATGGAAGCGGCGCGGGGTCGCCGGCTGCGCGTTCCGCGACCGGCACGCGGAACGGTTCGAGCGCGGCCATTGGCGCCACCCACGGTGAAACGCTGGTCGCAAAGCTCTTCCCCAGGAACGGCCCCAGCGGCTGATACTCCCACGACTGCACATCGCGCGCCGACCAGTCGTTCACCAGTGAAAGTCCAAAGATGCGTTCCCCCGCACGATCAATGCCCACAGGCGTTCCGAGCGAATTACCTCCAGCTATGTACACGCCAACCTCGACTTCATAATCGAGAAACTTTGTGGGGCAAAAGCTGGGAACGCCGCCGTCAACCGGCTTGGTCTGGCCATGCGGCCTGCGCACCGGCGTCCCGCCTACGACAAGCGATGAAGCCCGCCCATGGTAGCCGATGGGGACGAATTTGTAGTTGGGCAGCAGCGGCTGTTCGGGTCGAAAGAGCCGTCCCACGCGGGTCGCGTGATGAATCGATGCGTAAAAGTCGGTGTAGTTGGCGGCCTCCACAGGCTTCAGCAGCGTTGCTTCAACGATTGGCGTGAGCGCCAGGCCAACCGCCTCGCGAGTGGCCCCGTCTACGCCCGCATCGAGCAGGTCCATCAACCGCCTGCGCAGCGAAGCGTGTGCAGCCGCATCGCATGTCATCAATGCATTGAGAGAGCGCTCTGTCGAAGCCGCCTGAACCTCTGACGGAATTCCCTCAAAAAGGCCGCCGCGGGCGCAATGTTGCAGGTCGAGCACGAATGCGCCGATCCCCACACCTATGCGCGCGTGTCCGTCCTTCGCCGCATAAACGCAGTAGGGAAGCGACTGCAGCGGGAATCCGCACACGGCGTCGTTCGCCGAATCGATCCAGCTCGTTCTGGCCCACTCTTCGATCAACGATCGCGATCTCAATTCCGACTCACGACGGGAAATGTTTGCTCTCGATTCGATTATGATGCCCCGTGGAAGTTTTTCTTCAGGCTCTGCCAGCATTCGTAGTATTCGTGCTGCAGGATCTTCTCTTCCAGCGCAAACCGCGTGGGCCGCACCGGCAGCCGGGTCTCAAACATGAAGGCCAGCGTGCCGTCGATGTAATGCGGCTTCAATTCGGCGTTGCTGGCGCGCTCAAAGGTCTCCGCGTCCGGTCCATGGCCCGACATGCAGTTGTGCAGACTGGCGCCGCCAGGTAAAAATCCCTCCGCCTTCGCGTCGTACTGACCGAGGATTAGCCCCATGAATTCATTCATCATGTTGCGGTGAAACCAAGGCGGACGGAAGGTGTGTTCGGCCACCATCCATCGCGGCGGGAAAATCGCAAAGTCCACATTAGCCGTGCCNNTAGTTGCCGTGCCACGCCACCACGTCCAGCGGCGAGTGGTCAATCTCCGCACGCCACAGCTTGCCGAGGAACTTTGCGATCACCTCGAAAGAACCTTCGCGATCCTCATAGGCTGCGACCGGCGTGAGAAAATCGCGCGTATTTGCCAAACCGTTGGCCCCGATCGGACCCAGTTCAGGCAAACGGAACGTCTGCCCATAGTTCTCGCAGATGTAACCGCGCGCCGTCCCGTCGGGCAGCTCCGCGCGAAACTTTATGCCCCGCGGAATCACCGCTAACTCGCCCGGCGCAACGTCCAGAATGCCGAGTTCGGTGCGCAGCAACAGCCTGCCCTGTTGCGGCAGAATCAACATCTCGCCATCGGCGTTGTAGAAGAAGCGATTGTGCATGGAAGCGTTGGACCCATAAAGATGAATACCAACGCCATCCTGCATCGCCGGGTCGCCGTTTCCGCCCAGCGTCGCCAAACCCTCCACTAGGTCGGTTTCGCTATCCGGAATGGAAAGCGGGTTCCAGCGCATCTGGTTGGGCGGCGTGGGCGCCTCGCTAAACGGGCCGCTGCGCAGCAGTGTGGACTGCGGAAACTCGTGGTACGGCTCGTGCATCACCGAGGGCCGGATGCGGTAACTCCAGGTGCGGCGGTTGAGCGCGCGCGGAGCGGTGAATGCCGTGCCGCTGATCTGTTCCGTGTAAAGCCCAAGCGGCGCATGCTGCGGCGTGTTCTGTCCCTGCGGCAGCGCACCGGCAACGGCTTCGGTGGCGAACTCGTTTCCAAATCCGGTCTGATATCCGGTCTCACTTTTGTGTTGAGCCATGGGGAAGCTCCATCTTCTACTCGCGTTCGGCAGTATCGCATCCGCCCGCATCCGCAGGCAATTCGATTCGATGGCGATCTGCCGGTAGTCGATTTACATTCTTAAGAAAAAACTGGTAATGTCCTTTCAATCGAAGGAGAGAATGCATGATACCGAACCGATACAGCCAGCGCACCGAGACCGCCGAACTGGATCGCATCGATTGGAAGATTATTGAAGAGCTGCAGCAGGACGCGCGGCTCTCATGGGCTGAACTGGGCCGGCGCGTCGGACTGACCACCCCGGCCGTCGCCGAACGCGTTCACCGGCTCGAGAAACATGGTGTCATCCGCGGCTTTCACGCTGACATCAGCCTGGAGCGGTTGGGCATGCCCATCCAGATATTCGTGCGCCTCTCCATGGCAGGCCCCGAATCGCTGGTGCGCACCTTTCAGCAGCACGTAAAGACCTGGGAAGAGGTTCTCGAATGCCATCGCGTCACCGGTTCCGACTCCTTCATCGTCAAGGCGCGCGTGGTCTCGGTCGTGCACCTTGAAGCCTTTCTCGACAAGATGGGACACTACGGCACCACATCGACAGCCACCGTGCTTTCGTCCCCGGTATTGCAACGCACAATCACCGAAAAGATCGTCGCCAAATTCCACACCGGCAAGTAAATTCCTGGTGCCCTGAAGCCTGTCCCGAGCTTGCCGATGGATCTCGATTTAGTGACCTGGGAACGCGCACCTCAACTATCCGCAACTGTCCGAAAACGGACAATCGACTTCGTGATCGGTCACCTCGTACCTCGACACCTGCCAAGCATCCAGCCAGAAGCCCTTTCTTTTCAACATCATTGAAAGACCCATCTTTGGCACGGCAACTGCTATACACAGTGCGTGATGGATATTGCGCGCCCTGATTTAAGGAAGAAGAAGATACGCCAGTACATAACCTGGGCTGGCATCGGAGCGGTCTTGTTGACCGTAGCCATAGTTGCAGTTTCGCGGCTCAAGCCGGCCGCTCCCACGGTCGACCGCTCCACAATCTGGCCGGATACGGTGAAGCGCGGAAACATGATCCGCCAGGTCCGCGGTTCAACCGGCAGCCTGGTGCCGCGCGAGGATTCGATCGAACTGATCCCCGCGCAGACCGACGCCACGGTTGTGCGCATCATCGCCCTGCCCGGCGCCAAGGTAACGCCCGACACAGTCGTGATGGACATGAGCGATCCTCAGCTTGAACAGCAGTTGCTCAGTGCGCAATCGGCGCTCAAGGGAGCGCAGGCTGACTACAAGAGTTTGAACGCCACGCTGCAAAGCACGTTGATGGATAAGAAAATCGCCGCGGCGCAGGTGAACTCCTCCTATGCAACGGACCTGCGGCAGGCGCAGACGGACGAACAACTTTACAAGCTGGGTGTGGTTTCCGGCGTGGTTGCAGGCGCGTCGAAGAATACCGCTGAGCAGTTAACCGCGCAGAAAAGGCTCTCAGAGGAGCAACTCGACGTAAATGCGAAGGCGATCGAGGTGCAACTGTCATCCGCCCAAACCAAAGTGGAACAGGCCAAGGCCCAACTTGATCTCTATCAGAAGCAATCGGAAGCGCTTCACGTGAGGGCCGGAATCTCCGGAGTGCTGGCTCAGCTCCCTGTTCCCTTGCAGGTGGGCCAGCACGTGACCGCGGGAACGTCGGTGGCCAAGGTGATTCAGTTGGACAAATTGAAGGCCGCTCTACAGATCGCCGAGACCCAGGCGCGCGACATCCAAATTGGCCAACCTGCCTCGATTGACACCCACAACGGTATTATTCCGGGGCACGTTTCCAGAATCGATCCATCCGTATTGAACGGAACGGTCACCGTTGACGTAGCTCTTGATGGACCATTGCCGCCTGGGGCGCGGCCTGACCTGAGCGTCGACGGAACCATCGATCTGCAGCGGCTCAACGATGTGCTCTATGTGGGCCGGCCGGCCCTGGGCAATGAGAACTCCACGCTGAGCCTCTTCAAGATCGATCCCGACGGCAAAGGCGCGACGCGCGTTCCGGTTAAGGTTGGCCGCGAGTCGGTGAACGAGATCCAGGTGCTCGAAGGTTTGAAGGAAGGCGATACAGTGATCCTCTCCGATATGTCGCGGGAGGATGGTGTGGACCGGATACGGCTGGAATAGGAACAAGTTGTCAGATTTCAGTTGTAAGTTGTCAGCAACAAAGTCGATCTCAGGCAGCGGCTGACAACTGAAAACTGACAACGGACAACTGNNATTGAAATCGAGGACCTGACCAAGGTCTTCTACACCGACGAAGTGGAGACGCACGCGCTCTCCGGCATTCACCTCACCATCTCGCGGGGCGAGTACGTGGCCATGTCCGGACCTTCGGGCTGCGGCAAATCCACGCTGCTCTCCATTCTCGGCCTGCTCGATACGCCCACCGGCGGCAAGTACCTGCTCAACAGCAAGCCTGTTGAAAACCTGAGCTTCGGCGACCGCTCGCGCATCCGCAACCAGGAAATCGGATTCATCTTTCAGAGCTTCAATCTCATCGGCGACCTCACCGTTGAAGAGAATGTCGAGCTCCCGCTCACCTATCGCGCCGGCATGCCCTCGCAGGAGCGCAAGGGCCGCGTCAAAGACGCGCTTGAGCGCGTCAACATGGCACATCGCATGCGCCACTATCCAGCGCAGCTCTCCGGTGGTCAGCAGCAGCGTGTGGCCGTGGCCCGCGCCTTGGCTGGCTCGCCCTCCATCCTGCTGGCCGACGAACCCACCGGCAACCTGGACTCGAAAAATGGCGAAGCCGTGATGCACTTGCTTGCCGACCTGCACCGCGAGGGCTCGACCATCTGCATGGTCACGCACGATCCGCGCTTTGCCAAGCATGCCCAGCGCGAAGTGCATCTCTTCGACGGCAAGGTGGTTTCGGAGGACGAGCTCAAAAAGCTTACCGAAGAAGTGGAAGCGTAGCCATGCTGCTTTGGGATGTGCGATCCGCGCCGAGGACGATGCGGCGCGCGCGAGGCTTTGCGTTCACGTCGCCCTCAACGTGCGCGAAATGCGCTCAAACCCCGAAGAACTTGCGAGGGGAATGATCGATTGACGCGCAACGGTGACGGCATCCCACGAAAAACGGAGAAGACGCGCAATGAACA
The DNA here is from genome assembly GCA_003159975.1 of Acidobacteriaceae bacterium. Taxonomy (GTDB): domain Bacteria; phylum Acidobacteriota; class Terriglobia; order Terriglobales; family Acidobacteriaceae; genus Telmatobacter. Next base: position 7,722 of record PLPU01000332.1, read on the forward strand.
ACCTGAGCCTCGACATTCGCTTCGCATTGCGCCAACTACGCAAGTCGCCAGGCTTCGCGTTGACCGCGGTGCTGACGCTGGCCTTTGGCATCGGCGCCACCACCGCCATCTTCTCCATCGTTGAAGCAGTGCTGCTGCGCCCGCTGCCGTTTGCCGATCCTGCGCGCCTCATCAGATTGGGCGACAAGTTGGCGGGCGTGGACTATGGCGACGACACTCCCGGCGTCACCGCGCCCGGCGTAGGCACCTATATCCGCGACACGCACGCGTTTTTGAGCATGGGCGCGTACACCAACTCCACCTATGAACTCTCCGGTCTCGGCAACCCTGAACAGATCAACGCCGCGCGGCTCACCGCCGGCATCTTTCCCACGCTCGGCATCTCTCCGCTGATGGGCCGCGCATTTACTCCGCGCGAAGATGAAGGCGCGCAGCAGGTAGCTGTTCTCAGTTACCAGACCTGGCGCAGCCGCTTCCACGGCGATCCGAATGTTCTCGGCCAGAAACTGCTTCTCGACCGCAAGCCTTACGAGATCATCGGAGTCATGCCGCGCGATTTCGAGTTTCCGCTGGTTCCCGGCCAGTTGAACCGCGCCGAGCTTTGGGTTCCGATGAGCTTCACACAAACGGAACTGGTTCAGGGCGCGGGGGCCTGGGCTTACTCCCTGATTGGCCGGCTCAAGCCGGGCATTACCCCCGCGCAGGCGCAGCAGGACGCAGTGTCCGCCGCGCAGGAGATCATGCGCAATTTCCCGCCTGCGCTCCGCAGCCGCCACATCCAGCCGTTTGTTCGTCCTCTTGAAGAGAGCACGGTGGTGCAAGCCCGCCCGCTTGTGCGCACGCTGTTCTTTGCGGTTTCGGTGGTGTTGTTTATTGCCTGCGCAAACCTCGCCGGATTGCTGCTGGTGCGTGTGATTCGCCGCCGCCGTGAGATCTCCGTTCGACTTGCGTTGGGCGCCAGCGCAGCCGATGTTGTGCGTCAATCGCTCGTCGAGGCGCTCCTGCTCAGCATTGGTGGCGGGTTGCTGGGACTCGCTCTGGCAGCGCTGGGGTTGCGCATTGGCGTCAGCTTTCTTCCCGAAACCCTTCCCCGTGTGAGTTCCATCAGTCTCGACGGATCGGTCGTCGCTTTCGCTCTCGGCCTCGCTGTTCTCACAGGCCTGGTCTGCGGCCTGATCCCGGCTTTCGCCGCCGCACGCACCAGCGTGAACGATGCATTGAAGGAAGGCGGTCGCACCGGTACCTCCGGCAGCGGACATGCGCGCCTCCGTTCCGCATTGGTGATTGCGGAACTCGCTGTCGCACTCGTGCTGCTCACCGCTTCCGGCCTGTTGCTGCGCAGCTTTCAGCGGATGCGCTCGGTCGATCTCGGCTTCCGCGCCGATCACACGTTGACCGCTTCCTTGAGCCTGCCTCGTCAGCAATACACCACGCAGGCCGCGATCGATGCGTTCAATCGCGCGCTTCGCGGCAAACTCGAACAGTTGCCGGGAGTGACGGCAGTCGGACAGACAACCATGCTTCCCGCGTCTGACTTCGGATACCAGGCCACTTTCACTCCCGAGGGTTACGTGCCTCCNNGGCCGACACACCAGACGCGCCGCTGGTCATCATCGTCAATCGCACTCTCGCGGAACATTACTGGCCCGGACAGGATCCCATCGGGAAACGCCTGCACCGCGGCCCGGCTGAGGCGGTGACGTTACCCTGGTTGACCGTCGTGGGAGAAATCGGCGACGTCAAAGAGCTTGCCGCCGATGCGCCCACGCAAAACCAGTTCTACCTGCCCTCCAGCCAAACCAAAGCCGACGCTGGATCTTTCGCGTCGCCCACGATGTTGACAGGCAACACCGGCTCCATCGTTCTGCGCTCCTCCATGCCGCCTGAGCAGATGGCCGGCGCACTCCGCTCGGTGGTGCGCTCAATTGATCCGCAGCTTCCGCTCACCAATGTCGAATCGATGGATCGCGTGGTGTCGGAGGGTCAGGCGCCGCGCCGCTTCAACACCGCGTTGATCTCCAGCTTTGCCGCGGCCGCCGTCCTGCTTTCTCTGCTCGGCATTTACAGCGTCATCGCCTTCTCCACCGCGCTGCGCACACAGGAGATGGCGATTCGTCTCGCTCTCGGTTCGCAACGCTCCACCGTGATGCGCCTCATCGTTTTCTCCGGCGCCAGGATGGCATTGATCGGATGCGGCATTGGCGCCGTCGCCGCGGTCTTTGCCACGCGACTTTTACGCTCCATGCTCTTTGAAGTGGATCCGCTTGATCCGGCGGTGATTATGTTTGCGGCAATATCCATCTTCCTGCTCGCGCTGGCAGCCTCGGTCATCCCCGCCCGGCGCGCGGCATCCATTGAACCCGTGCAGGCTTTGAGAACCGAGTAATTCAACCAGGAGTCGATGCCGATGACGGTTTTGCTTCAGGATTTTCGCTACGCGCTCCGCCAGTTGCGCCAGTCACCGGGGTTTGCGCTGACGGCAATCCTCACGCTGGCTTTGGGGATCGGCGCCAATACAGCCATATTCTCACTGGTCCACGCCATGCTGCTGCGCTCTCTGCCGGTTTCCAACCCCGCGCAGCTCTATCGCATCGGCGACACAGCCGACTGCTGCGTGGACGGCGGCTTTCCCGGCGACGCAAGCGATACCGGGGATTACTCCATCTTCTCTTACGACCTCTACCAGCATCTAAGGAACTCAGCACCGGAGTTCGAACAGTTGGCCGCCGTCCAGGCTGGACGAGACCCATGGTCCGTCCGTCGCGGCAACGCGCTGTCCAAACCCCTGACCGGCGAGTTTGTCTCCGGCAACTATTTCTCTACGCTCGGCATTGGCGCATACGCAGGCCGCGTGCTAGGTGAAAACGACGACACTCCGGCCTCTGCGCCCGCAACTGTGCTGAGCTACAAGACCTGGCAAGGCGAGTACGCCTCAGATCCATCGATTGTCGGCTCCACCATCTTTATTCAGGCCAAGCCCTTCACCGTCGTGGGTATCGCTCCTTCAGGATTCTTCGGCGATCGCCTCTCCGACAATCCCCCCGATTTATGGGTTCCGATCCAGACCGAGCCCTATTTACACGGAGACAGCGCCATCCTGCATCATGCCGAGTCCAACTGGCTCTATCCGCTCGGCAGAGTCCGCCCCGGAACCAACATCGGCGCACTGCAAACCAAACTTTCCGTCGCACTGCGTCAGTGGCTCTTCACGCGCCCTATCCTTACCGCAAATGGCGGAGCGGCCATCATCCCCAAAATGCATGTGGTCATCGCGCCCGGCGGCGGTGGCATCCAGCAATTGCAGAGCTATGTGGGCGACGGCCTGAAGATGCTGATGATCCTCTCTTCGGTCGTGCTGCTCATCGCCTGCGCCAACATCGCCAACCTGATGCTGGCCCGCGCCACCACCCGGCGCGCCGACGTGGCCGTGCGCATGGCTCTGGGTGCGGGCCGCCGCCGCGTTGTTCGCCAGATCCTTACCGAGAGCGTGCTCCTGAGCATCTTCGGCGGGCTTGCCGGCCTGGCGGTTGCCTATGCCGGAACGCGCACCATCCTCTCCCTCGCCTTCCCCGAGGCCCGCAATATGCCCATCGATGCCACCCCCTCCCTGCCTGTGCTCGGGTTCGCCTTCCTCGTCTCGCTTCTCACCGGCATTTTCTTCGGCGTCGGACCCTCGTGGCTGTCGTCTCACGCGCAACCGGCCGAAGTGCTGCGCGGCGTCAACCGTTCCACCCGCGACCGCTCTTCTCTCCCGCAAAAAGCCCTCGTCGTCTTCCAGGCGGCCTTGTCGCTCGTGCTCATCGCGGGAGCCATTCTGATGACCAAGTCCCTCACCAATCTGGAGCACCAGAACCTCGGCATTGCCACCTCCAACCGCTACGTGTTGCATTTCGACCCGGCCGGCGCGGGGTACACCATTGACCGCGTGCCCGCGCTCTATCGACAGATCGAAGATCGCTTCGCCGCGTTGCCCGGTGTTACTCACGTCGGCCTCGCGCTCTATAGTCCGCTTGAAGGCGACAACTGGGGCGAATGCGTCATCCAGCAGGGCCATCCCGCTCCGCGCCCCGGCGACAGATGCGGCGCCACCTGGGATCGCGTGAGCACAGGCTTCCTCGATTCCATTGGCGTGCCCATGGTGCGCGGCCGAGGCTTCACCGCGCAGGACACGGCCACTTCGCCGCAGGTCGTCCTCGTCAATGAAACCTTCGTGAAGCGCTTCTTTCCCAACCAGGACCCGGTGGGCCAGCACTTCGGCATCGACGACGTGAAGTATTCAGGAAGCTGGGAGATCGTTGGCGTCTTTGCCGACTTCAAAATGAACGACCCGCGCTCGCCCACGCATCCCGTCTATCTGCGTCCTCTCACTCAGCGGTTTTCAGGTTACAAAGAGCCTGAGATGACCTCCGGCGAAACCGAATCCATGTTCATCAATTCGATGATCCTCAATTTCAATTCGCCGCAGCCTGGCGCAGACTCGCTCATCCGTCATACGCTCGCCGGCATTGATCCAAACCTCACTGTCGCTCAGTTGCAGACACTCGATCAGCAGGTGGCTGTCAACTTCGACGAGGACCGTCTGATCGCACGCCTCACCAGCCTCTTCGGCATCCTGGCATTAACGCTCGCTTCGGTCGGTCTTTACGGCGTCATGTCCTACTTCGTCGCCCGCCGCACCAGCGAGATCGGCATTCGAATGGCTCTCGGTGCGACGCGTTCGAGCGTAGTATCCATGGTCCTCCGCGGCGCGCTCTGGCAGATTCTCATCGGGCTCGCCCTCGGGATTCCCGCCGCTCTCTATTGCGGCTACCTCATGAAGAGCCTGCTTTACAACGTCTCAACCTACGATCCGCTGGCCCTCGCCGGCGCAACCCTGGTGCTTGGTCTCTGCGCCACTGCGGCCGGCTTCATTCCCGCCCGCCGCGCCGCTTCCGTTGAACCCATGAAGGCACTGCGCACCGAATAGCTTCACTTCGAGGAGGATCACGATGAGGACTCTGCTTTACGACGTTCGTTACGCGCTCCGCCAGTTGCGCAAGTCGCCGGGCTTTGCGCTCACCGCGGTGCTCACCCTGGCGCTCGGCATCGGAGCGCTCACGACGGTAGCCACATGGACCAATGCCGTGCTCTACAATCCCTGGCCGCACGTAACTGCACCGCGCGACCTTCGCTTCGTGGATGCCACAGTCCTTGGATACGAAGGCTACTCGGTCCACTATGACCAGTTTCGCTTCCTGCGCGAACAAGGCCACTCTTTTAGCGATGCCGCGGCATTCGACCTGACCATGGTGAACCTCGCCAGTGCCAACCAGCAGCCGAGAGCGATTCCCGCCGGAATCGTCTCTTCCAATTATTTCCAATTCCTCGGTATTCAGCCGCAGGTCGGCCGTTTCTTTCAGCCCGTCACCAATGACCGTGCATACGGCGCAAGCGATGAAGTCGTGCTTTCCAATGGTCTTTGGCGCGAGCGTTTCGCCGCCGACTCCAGCATCGTTGGCCGTACTGTTGAAATCAATCACCACCTGTTCACGGTCATTGGCGTGGCTCCGGCGGAGTTTGCCGGGATCTACGGCGGCCTTGCCGAGGCCGCCTGGCTCCCGCTCTCCGCCGTTCGCGATCTGTCCGCCGATCCCGTGCCCGACCCGCTCCTTCATTACGGACTCCAGGCGGTTGTTCGCCTTCGTCCGGCCGTCACCGATCGCACTGCTGCTGCGGAATTGCACACGCTTGCCCACGCCTTCGCTCTCCAGCAGCACCGCACCAGCTACAACGGATGGGATTTAAACCTCCGCGACTCCGCTCATTTTGAACGCGGCCTCTTCGGCACCATCGGCGAGATGATTCCGATACTCTTTGGCGCTTCCGTCCTTCTCATGCTCCTGGTATGCATCAACATCGCTTCGTTGCTTGGCCAGCACGCGGCGCAACGCCGTCGCGAGGTCGCAATTCGCACTGCGCTCGGAGCCACCCCCGTCCGCATCGCCGCCCAGGTGTTAGCCGAGACCGGCGTCCTGGCGCTTGCTGGATCGCTTGCCGGATGGGCCGCGAGCACCGGAATTTCCAAAGCGCTGTATGTGCTATTGCCTGACTTCGGTATGCCGCTGGCCTTCAACCTCCACACCGACATGCGTCTTCTCTCCTTCGTCACGGCGGTCACGGTTCTGGTCACGCTGGCCTGTGGCATGTATCCCATTCGCCAGTCGCTGCGCGTCTCTCAGAAGGAGGCATTGCATGAGGGCGGCGCGGCCGTGGCTGGAGGCTCGCGAAAAAGAATCGGACAACGCATTCTCCTTGGCCTTCAGCTCGGTGTCTGCTTCGTCGTGCTGGTCTGCTGCGGACTCCTGACGCGGACAGCGTTCAATGTCATCAACCAGGACACAGGCTTCAATCGCGCCAATTGCCTGACGGCAAGCATCGATCTATCCCGTTCGGGATACACCAAAGAACGCGGATTAGCTTTTGAGGCCGCGCTCCTCGATAAACTGCGCAACTCGCCCGGCGTCTCCGCAGCCACGCTCACTTCGCACCTTCCCATGGGCGACAGCGGTGCCGGCAATACGCAGGATTTCAAGATTTCCGGCTACGTTCCGGCCAAGGGCGAAGCTATGGAAGTGGTGACTGACTTCGAGGGCCCCGGCTTCTTTCACGCTATGGAAATTCCAATGAACGAGGGGCGGGATTTCGATGTGCATGACAATGCGTCCTCGCCCGATGTTGCCATCGTCAACGAGCCAATGGCGCAGCGCTACTGGCCTAAGGGCGACGCCATCGGGCACAGTGTCGTGGTTGGCGACAGGCCCCGCCAGATCGTGGGCTTTGTCCGCAACTATACCTATTACAACCCACAGAACACTGACTCGGACCCGGTGCTCTACCTTCCGTTGGCTCAGCATTATGAGAGCGCTGTTTTCATCGCGGTTCGATCGCGCACCACGGCATCCGCGGTCGCCACCCAGATGCGCCAGGCCGTCGCTGACCTCGATAGTTCGCTGCCAATTGAAAACATGCAATCGCTCGAAGAGGTTGCCGGCACGCGCTACCAATTCTCGCGAATTCCAGCCGAGTTACTCGGGGTCTATGCGCTATCGAGTGTGCTGGTAGCCATGCTCGGCTTGTATGCCGTGATGGCCTACGCAGTCATTGAGCGCAAACGCGAGTTTGCACTCCGCATGGCCCTCGGCTCAACCCGCGCTGCCATCTTCCGCCTGGTGCTTGCCGGCACCTTTTGGACAGCCGCTGTCGGTCTGCTTGTCGGCGGCATGGGCTCCATCGCCGCCGTGCGCCTCCTGCGTGCTGCGTTGTTTGGTGTCCCGCCCTTCGATCCCATCAGTTATTGCGCCGCCGCGGTCTGCTTGCTGCTCACCGTTTTTGTGTCCGGCCTTGCACCAGCCCGCCGCGCCGCTTCCATCGAACCCATGCAGGCTTTGCGT
>PLPU01000420.1:0-14279 GCA_003159975.1 Acidobacteriaceae bacterium
GAATACAAGCCAACAGTGAAATCAACATCGAACGCATGATCATCCAGCGTCGGGCACAGGCGCCATATCTTCGCCTTTATTCTGGCGAAAGGTGGGAATTCCATGCAGTTCATTCCCAGGGCCGAAGGCGTCTGCCCCACCGCAGGTGGCTCGGCGTCATCAAAGCTCTCGGCCTCAAGCTCACGCCCCGCGCCGCCTGAATCCCGTGCCGTGTACGCCGTCCTGCGCCTCCAAACCACCCCAGCACACACATCGTGCGCCGGGTCCCCGATCTGGAAAAGTGGTCAAAATTGATCACTGTGGTACTATTCAGCAATCTTCCCTTGTGAACTTGTCCGACAGATGCCCATAGAACTTTCCGTACATTTCGAATTCACGATTCATGCCCCTTGCGGTTAGGGACTTCAAGCGAAGGAACGAGAAACTCCTCCTCCCGTTTTCGGGAAAGTTGTATTCCGGCATGGTTTTGCGTTCCGGCCCTGGTTGGCCTGAACAATTCCGGGTGAACCTTTTCACCACGGTGCCGATAGTCCACTATCGGCGAAATCCTGACTTAGGAAAATGAGAGGTGATTATGAATAAACATGGGTTTCTCTTTCCGATCGTTGTTTTCATCGCCTTGGCCGCCGCTCAGGCGACTGCCTCTACCCCGCCCAAGACCCTGGTCGGCGAGAAAAAGTCCTCCGACCCCGCGGCACAGTCGCAACTCTTGAAGACTGCTCCTGTAGCGCCATCCGCCGCCGACTCTCACCCCAGGGGGCAAACTTTCGAGGTGAACGACGTGAAGGGCTTGCTCCTGACATGTACCGCGCCCGAGCTCGAAACCAACCCCGACACCGACATCTTCAAAGGCTGCTCCCTGGCGCCTGGCCGGACACTGGACGACGTGATGCATACCTTCATTCAGGCAATCCACGTCGAGGAGAATGAGCGGACGAAGGAGCGCGCCGAGTGGAACAAAAACCTCGATGAGAAATTGGCCCAGAAGCCCGCACAGAAGTAGCCGCTCGGCCCAGCCTTGAGCAGTTGATCGGCAACGGGCGCCTCATCGCCTTGTTTCTGGCGAAGGCCGAGTATCCCATGCAATCCGTTCTCAGGGCCGCAGGCGGCTGCGCCACCGCGGATGGTTACGCCGCCTTGACAAATTCCCGATGCTTGACCGCGATCCGTTTGCTGCACGCTATGCAGCCAAACTCCTTATCGTCCGCAATAATGCTGTTCACCGCGGTTCCGCACCAGGGGCATTTCCCCCGCAGCGTGCCGATCCCAATCATGGGTCCCAGCAGCGGCGCAAAAACGCCCAGAACGATCATCGGAACCCCGAGAATCGCGCCCAGTCCGGTCAGGCACATCAGCGCCCCTGGAATGATCAGGATCGGCACCGCCAGCACACCGATCAGCAATCCGCTGAATGCGCCCTGCACCGGCGCCTTCTCGTGTTCTTCCGGCTCAATTTCCACCATGTCGCGAACGCTTGCCGCCCCGCAATGAGGGCAGAAGCTCCACGGCGACTCCAGTCGCGCTCCACATTTCACACAGTTTCCATCCATAATAGGGCCCCTCCCTGACGGTCAGGATCATCCAGCCCGGGATGTGACAACATGGATAGGGGCGAGCTCCGATTGGTCTTGCCCTGCGAAATCGGAGAGACCTGGGTTTCTCGCAAATTACCCATCGCAAACCACCCATCCCAAACCACCTTGCGTAGTCCAGTGCCCGATCGTCTGCAGTCAGCAAATTAAGCCTTCCGCAACCTCCCTGCCCGTGACTCCCATCACGCCTCAAGGCCGCCCTTCGCCGCATCGCTGGATCGCCAGCCAGACGCGCCGGCGCACATGCCCCTCGGCCATCCCCAAGCAACCGCACCCCTCATTCCCGCCTCTATATACATGAAGCGCATTGGCCCGCTCGCTATGGTCACTCGTTTCTTGAGCGGTGCAGGGGCGTCGGGTTTTCGCGATTTCCCTCACCTTGCCGGCGACGAAGGAGAATCGCAACCCAGCCGCCGGACCCTGCCCGCATATCTCTCACTCCCATCCACAGACGTACACGGAGAAAACGATCATGGCGAATCCATCCAGAACCCTGCAGGCGGTCGAAGCAAACTTGCGCTCAGTCATCGATAGTCTGATTGACGGGCAAGAAGGATTTCAGAAAATCGGCGAAGAGCTCAAAGACCCCGCCCTCAAACTCTATTTCCTTGAACAGTCGCTGAAACGCTCGGAATTTCGAGGCGAACTCGAAACGGTGCTCCACCATGAAGGCGTTCACGATATTGAAGAGGGCGCCACGGCGAGCGGCACCTTCCGTCAAGCCTGGGGAACCCTGAAGGCAAAGCTGGGAGCCGGCGATCACTCCCTGCTTGAAACCGCCGAGCAGGCTGAAGACGCGACCGTAAAGGCATACACCGAGGCGCTGAAGGAGGAACTCCCGTTCCCCGTACGCCAACTTCTCGCCTCGCAGTTCAACCACATCCAGCTCTCCCATGATTTTGTAAAGGAAGCGCGCGACAGCAAGAAGTAACCCCCCGATCTCCCCGAGGCCGCCCCTCCCCGAGGCCGCCGGTTCCCCCTCAATTGGGAACCGGCGCTGCTCCTGCATCAACGCAGTCTCACAATTTCCGAATCTGTTGCCATTTCCAGACAGCCCAATAATTGATAATTAGGACATGCCTGAAACCAGCCTCGCTCCAAAGAATGCGAGCTCCCTTGACTACCTGCACAGTCAGTTGTCGGGGAAAAGCTCCATGCCGGGATCGGGTTCACTCATTCCAGCGCGAACGCCGCTGCGCGCTGCCCTGGTGCTTGCCGCGTTTTTTGCCGCTCTCACCTTCCTCATCCATTTCGCCAGCTCCATCTGGGGCGTGCATCTCGGCTACGGCTTCTTTCGCGATGAGCTCTACTTCCTCGATTGCGGCCGTCATCTCGACTGGGGATATGTCGATCAGCCTCCGCTCGTAGCCCTCCAGGCCCGCATCGCCGAAGCCCTCTTCGGCCTTTCACTCACCGGCATCCGCACCTTCAGCTTTCTGGCCGGCGGCGTCATGGTCGGCCTCACCGGCGTACTCACCTGGCAGCTTGGCGGGCGGCGTTCCGCTCAGATACTGGCCATGACCGCCATTCTCGCCGCTCCCGTCTTCCTCGGCACTGACAGCTACCTCTCCATGAACTCCTTCGAGCCCTGCTTCTGGATGGGATCGCTCCTTGTCGTCCTGCGCATCGCTGAAGGAAGCGNNCTCAGCCCTCAGCGCCGCATCCTCAAGTCGCGCTGGTGCGCCGCCGGCGTTGCCGTGCTTCTGCTCATCGCCCTGCCCAACCTGCTCTGGCAGTGGGACCACCAGTTCGCCACCTGGGTCTTCCTAAGCGGCGTTGCCCATTCCGACAAAAACATCAAGCTGCCCCCGCTCACGTTCCTCATTCAGCAGATGAAGATCCTGCTTATCTCCACCGCGCCGCTGTGGATCGGCGGCCTTGTCTGGCTCGCTCTCGGCCGCTCAACACGCGCGTGGCGCTTCGTTGCCTTCACCTATCTCATTTTCCTTTCGATGATGATGGCCATGCACGCCAAGGATTACTACGTCGCGCCCATCTATCCCGTCCTTTTCGCCGCCGGTGCAGTCGGACTCGGCAAGATGACACGCGGCGCCTGGCCGTCCGTCACCTACGCAATTGTCCTGGCATTGACCTTTGTCTTCGCAACCGGCCCCGTGGTGCTCTCCATTCTCCCGCCGGATAGGTACAACGCGTATACCGCCATCCTCTTTAACCCCAAGAATTCCCAATCCGAAAAGTTCACCAGCCCGCTGCCGCAAATTCTCTCCGACCGCTTCGGCTGGCAGCAGATGGTGCAAGGATTCGCAGCCCGCTACAATGCTTTGCCGCCCGAGATCCGCGCACACACCGGCATCATCTGCAGCAACTACGGTGAAGCCAGCGCCGTCGACATCCTCGGCCGCGCCTACGGCCTGCCCACCGCCATCAGCGGCCATCAGAATTACTTCTACTGGGGATGGAACAACTATACCGGCGAATCCATGCTCACCCTCGGGCAAAGCGCGTCCGACTACACCGGCAACTACGAGGAAGTGATCGACCTGGGCCCATTTGACGAGCCCTGGACCATGGACTTCGAGCATCTCCACTACTTCTGGCTCCGCCACCGCAAGCGCCCCTACTCCCAGGACTGGCCCCTGCTCAAGCACTGGTATTAAGCCAGAGCCGCCGCCTGCCAGAAGCCTTCACATAGACCAGCTTTGAAAGGACACAGCTTCAGCCGTGCCCAGATTGCTGAAAAATCNNACGACTTCAGTCGTGCCACAAACTTCCTTAAATGAGAGAGATGGGGCTTTAGCCCCATGCACCATTTCCCACGCCCGTTCACAGTGAGACCTTTGTCGGCCGCACCGCAAAAAACCAGGAAGTTGAACCGGCTTTAGCCGCTGAGGGATGTCCGCCGTCAGCACTGCAGGATTTACGAAATGTCTCCTAATCCGCCCGCAGCGCCCGCATCGGATCCGTCGATGCCGCGCGTCTCGCCGGAAGAACCGCTGCCACCGCCGCCGCACTCAAAAGCAACAGCAGGCTGCCGCCAATCGCCCATGGATCAAGCACCGGCGTCTCGTACAGCAGGCTGCGCACCCAGCGCAGCACCACAAGCGCAAGCGTGAGCCCCACGCCCGCACCCAGCAGAACGGGATACGCCGCCTGCCACAACACCAGCCGCACCAGCGCTGTTTTGCCGGAACCCAACGCAATGCGGACGCCGAACTCCTGATGCCGCACTGAAACCGAGTAGGCCATTACGCCATACACGCCCAGAACCGCCAACAGCAGCGCAGCCGCGCCAAAGCTCGTCAGCACCACCACCTGAAACCGCTCCGTCGACACAGAGTCGTTCAACTGCTCATCCATCGACTTGAGCGATGGAATGGCCACCTGCGGATCGATTGCCCACACCGCTCGGCGCACCTCCGGAATGAGCGCATTGCTCGGCTGCGAACTGCGCACCAGGAACGACAGCGTCCACGGCGTATAAGCCCAGTGGGGCATGTAGACCATCGCTGCCGTGTCTTTCAGGCCATTGATCCGCGTGTCGGCCACCACTCCAATCACAGTGACGGAATGCTCATCGTCCGGAACAATGTCGGAAATCTTGCGCCCAATCGGATTCTCGCCGGGAAATCCTTCGCGTGCCGTTCTCTCGGAAATGAGCGCCACATACGGATTGGCGCGATCCGCAGCGGTAAGATTGCGCCCCGCTACCAGCGGAATCTGCATGGTTGAAAGATAATCTTGATTGACCCAGCGCAGGTTGATCAGCGGGCGCTGCGCTTCCGGCAATGGATGATCGGGGCGCTTCAACTCGTCTACCCACGTCTCACCGGTCAACGGCGCGGCGCTGGTGACCGTGACCGACTGCACCCCGGGCAGTTGCTGCAAAGCCGCCAGCGTGCGATCGGTAAAGGCCAGTTTCACCGCTTTCACGCCGGGGACCTTGTCACTGAACTGAGGCGCGAACAGATCGACATTGGCAAGCGTCACATGGCTTGAATCAAACCCGCGATCCTGACGTAAGAGGCGCGAAAAACTCCGCAGCACCAGGGATGTGACGATGAGCAGTACGACCGTGCACGCAACCTGTCCCGCAACTAGAATGCTGCGCGTACGGCGGCCTTCGCGCGAACTGACAGTGCGCGATGAATTCGCCTGAAGTGCCGCTTGCGGGTGTACATCGAGCGATCGCAGCGCCGGCAAAATGCCGAAAGCCAGCGCAGCCGTGATCGACAATGCAGTTGCAAATAACAACACCGGCAGGCTCACTGAGACTTCGTTCAGGCGCGGCACGTTCGACGGCACAAGCACCAGCAAAAGCCTCACGCCGGCGAGTGCCAACGCAACTCCAGCCACTCCCCCGGCCAGCGCCAGCAAGAGACTCTCAGTAAGCCGCGCCATCACCAGTTGGCTCTTCGTTGCCCCCAGCGCCGCGCGCACCGCTGTTTCACGTTCAGCGGAAACAGCACGAGCCAGTTGCAGGTTGGCGAGATTCACGCACGCAATCAGCAACACGCCGCCCACTGCGGCAAACATCAGCCAAAGCGCGGCGCTGATTCCCGAAGTCACATCGCTCGCCAACGGCGTCAGAGCGATTCCGAGATGAATCGGCAAATGCGCCGAAACCGTGTATGCATTCTGCAAGGCTTCCAACTCAGCGTTAGCCTTCGCCAGAGTCGCACCATCCTTAAGCCGCGCAATCGCCACGAAATTGAAGTTGCCGGTGTCTGCGCTCAAATCCCAGTCGCTTGGCGTCAAGGGTACAAAGACCATGGTTGCCCGCGGCGCACCGGCAGCGATGTCAGGAGCCAACGTAATTCGTGGAAAGCGCACGCCCGGAGGCAGAACGCCGATCACCGTGGTTGGATCGCCACCGAATCGCAGAGTTTTCCCCACTACCTTTGGATCGCCGCCAAAGAAAGTCTGCCACCCCTCATAGCTCAACACCACAACGTCGGGAGCGCCCTTAATTGCGTCGGCGTCCACGAAATCGCGGCCCAGCATCGGCTGCACGCCCAGCACCCTGAACAGATTCGGCGAAGTCGCCACCGAGCCAACGATCCGCGGATGCTCGCCGGTTGGGGAAACGCTCATTCCCCGTTGCTGAAAGATCGCCGCGTCCTCAAGGGTCTTGGTCTCTTTCTTCAGCCGCATGTAGTGAAGGTAATTATCGGGTTCGACAGATCTCTCTCTGCCCGGCTCCTCCATCGCTTCACGCATTACAACCAGGCGGTCCGAATCGCGAAACGCGAGCGGCTTGAGCAGAACTCCGTTGACCACGCTGAATACCGAAGTCGCCGCGCCGATACCAAGCGCCAGCGTCAGGACCGCGGTAATCGTAAATCCAGGCGACTTGCGCAACTGGCGCAATGCGAATCGAACGTTGCGTGCCATCTCGAGAAAAAACGGCACGCCACGCTGCACGCGATAGGTCTCCGTAATTTGCGTAACCCCTCCAAATTCGCGCAGCGCCGCGGTGCGCGCTTCCGCCGCCGGCATGCCGCGCCTCACTTTCTCTTCGATTGCCAGATCGATATGCGCGCGCAATTCGTCGTCAAGGTCGGCGTCCAGCTTGTGGACTCCGAACAGCGCCGCGCAACGGCTCAAGATAGTCCGTATCAAATCCATATGCGGCTCCTAATTGGAGGGCGCAAGAAAGCGCGCCATGGTTGCGGCGATGCGTTCCCAGTTCTCGGTTTCCTCGTCCATCTGTTTCCGCCCGATGCGCGTCAGCGAATAGAACTTGGCGCGGCGCTTGGTCTCCGACATGCCCCACTCCGCCTTGATCCATCCCCGCTGCTGCAATCGCAGGAGCGCCGGGTAGATGGTCCCCTGGTTCATGCTCAGGCCATTGCCGCTCACCTGCTCGATGCGCCGGGCAATCCCGTACCCGTGCAGAGGCCCCATTGCCTCCAGCGTCTTCAGCACCATCAGGTCCAGCGTTCCTTGCAGCACATCGGATTTGCTCTCGCCCATCGCCCCTCCCTGTTGCCGTTCTACATATACCCTGCGCCACGTATAGGCAGAATGTCAACATATTCCTGTGGAGCAATGTTCAAGAACGGTTTGCGGCACCCGGACTCGATAATTCTCGACTCAAGTGTCAACAGGATCCGCTGTGCCCCATCCTTCGCCTTTTTTATGCGATGAGCGCGTCTTCGGACAACGTCGCCTCCCGTGCTAATCTCTCATCACCCAATGAGCCAGCTCCCCTCCGCGCCTCCGGCCTCCAACCCTCTCGCGGCGCAAGCCGCGTCTGCCCCACCGCAGGTGGCCGACCTGCCTCGCGTGCTGGGCACGAACCAGGCCACGGCCATCGTGGTCGGCACCATCATCGGCAGCGGCATCTTCCTCGTCCCCAGCGAGATGATGAAAGATGTCGGCTCCTCCGCACTCGTCTATCTCGCGTGGATCGTCGGCGGCCTGCTCTCGCTCTTCGGCGCCATGACTTATGCCGAACTGGGCGCCATGCTGCCCTACGCCGGCGGCGAGTACGTCTACCTCCGCGGCGCCTACGGCGACACAACAGCCTTCCTCTATATGTGGACCTGGTTCGCCGTCGCCAAGCCTGCCTCCATCGCCGCGGTCACCGTGGGCCTCGCCCGCACCCTCGGCTTCTTTCCCGCCTTCCATTGGCTGAGCGATCAGGCCATCGGCGGGCCAATGCCGTTGCTCTGGTCGCAGATCTTCGCCATCGCCGTCACCTGGTTCATTACCGGGCTCAACTATCTCGGCATCAAGAAGGCGGCCGAGTTTCAGCTCATCTTCACCACGCTCAAAGTGATTCTCATCCTCATCGTCGCCGGCCTCTGTTTCGCTTCCGCCACTGGCGCGTTTTCCAACTTCACCACCACTCTGCCCCACGCCATCGGCGGCATCGGCGGATTCATGGCCGCGCTCATCGCCACTCTCTGGGCTTACGATGGCTGGAACGACCTCACCATGGTCGCCGGCGAAGTTCGCCACCCTGAGCGCAGCCTACCCATCGCCCTCATCGGCGGCCTGTTCATCGTCGGCTTTCTGTTCATGGCCACCAATGCGGCCATCCAATACATTCTGCCGGCCTCGCAAATCGCCGCCAGCGAGCGCCCCGCCGTCACTGCGCTCACCGTAGTTGCCGGCCCGGCCGGAGCAGGATTCGTTGCGGCGGCCATGGCTCTCAGCATCTTCGTCACGCTCAACGGAACCATCATGTCCGGCGCGCGCATCCCCTTTGCCGCAGCGCGCGACCGGCTCTTCTTCCGCCAGTTCGCGCACATCCATCCGCGCTTCCAATCACCGTCCACATCGCTTGTCATTCAGGCGCTGCTCTCCACCGTTCTGCTGTTGTTCCTCAGCGAATTCCAGCAGCACTTCGAGCTAGCCATCTTTGCCGAATGGCTTTTCTACATGCTCACCGCCACCACCGTCTTCGTCTATCGCCGCAAACGGCCCAACGCCNNCTCGGCCTGCCCGTTCTTTGGTTTGTGCGCAAACTCTACCCCGGCCCCTCCGCGGAACTGGAGGGACTGGAAAATCGCTGACTGGACATCTCGAACAAGAGAACCCCCGCCGCAACAGCCGCATTAATCGAGTCGCAACTGCCATGCATTGAAATACGAAGAACGAAGTCAGATATTTCAAGCAGTTGTTCCGATAGTCCTTGCCTCTCACTTCCGATAAGAAGCACCGCCGGCCATCGACTCCGGAATGCCTTAAAATCCAACAGACCGCCAGGCGACGATCCGACAACGGAAACACGGTGCGCCCTCACCCAAGCCGCGAACTCCTGGTGCGAGCACCGCACCATTCTCGGCGAAAACAGCGACCCCATGCTGGCTCGCACGCATGCTGGATCCCATGGGTCGGAGTCCGGTCCAAGCAGAATGATTCCACTCACGCCCGCAGCCTCTGCGGTCCGAATAATGGTCCCCAGGTTCCCCGGCAGGTCGACCGACTCAATCGCAAGCCAGAACGAATCCCGAGTCGGCTTAACATCCGCGATGTGTGAGCACTGCTGCCGCAGGACCGCGCCAATGCCCTGCGGCTCTGCTGCAAGCGATAGCTCACGATATAGCTGCGGCGCGAGACGAACGCCGGCTACTCCCGCCTGACGAATGCGTCGTGCAAGTTTCTGCCCAAATGGATTGGAGAGCACGGATGTGTCGATAAACAGGAGTTGGAACGGAGCATTATGCTCGATGGCTCGAGCAACGTGTCGAATCCCCTCGACAAGATAATTTCCGGTTCGGGATCTTTCTTTTGCGGTCTGAAGGGAACGGAGGGAGAGGAATCTGGAATCGCGCGAATCAACAACTAAAGGGTATTTTCTCTCATGCATGGCCTCTTGGCGGATTCGGTCCGCCAGCCGGTGGTGGAATTGAACTCCTTTGGGATTGTGGCACACAACCGCAACCCGGACAACTTTCCCGTCCTTGAGGTCGGCCTACAACGGCTGATAACTCCCCGCCCCCCACGGCATATCCACCGAAACCGAGCACCCTGGCGCCACCAGCGAAATCTTCACCACCCCCGCATTCCTGCCCGCCACCTCGGGCTCCACAATCGCAGCGGCATGTCCCTGTGCATCGGCCGACAGCATCGGAGCATGCTTTTCTCCCTCTGAATCTGTCTGCAGAGGTAGAACCGCGTTGGGCGCCAGGCCATCGGCGTAGACCACAATTCCCTCGGCTTCCGGCAGCCCGAGCCGGGCCTCCAGGCGGCATTTACCGTCCTTGCTCTCCACCGGATAAGGAACCACCGTCCCTGGAAAGAAATACTTCCCGTCCGGGCTCGCCAGCACATAGCGGACCGGCTCGCCGCGCGCCGCCTTCAGGTCCACTTCGATCTCGTTGTCACGATCCAGCAATGCCGCCTTCTCCTGGTCCCCAACCGGCGGATGCCACATCACCAGGCCCTTGGCATTGGTATAAACCTGCTGCGGAGTCGACTTCACGGCCACGCCGATTCTCCACACCCCCAGCACATAGCTCTGCTTCTCCGGCGCGCCCGGAATCAGCAGCCGGTAGCGTACAGTATGCCCCTCCCCTTCGTTGACTTCGCCTAGCTTTTCAAACTGAATGCGCAGTCCCTTCGGATTCCTTTCATTCGGAGCCGCGGCGTCCAACCCGATCTGCTGCTGCAACACCGTCACCAAATCAATCTGCGCACGCTTTCCGCCGGTATCGGCGATGCTTTGCCCATGACCGATCCGGCCCGCCAGCGTCAGCGACGCCAACACCAGCAGTTGCATCGCGCGCTTGCCGCACAGCATCACGAACTCCGTCCGCGTCTCCAACAAAAGCCTCCTCGTGCCGCGCGCCCAGTCGCGTGACCAGCTCTCTTCCCATTTCCCGGGGATCCGCTTGTTCGCACCCGCCATCGAGCCGCCGCGTCAACTTCTTCGCCGCGCCACTTCCTCATACACCGCCGCATACTCGCGCGCCGGGCGCTCCCAGCCGTAGTTTTGCTCCATCCCATTCCGCATCAGCCGTCTCCAGCCGTTCTTGTCCGGAAACGCCTTCAGCGCCCGATCAATGGCCGCCAGCAATTCATCCGGGCTCAGACCCGCGAATTTAAATCCGGTCCCTGTCCCCATCATTGGATCCCAATTCTCGATGGTGTCGTCGAGGCCCCCCGTCGCCCGCACCACAGGCACTGTCCCATACTTCAACGAGTAAATCTGGTTCAATCCGCACGGCTCATACCGCGAAGGCATGAGGAATATGTCCGACCCCGCCTCAACCTTGTGCGCCAACGCGTCGTCGTAGCGAATCTGCACCGCAACCTGCCTCGGATTCCGAAACGCCCAATCGCGAAAGAACCTCTCGTACACCGGCTCCCCCGTCCCCAGCGCCACCACCACCGCATCCCGCTCCGTCAGACGATCGCCGGCCGCTGCCACCAGGTCGAACCCCTTCTGCGTCGCAAACCGCGACACAATCCCGATCACCGCGGTCGAATCCGCAACCTTCTCCAGACCAAACGCATGCAGCAGATCCGCGCGGCACTCCCGCTTCCCTTGAAAATCCTCCGGCGTGTAATGAGCCGCCAGGTTCCCGTCCGTCGCAGGATCCCACTGCGTGTAGTCAACTCCGTTCAGAATCCCGCGCAGGTCCGCTGCCCTCTGGTGCAACAGGCCATCCAGCTTCTCCCCGAACTCCGGCGTCTGTATCTCCTCGGCATACTTCCGGCTCACCGTCGTCAACATATCGGAGTAAACCAGCCCGCCCTTCAGAAAATTGAACATATCGAACTGCTCCAGCTTGTCCATGGTGAAAATCTCCCACGGAAACAGCAGCCGCTCGGTTGTAGCAGGGGGAAACCACCCCTGGTATCCCGCGTTGTGAATCGTCAGCACAACGCCCGCCCCGCGCAGCATCGGATCAAAAGCATAGGTCGTCCGCAGGTAGACCGGAATCAGCGCGGCCTGCCAATCGTGCACGTGAAACACATCCGGCACGCCCAGCAGTTTCGCCGCCTCCAGCACCGCCCGGCAATACAGCCCAAACCGCTCCCAGTTATTTGGATAATCGCCTTCGCGCGTCCCGTAAAGCCCCTGCCGGTCATACAAGTCCGGACAATCCACAAAGTAGATCTGAACGCCCTCGCGCTTGCCCCCGTCCACAATCCCCACAAAACGGTTGTAATACTCAAACGGAATCGTGATCGACCGTGCCGCGTACTTCCATTCGCCTTCAATATGCGACCGTACCCCGGCATACAGCGGCAGATAGACCGTAACCTCGTGCCCCAGCTTCTTGAGTTCCGGCGGCAGCGCCCCCACCACGTCGGCCAGTCCGCCGGTCTTGGCAAACGGAACGCACTCCGAAGCGGCAAACACAATGTGCATCGAAACCTCTCCCGCGCCGCCCTCAAGGACACAACGGCGGCAGCCCTGAAGCGCGACCAAAGGGCCAGTCTACTACGCCCGTCTGTCTTCGCGAGATGCTCACGGCGCTCCGTCGGGCTCGCACCAGATTTCCCAGCCAACCGCAACTTCCCCGTCCTCACCTCCAAGGTTTTGGAGCAGTCCTCCGCCGCCTTCGTCGACCCACGGGGCATGAAAGTAGCGCGGGTCTCCACAGGCCGCCGAAAAACTCCACCTTGACGTAGATGTGCGAAAGGGCACGACTTGCCGGGGCCCCCGGCGACAGGTCTTCGTCGCTGGGGTGGCTTTAGTCGTGCCGTAGGAACCGCAAAATAAAGCCCGGGCTTTAGCCCCTGAGGGATGCTATTCCGGCGTTTCGCCCAAAATCAGGCCTTTTTCCGCAGCCTGCTACAGCACTTTCGGAATTGCTGTAGACCGAAACCTCACACTCAAGTGGCTTTTTCCCCAAGAAAAAGCCACATTTCAATGCACTCTAAAGGACCACACTATTTCCGAAAGTGCTCTAGTAGTCCAAAAAGATTTGTTCAAGCGGCAGCTCGAAAAGCTTTGCGAGCTTGAACGCGAGTGGTAGCGAGGGATCGTACTTACCTGTCTCGATGGCATTGACGGACTGACGCGAAACCTCCAGACGCTGCGCCAGATCAGCCTGGGACCATTTGCGCTCGGCCCGGAGAACACGCAACCGGTTATTCATTCTCCGCCCTGTACTGACGGAAGATAAACAGCTTCGCGCCTGCGGTGACAACGAGCAGGATGATTGGGATCCAGAGAATGTTCAGGTGCGGCACCGTGTCCCGTGCGTGCAGCTCGACGAACCCCCAGATGGTCGTCAAGGCCATGGTGATAAGCGTCGCCCAGACAAAGGATCGTGTCAGCAGAGCGCGCTGGAATTCATCGCGAAGCCGTGTGACGAGCAACCCAACGCTGATGAGTTCGGCGAAGAAGAACGCTCCTGCTATTCCGGCCAACGTCAGAGCAGCCGCGCCATTGTGGATCCGGCTCGAAGCCTGAATGCAGGCAATGTACAGGACGAGGCTGATGCTGGTAGCAATCTGGCACTGGCGGCGAAACCGGCGGTCGGCGGCATTTCTGATCGGTAGGCACATGGTTGGCTTCCTTGACTTAAAGACAAGTAAGCATGACATAATTCGCAGAGGTTTGTCAAGGAAAGTTGACAATCAGAAGCAGGAGGACTCACCGGGCGGCATGACCCCCAAAATAATCCGGCGCCAATTTGCATATAATTTCCTCCTCTTGGCGCACAATAGAACTAAATCCACCGAAACAGATCAACGGATCTTGCAATGTCGGACAAAATAAGTATCCTCCGGCAAAGCCGCAGGCTTTATGCTTGGTGGCCCCTCAAAGGGGCCTGTGTAGAAACGTTCGGTGCCGGGCGCGGCCCGTCGCCCGCGCCGTAGGCGCAGTGATTGTAAGCCCCGCGCTTCAGCGTGGGGTTGGCGAAACAAACAATTCATACGGAGTCCCGTAGGGACGGCGCTCATGCTCTCCGACCTTCTAACGCTCTTGCCAGAAGAGTGGAAAAACACAAACCAGGAACGACTCCCGTAAATGTCAAACCTCTACTGCCACCCCGGCAAAGCCGGGGGTTCTCCCAATTGAATAGGATGGCTCCCTCAAAAGCCGCCCACAACTGCTTTGTTTTCTAACATCTGCAAAGAACTTGTTTAGAGTCCTACACTTACAGCGCCACCCCTCCCGTAACATGATGAAAACAAGCCAGTTATTTTCAGAGAGGGGTAGGGGTGGGGTACCATGAGGAGGATGCCCTCCAAACCCAGGCTCGGACAGAACTTCCTTGACGATGCGCAGGCCGTCCAGCGCATCGCCAACTCGTT
>PLPU01000420.1:14307-15616 GCA_003159975.1 Acidobacteriaceae bacterium
GCCTCGGCCGCCGCCGGCCATCCGCTCTGCGTCGTCGGAAACCTTCCCTACTACATCACTTCGCAAATCCTCCTCAAACTCGCCGCCAGCCACGCCGTTCTCGATCGCGCCATCCTCATGGTCCAGCGCGAAGTAGCCGACCGCGTCACCGCCCATCCCGGCTCCCGCGACTACGGCCTGCTTTCAGTAACGGTGCAACTCTACGGCCCCGCCGAACAGTTGTTCACCCTCCCGCCCACTTCCTTCTCTCCGCCGCCCGACGTCCACTCCACCGTATTCCGCTGGCGATTCTCTCCGCGCTTCGCGGAATTTGCCCTCGACGAATCCACTTTTCTCCCGTTCGTTCGCAAAGTCTTTGCGCAAAAGCGAAAGACCCTCGCCAACAACCTTCGCGCCGCTCAGTTCTCCCCCGCCGCCATCGCCGCCGCCCTGACACGCGCCGCCATCGATCCCCACGCCCGCGCTGAAGCACTGCCGGTTGAAGCGTTAGCCGCCCTCTGGCACAGCCTGCAATCAATCGCCCAACAAACAGAAAGGGCCACCTCGCAAAGCGAAGCAGCCCATCCTGAATCTGAACCATCCCAACACTGAATTGTCTTCCGTCTCAGTGGTGCGAGCCACCACCACCGCCGCCCGCATGACCTCCGCCACCACCGCCGCCGCTCGATGCATGCCCACCACCGCCACCACCAGAGGCAGGATGGCTCGCCGGCGCAGGATGCGATCCACCGGAGTTCCGCGCCGCCGCCGGCGCGCCTGGCCTGGCTCCGCTATAACCCGGCGCCGCGCCGTGCGTCGCAGGAGCCCCCTGATAACCCGGATGCCCACTCGTCCCCGAGCCCGTCCGGCTATATTGCGGCCGCGGGCTGAGCGGACGCTGTGCCTGCACCGTATGTCCCGCAATCTCAACCACCGCCAACCGGTCGCGCGAAGGCAGCTCGGTGGCGCCGCTTGGAGATCGCCGGTTCACTGCAACCATTGGGTAGACCGCATGTCTTCCGCTGCCCGACGGAATCGGCCGCCGCGGACGCATTGGAGGGCGATAGCCTCCAAACCTTGAGCCAATATACGGTCCGCCATAGAAGCCCCCACCCCACCACGGCCGGCAGCCGCCCATTCCGGGCGCCCAACCCCAGCCAAACGAGTCATACCAGTTCCACATGCCGCAATGGTAGGGCAGATAACCCCACGGATTACCCGATACCCAGACGTACCCATACGCCGGCTGGTACATCCAGTCCCCGTCCCCATACGGATCCCAGCTCGCGTCCGACGCCTCATACGGCGACCAGACATTTCCCTGTCCCGG
>PLPU01000420.1:15690-17564 GCA_003159975.1 Acidobacteriaceae bacterium
GGCAGTGCCGCGCTCCAGGTGCGCGTTGCCTGAGAAGACCGCCAGCTCCCCTGGAGGGTTGTCCAGGTTGATGCGAAGCACCGTGGCGCCACTAGCCGTCACCACGCTATTCCCGAACTGGACGCGCATCGTCCCACTCTCGCCGCTGCCCTCCAGCTCGAAGTAGCCCAGTCCGCCATCCAGCACCATCACCGCCTCGCCGGTTGCGCCCTGTCCACGCAGCACCTTCAGCGTCAGCGCGCTGTTCGGCGATATCCGCGCCAGGCTCCCATCCTCAAACTGAATCTCCGCCTTGCCGTCGTCTCCGGTCACAACCCGGGTTCCTTCAAACAGCGGCGCATTCGCCACCGCCGTCTCCGCCAGCACCTGGCCCCCCTGCGAGATGTGTACCGCTCCATCCACGCTGCTCAGCCGCACCGCGCGTGCCGACGGCCCCGCGTCTTCCGCCCATAACCCCTGGGCAAACAGAATCGCGCCCACGGCCAATCCGGCCAGCCCCAGCTTCCAGGCGACCGAAGGCCGTCCAAACATCGCTCTGTAACTCAAAACGCCCCGCATCGAACCCGCCTCTCGCTTACCCCTTCATCGTCCCGGCACAAACCAGTGCCGCAGTCTATAAGACACTCATTTCCCCCGGAAGTTACTTCAAAATCCTCCCGTCATCCAGCCGGCCCTTCCGTCCGCGCCAGCAGCACCCTGGCGCGCTTCCTTACCCGGTCCATCACGCCCTCATCATCGGCCAGCCGTTGCAGAATTCCGCGAATCGCGCCAATCTCCTGCGCACGCCCATCTCCCGCGGCCTCCACCAGGTACTCTGTCTCCTTGTCCAGACCCAGCGGGTCGTGCTGCAGCAGCGCCTCCAGTCGCGCACCCTCCACAATCGTTCCCGCCACCGCAACCAGCCGGTCACCCAGTTCCTCTATCTCTTTGTCCTTTGAGAAGTTGAACGTGCAGCTCCCTTTTCCCTCCGGTCCAAAGTAGCTCAGCTTCTTCCATCCCGTGAAAGCCACTTTCATGCGGCTCTCGCAGGGCTCGCTGAACAAGCTGTGCCGATGCGCTGCCTGAAAGACGCCTTCGGCAAACTCGGCGCTCACCTTCACATCGCGATCCACACTGGGCGCCTCCATATTTTCCAGGCCCTCCACCGGCGCATTCCCGCGCTCCGAGCTGAAATGCCCGCTCCCGTCCCTCCAAAGCGTCAGCGTCCAATGCGACGGCGAAAGCCCGGGGTTGGTGAAATCCACCTCAAACCGAGCACGCGAGCCAGTCTGGCCCAGCCCAGGCCGCGCCAAAGCCAGCGCCAAAGCCAGCACCACCGTCAACCGCGCCACCCTCATCGGCCCCCTCCGTGCCCAAGCCCCTGCAAACTCAGCGTCTGCGCGGTGTGAATATGGCAGATCGCAATCGCCAGCGCATCCGCCGCGTCCGCCGGCTCCGGCACTTCCTTCAGTTCCAGCAGCCGCGCCACCATGAACTGCACCTGCTCCTTCTTCGCCAACCCGTACCCCACCACGCTCGATTTGATCTTCAGCGGCGCATACTCGGCCACGGGCAACCCAACGGTCGCCGCCGCCAGCAGCGCCACGCCCCTCACCTGCCCCAGCTTCAGCGCCGACTTGGCGTTCACTGAGTAGAAAACCCCCTCAATCGCCACCGTGTCCGGCTTCCAACGCTCCATCTCCGCCGTCAGCTCGCGAAACACCTGCAACAGCCGCTCCGCCGTCGAAAGCGTCTTCTTCAGCCGGATCGCCCCCATCGCTTTCAGTGCCAAACGCGGCTCCCGCCCGGAGTCGTCGGACTCAACGACTCCATACCCCGTAATCTCCGTCCCGCAATCGATCCCAAACACCCGCATCGGGTCCAAGTCTACCGCA
>PLPU01000435.1:0-12733 GCA_003159975.1 Acidobacteriaceae bacterium
TGGCTGCAACCCGAAGCGCGAAATCGCGCAAATGCTCGCGTGTTGTCCTGCACCTTACAAACTACTCAATGGTCACAGGGATGCCCTGGCGGACAATGGTCTTCCCTTTGAGTTTCTTCTTTTGCTCCTCGACCATCTGGGCAACGTCGGCAAGCAGTTTCTTCGGTTCGTAGATGATTCCGTCCTTGATGGTGTACTTGACGCCGCCTACGCGTTCCACTTTGCCCGTTTCGTCGTTCAGCTTCATCCATCCGGTTCCGTAGAAGACTTTCAGGTTTTCGAGCGGATTCTGGTCCACGAGCACCAGGTCGGCCTGTTTGCCGGGCCGGATAATGCCAAAGTCAATGGTGTCCTGCTTTGGACTCTGCAACTCGACCGCGCCATTGGAGGTGGCGGCGCGGATCACTTCCAGCGGCGTCAGACCGGCCTCGCGCAGCAGCTCAAGTTCCTCGATGTAGGTGAACCCGTAGGTCTGGTAGATAAACCCGGCATCGGTGCCCACCGTGATCCGGCCACCCATCTGGTTGTAATCCTTGATGAGGTCTTCCCAGACCCGGTAGTAGTTCTTGAATGCCACCTCGTCCTCGGTTGTCCAGTAATACCAGTAGGAGCCGTGATTTTCGCGGTTGGGCTGGTAGTACTCCATGAGGGAGGGCAGGGTATATTTATCGTGCCATTCGGCGGTGTAGGCGCGCATCAGGTCCCGGCCTGCGGAGTAGATCGCCAGCGTCGGGTTCATGGTGGCGTCATGAGCCTTGAGATCGGCAAGAAAGTCGTTCCACTGGGCCGAGCCTCGCGGATAGACCTTGTCCCAGTTGCGGGCGATCTGGCCAAAGCGCATTGAGTCGTCGTTGTAATTCTGCCCCACGGGGTAATTCTGGATCGAGGTGTCTTTCAAAAGCGACTCGAAGAGCCCGTAACTATGCGTGACCGTGCGCAGACCCAGATCGACGGCGATGCGCGCTGTGAGGCGCGGTTCGCTTTCCTGGCCCAGGTGGGCGAGCGAGCCCAGGTGGCGTTTCCTGGCCTCGTCGAGAATCGCAGCCACCACCTCCGGGTCGCCGCCGAAGAGCTTCACGCCATCGGCGCCCTTATCCGCGATGAAGTCCACCCATTTGCGGCCGAGCTCCGGAGTCAGTTCCGGAGATCCCTTCCAGCCGTCACCGCTGAAGGCTGGCTGATAGACGAAGATGTGCGGCGCAACAATCTCGTTTTTTGACGAGCGCTCCCGCTCCTTGAGCGTCCAGTCGAGCGGTCCGCCCGGAACGCCGCGAACCGTGGTGACGCCGTGAGCCAGCCAGAGCTTGTTCGCGTACTCAGCTTGAGGAGCCTTCTGGGCGTCTCCGTAGTGAACGTGCGTATCGACAAAGCCGGGCAGCAGGTACATTCCCGTGCCATCGATCTCGTAATCGCCCTTGGCCGGACGCTTCTTCGGATCGATGGGCCGGTGCGGAACGCCCACATCGACGACGTCGGCGATCTTGCCTCCTTCGACGACAACATCCATCGGCCCTTGAGGAGCGGCGCCCGTGCCGTCAATGACCGTGACTCCGCGGATGACCAGCCGTTTGAAGGGGCCCATCCCCTCGCCCGGCTTGCGGTCGGGAGCGGCAATCAAACCCTGCGCGCAGAGCTGGATGGGAACCAGGGCAAGCAAGGCCGCTGCACAAGCGAACATCGAAAAAGCTCTAAGCTTCGGCATGGGTGAGTCCTTTCGTGCGAGGGGAAACAGACCACCGCTGGCCGGGGTTTTTGTTAGCCCCTGTCCGTAGAGAAAAGAAACCCCTGGCACCCGGCTTCAGTATGTTCTGGCGTGTGAGAAGTGTAGCTTACTCCGCCGGATCTTCCGCAGTAAACGGCGAGCAGCACGGCTTCTCGCTGGCGTGATAGTTCATNNGCCATCCTTGCCGATCTTCGTTTCCGCGTCGTGTCGTCCACCAAGCCGGTTCCCGTCTACAAGCTTCTTGTAGGCCATGTCCACCGAAATCTCGCCGATCGAGAAATGATCCAGCACGCCCAGTTGCCGCTGCGAAATCGTGTTCGGAATCCCCGTCCCCGACGGTCCGCTGGTCAGCATGTATTCCAGCCAGTCGTGGCTGTCCGGCGCCTGCTGGCTTACCCAGTCGATTTTGCCCTCGACCATGCCGCCAAACCAGTAGGGCTTGAAGCCCAGCAGGTCCCGGTAAAATGTGTCCTCAACGGCGCGGCTATGCACCAGAAATCCGACGTGAATAATATGCGTGCCAATCGCCGTGGGAACCGAGAGCGATTTCAGATTCTCCGGCAGTTGCACGAATTCCACCTTGTTGCCTTCGGCGTCCTTCACCGTAAACCAGCGGCTCCCGTCCGCGCCCTTTTCCACCTGGCCCGGCACCTTCCACGCCTTCGAGCCCAGGTAGCGCCGCATGGCCTCCGCGTCGTCCGTATTCCACGCCGTATGATCCAGCCTATCGATGCCCGCGTCCGCAGGCAGCGGCAGCACCTCAATGAACTGCGTCGCGCTCAGCGCGTAGCGCACACCCTTGGGATTCTCCGGGTCAGCCATCTTCAACGCGCCGATAATCTCGCGGTAAAAATGGTCGGTAGCCGCGGGGTCGGAGGTATACACCGCAATATGAGAGATGCCCGTGATCCTCGGCCGAGTCACCGGCTTATCTGCCCATTGTGCTGCGGCGGTGACGGTGAATAGGACGAGAGAAGCGGCGGTCAGAAACTTGCAATGCATAACGCACCTCGATTGTTTCGTGGGTACACGATAAATCGATTACGCGCCCTCAAGCAAACAGGGGCAACGCCAATTTTCCTGGCGAAACTCCATGGGGCTCCGCAGTACAATGCGCACATGCGCCAAAACATGGCTTTCTCCCCGATCGCTCTCGTTGTTCTCGTGGCCGGCATCGCTGCCATCTGCCTCACCCCCGCCGCGTTGGCCCAAACCCCGCTGTTCAAAGCCTCTGACGCGGATCGCGCGGAAGCCCGCGACCTCCTCAAGCAGCTCATCGAGATCAACACTACCGATACGCCGCTTGGCAACGTCACCACCGCCACCGCGGCCATGCAGAAGCTCTTCCTCGATGCCGGCTTTCCCGCCGAAGACGTACACCTGCTCGGTCCCAATGAGCGCAAGCAAAACCTCGTCGTCCGCTTCCGCGCCGCCGGTACACCCACTGAAAAGCCCGTCCTCTTCCTCTGCCACATGGATGTAGTGCAGGCCCTGCGCGCCGACTGGTCTACCGACCCCTTCGAGTTCGTCGAGAAGGATGGCTACTACTACGGCCGCGGTACCCAGGACATGAAAGACAGCGATGCCGCGCTCGTATGGACGTTCCTGCGCCTTCACCGCGAGGGCTGGAAACCGAAGCGTGACCTGATTCTCGCGCTTACCGCCGATGAAGAGGGCGGTAAATTCAACGGCGCCAACTGGCTGGCCCAGCAGCATCGTGAACTGGTCGACGCGGCCTTCGTCATCAATCCAGACGCCGGTGGCATTGAACTCGACCACGGCCACGCCGTTGTGGCCGATGTCGAAGCTACTGAGAAGGTCTACTCCGACTTTCAGATCACCGCCACCAATCGCGGCGGCCACAGCTCCTTGCCGCGCCCCGACAATGCCATCTATGAGCTCACCACAGCGCTCAACAAGCTGCAGGCGTACACGTTTCCCTTCGAGCTGAATGAGGTCACGCGCACCTACTTCAAGAGCCTTGCCGGCCAGGAAACCGGGCAGAACGCCGCCGATTTTAAGGCGATCCTTGCCACCCCGCCCGATCTGGCCGCTGCTGGCCGCCTCAGCGCCGCGGAACCCAGCTTCAACTCCAATTTCCGCACCACCTGCGTCGCCACGCGCCTCAGCGCCGGCCACGCCAACAACGCGCTTCCGCAAATCGCGCAGGCCAACGTCAATTGCCGCATCTTCCCCGGCCACTCGCCCGAGGAGATTCGCCAACAGCTCATCGGCATCTTCGGCGACGACAAGCTCACCGTGAAGTACGTCTCCGACGGCGGAGTGGTCTCCGAAACGGCTCCCGAGCGCAAAGCCATGTCCCCGCCCCCGCCCATCCCTGAAGTCTTCGAGCCGCTGACCTCGCTCACTCAACAGATCTGGCCCGGCCTGCCCGTCACGCCCGAGATGGAAAACGGCGCCAGCGACTCCATCTACTTCGCCCTGGTCGGCATCCCGTGCTACGGCTTCTCCGCCATCGCTCTCGAACGCGACGACGTGCGCGCCCACGGCAAGGACGAGCGGCTGCCCATCGATTCCTACTGGAAATCCCTCGACTTCTTCTACTCCTTCGCCAAAGCCGTCGGCGGCAAGTAAATCTGATTCAATGAGATAGCGGGGAAAAACTGGAACCGGAGCCTGACGATGGCAGAAGCAAATCGAGAAACACCTGACACGAAATCTAGGACGGCGATGCAGACGGCAAAACGCGCTTGCCTCCAGAGGGACGCGCTTGCCGCATGGCATCACTATCAGGAAACTGGCCTGCACTCGACAGCAGAAGAAGTTGATACCTGGCTGGCCAGACTGGAAGCGGGTGAGCCTGCCGAGCCTCCTCAATGCCACCGTTGAATTCTGCGCATTGACTAAGAGCTTCCCGATGCTAAAAGTCAGTCAGTCTTGACATTGTCAGTACAAGCGCCGACAATATGAGAGTAAGCGACGGTAAATCGAATGGCCACACAGCCCACACTCACAGAACGGCGAACGGAAAAACTCGATGTACGGGTCTCGCCGTCGGCGAAGGCGAAGTTGCAGGCTGCCGCATCAGCCGTTCATCGCTCGATGAGCGACTTCGTGATGGAGAGTGCTCTTTCGCGAGCTGAAGAGACTCTTGCGGAGCGCCGGGTCTTTGGGTTGGACGCGGAAAGATGGGCCGCTTTTCAGGCTGCTCTTGAAGCGCCCGTCCGCCCGTTGCCTCGCCTGCAGAAACTCCTTGATGAGCCAGGATTCTTCGACTCCGACTCGTCGCGATGAGCCAGTCCAGGTCAATCGAAAAACTTCGTCGCGACCATCCAATCGACGCATTCGACTGCGGACAAGAAGCATTAAACACTTGGCTGCGAAAATACGCGCACCAAAATCAGGGTGCTGGCGCAGCGCAGACTTATGTCGGATTGGCTGATGGCGTTGTCATCGGCTATTACAGTTTGACTGTCGGGCAGATTGAGTTCTGCGACGCCCCGGAGCGATTGCAAAAAGGACTGGCCCGCCACCCGGTGCCGATCATGCTCCTCGCCCGCCTGACTGTTCATCGCGACTGGCAGAAGCAAGGTGTCGGACGCGCGCTCTTGCGGGATGCTGTGCTGCGCACGATGCAAGCAGCCGATATCGCCGGCGTCCGCGCGCTCGCCGTCCACGCCAAAGATGACAACGCTCGCCGTTACTATGAGCAGTTCGATTTTGTCGCATCACCCGCCGATCCTCTCCATCTGGTTGCGCTGCTCAAGGATATTCGCAAACTCGCCGGGAGTTGACAACGCGAACCAGCGGATTCATTCGATCCGCTTTCGGCCCAGCCGTCTCCATCGCTGCTAAACTAGAACCTCATGATTCTCCCGTTCGTCCGCGAAATCTTTGCGGACCTGGAGCACTCTTCGGGCTTTGAACGCGTTCGCAGGCATCTCAGCCTCGCTGCGGGGCGGAGACGTGTGTCTGGTCTCACCGCCACCGCGCGTGCCCTCTATATTCCGCTCATGGCTCGTGCCGCCCGCCAGCCGGTCATCGTGGTTGTCGCCGACAACAAGGCCGCCGAAGCCCTGGAACCCATGCTCAGGGCCGGCTGCGAGCTCACCGGCGCCATCGATCCCTCTGAAGTGGTGCGCCTGCCCGCCCACGACGTCCTCCCCTTTGAAAACCTCTCTCCCCATCCCGACGTGCAGGAGCAGCGCGCCTCCGCCTTGTGGAAGCTGGCCACCGGCGCCGTCTCCATCCTGATNNCGCGACTACTACGCCGGCCTCGCCGTCACCCTCAAGCGCGGCGAAGAAGTCGACGTCGAGGTGCTCACCGCCCACCTCGCCAGCGTCGGTTACACGCAGATGGACCTGGTCGAAATGCCGGGCCAGTTCACCCGCCGCGGCGGCATCCTCGACGTCTATTCACCCGAGTCCGACCGTCCCGTCCGCATCGAGTTCTTCGGCGACGAGATCGAGACCATCCGCAAATTCGATCCCGAAACTCAGCGCTCCCAGTCCGGCCTCGATGAAGCCCAGTTGCTCCCGCTCACCGAAACTCCAGTCACCGAACGCCTGCTTGCCGCGGTCCATGCGCGCCTCAATCGTCAGCGCATTGATGTTGACGCCGCCGAAGCCGACGAAGACATGGCCATCGAGATGGCCGCAGCCGGTGGTGTCAGCGTCTTTCCCGGATGGGAGTTTTTCTCCGCCGTCGCCGGTGCGGAAAAGTCGCTGCTCTCTCTCGCGTCCAAGTGCGTGCTGTTTGTCGAAGAGCCGGCCATGGTCCGCAATCAGATCGAGCGTTGGTGGAACAAGGTCGAGCAGCGCCACGACCGCTCCGCCATGGGTTCGCTCATCACGCCGGAAGACATTTATCTGCGCCCCGAAGTCCTCCAGGCACAGCTCAACTCGCACATGGGCCTCGATCTCGATCAGCTTGGCGTAGTCGATATTCTCGACGACGACTCGACCCTCGGCGAAATTGAGCTGAACACAAGGCCCACCCTTCGCTTTCACGGTTCCATCCCAGCGCTTACGGAACAATTGAAAACCCTCATGGCATCGGAGACGCGCATCGTCCTCGCTGCGCCAACTCAGGGCGATGTCGAGCGCCTCGCCACGGTCCTCCGCGAATACCAGGTCCCCTACCGCCTCGGCAGCCGCAACCCCCATCCCGGCGAAACCATGCTCGACGAGGGCAGCTATCTTGCCGGCGACCTGCGCGTGCCGGTCATCGTGCGATCGCCCCTATCGGCCGGCGTCACCTTTGCGGACGCCAACCTTATCCTCTTCGGCGCCAACGACCTCAGCGACGACGCCGACGTAGCCGCGCGCCCCGAACCTAAGCGTTCCAAGACCGCAGCCTTCGTCTCCGATTTTCGCGACCTCACCATCGGCGATTACGTCGTTCACGTCGAGCACGGCATCGCACAATACCAGGGTCTGAAAGAGATCGTGCAGGACGGCCTCTCCGTCGAGTTCATGATTCTCGAATTCGCTGAAGCTGCAAAGTTATATGTCCCGCTAACTCGCCTTGATCTGATCCAGAAATATCGCTCCACCGACGCCGGCCCCGCGCCGGTCCTCAACAGGCTTGGCTCCCAGCAGTGGGCCAAGACCAAGGCGCGTGTCCGCAAGGCCATGCAGGACATGACCGGCGAGTTATTGAAGTTATACGCCCAGCGGACCACCGCGGAGGGCACCGCGTTCTCCAAAGACAACGAGTTTCAAAAGGAGTTTGAAGATTCCTTCGACTACAACGAAACCGACGACCAGTTATCCGCCATTCGCGCCATCAAGTACGACATGGAATCAACCACGCCAATGGATCGATTGCTTTGCGGCGACGTTGGTTACGGAAAAACCGAAGTCGCCATGCGCGCCGCCTTCAAAGCCGTTCAGGACGGCAAGCAGGTCGCAGTCCTCACTCCGACAACCATCCTGAGTTTCCAGCACTTCGAGACATTCAAGAAGCGATTCGCGCAGTTTCCCATCAACATCGAGATGATCTCGCGTTTCCGCACTGCGAAAGAACAGAAAGACATCGTCGCGCGCGTTGAGACCGGCAAAGTCGACATCCTCATCGGCACCCACCGCCTGCTCTCGAAGGACATCAAGTTCCANNNATGAGCGTCATCGAGACCCCTCCCAAGGACCGCATGGCGATTCAGACCGTTGTCGCCAAGTTCGACGAGAAGATCATCCGCTCCGCCGTTGAAGTGGAACTCGAACGCGGCGGCCAGGTCTACTTCGTTCACAACCGCGTTGAGTCCATCTATGAAATCGCCGCGCGCATTCAGGAGCTTGTCCCCGCGGCCCGTGTCGCCGTCGGTCACGGCCAAATGAGCGAGACGGAACTCGAGCGCGTCATGCTCGCCTTCATGAGCCATGAATACGACGTGCTCGTCGCCACCACCATCATCGAGAACGGCCTCGACATTCCGCTCGCCAACACCATGCTCATCAATCGCGCCGATCGCCACGGCTTGAGCGAGTTATACCAGTTACGTGGCCGTGTGGGCCGATCCAACCGCCGCGCCTATGCGTACCTGTTGATCCCCGCGGAGAACGAGTTGACTGACATTGCGCGCCGCCGCCTCGCCGCGCTGAAAGAATTCAGCGACCTCGGCGCAGGCTTCAAGATTGCCGCGCTCGACCTCGAACTGCGCGGCGCGGGCAACATGCTCGGCGGCGAACAGAGCGGCCACATCGAGGCCGTCGGATTCGAGCTCTACACCTCCATGCTTGAGGCCGCGGTCAAGGAGATGAAGGGCGAGAGCAGCGAGGAGCACCCGGCCACGCAACTCAACCTCGGCATAGCGCTCCGCATCGACGAGAGCTATGTGCCTGAAGAAAACCAGCGACTCCGCCTTTACAAGAAAATCGCCGGCGCATCCAGCGAAGCAGCGGTTGCCGAGGTCCGCGCCGAGATGGAAGACCGCTACGGCGCGCCGCCCGATGCCACCGTCTACCTGCTTGAAGCCGCCATGGTGCGCCTTGAGTGCGAGCATCTCGGTATCGCGCAGGTCGATCGCCGTCGCAGCGAACTGCAGATCCGTTTCATGGAGAATGCGGCCGTCGACCCGCAGCATCTCATGCGTCTCGTGGCGCGAAACGCCAAGCGCGGCGCGCAGTTCACGCCGCAGGGACTGTTGAAGTATCCTTTGACTGCTGTAAGGTCCGACGAAGTCCTGCTTGAGATTCACGAGTTGCTTGCTAATCTGGCGCCTGCGCCGGTAAGTGCCTAAAGCGCTATATGTTGGGGGATAACTCGCCAACGTTGTAACGCAACAAACCCAAAGTGGTCTGAACATTGTCGAGATGAGGATAATAAGGTGAACAAACGAGTACGCAAAGCGGTATTCCCCGCAGGTGGCCTTGGCACACGTTTTTTGCCTGCCACTAAGGTAATCCCCAAAGAGATGCTGGCGCTGGTGGACAAGCCCATTATCCAGTACGGCGTCGAAGAGGCGGTGGCGTCGGGAATCGAGCACGTCATCATCGTAACCGGGCGCGGCAAGGGCTCGATGGAGGACCACTTCGACCATAGCTTCGAACTGGACGCAACGCTGGAACGCCGTGGCAAGCATCAGCTACTCGCAGTCTCCCGCGGGGTGTCCGCGCTCGCGAGAATCAGCTATGTGCGCCAGAAGGAACCGCTGGGCCTTGGTCATGCTGTGTTATGCGCAAGAGACCTTGTAGGTGACGAGCCTTTTGCGGTGATTCTGCCCGACGATGTGATTGCATCCGAAGTCCCCTGCATCAAGCAGATCATCGACGTGTTCAACCAGAAGGGCGGCTCGGTACTGGCCACCATGACCATCGAAGGGTCCGCCATCAGCGCCTATGGCGTGTTAGCCGGCGAACAGGATCCCGATAACTGGCGAATCTATAACTGCACCGGAATGGTGGAGAAGCCTAAGTTGGAAGATGCGCCGTCAAAACAGGCAATCATCGGCCGCTACGTCCTCACCCCGCGCGTCTTTGAATTGCTTGAGCAAACCAAGCCCGGCGCCGGCGGCGAGATACAACTTACCGACGGCATTAAAGCGCTGGCGAAGGAACAGAAGGTCTACGGCTACACCTTCGAGGGTAAAAGATTTGACGCGGGAGATAAGCTCGGCATGTTACAGGCAACCGTGGAGTTTGCGCTTGGCCGCAGCGATCTCGGTCCGCAGTTCCGTGAGTATCTGAAAGGACTGGCGCTGTAACAGCCCAGTCAGCAAGTTAGCAAACGCGCACGCCGACCTGCTGGTTCACGCCTTCCACTTGATGTTGCACCCGATCGACGGCCGCTGGTCTGCCGGAACAGCCTCGCCCGTAAGCACCAGGTCGATGGCGGCACGCAGGTCTCTGCCGGTAACGGGAACGTCGTTGCCCGGCCGGCTCCCATCGAATTGCCCGCGATACACCAGCCGAAAGTCGGCATCGAAAAGGAAGAAGTCGGGAGTGCAAGCGGCTTTGTAGGCGTGCGCCACGGCTTGGGATTCGTCGTAGACGTAGGGGAACGTGAAACCGAAGGTCTCGGCCTGCTGTTTGAGTCCTGCGGGGCTGTCCGCGGAGTGCGCGATTGCGTCGTTGCTGCTGATCGCCACGATTGCGAGGGACCGTGACGCGTAGTCCTTGCCGAGTGCGGCCAGACCCTCATTGATGTGCTTCACGTAGGGACAGTGGGCGCAGATGAACATGACGAGCAACGCCTTGTCGCCCCGGCTGTGGTCGAGAGTAACCTCGTTGCCAGTCACTGTATCGATGAGGACGAACTCGGGAGCAAGAGTCCCCAGTTCCAGCATGGTGGATTCAGTAAGTGCCATGTCGGAAACCTCCTTTAAGATGCATTCATCTGCTAACTTGCTGACCAACCGCTAAGCTAACTCGCTAAAACAGCGGCGTCTGTCTTCCCGGCATCGTCAGCTCAAAGTGTTCATAAGCCAGTCGTGTCGCAACACGTCCGCGCGGTGTGCGATCTAGAAACCCTATCTGAATAAGAAACGGCTCGTACACTTCTTCAAGCGCGTCTTCTTCCTCGGCCAGGGTCGCAGCCAGNNAGCCGGCGATCGATTTCGTCGAAGCCATGCGCATCCACTTCCAGCATGGTCAGTGCGGCGTTGGCCGTGGGCCGGTCGATCGTCCCGGTTCCGCGGACTTGCGCGTAATCGCGGACGCGGCGCAGCAGGCGGTTGGCGATACGCGGCGTGCCACGTGAGCGAAGCGCGATCTCCGCAGCGCCGTCCTCGTCGATGGGCACCCCCATCACTTCCGCCGAGCGCTCCACAATGAAGCGCAACTCCTCCTCGGTGTAAAACTCCAGGCGCAACAGGATGCCGAAGCGCGACCGCAGCGGCGACGACAGCAGCCCCGGCCTGGTGGTGGCGCCGATAAACGTGAACGGCCGAATCTCCATCACGTGCGTGCGCGCCGCCGGGCCCTGGCCGATAATGATGTCGAGTTTGTAGTCCTCAAGCGCGGTGTAGAGCTTTTCCTCCAGCACAGGCTGCATGCGGTGAATCTCATCGAGGAACAGCACCTGTCGTTCGCGCAGGTTGGTGAGAATCGCGGTCAGGTCGCCCTGAATCTGCAAGGCCGGCCCGGAGGTCTGCTGGAAGCCCACATCCAGCTCGTTGGCAATGATGGTGGCCAGCGTCGTTTTTCCCAGACCCGGAGGACCGAACAGCAGCACGTGATCGAGCGCCTCGCCCCGGGATTTGGCGGCCTCAAGCGCGATGGCAAGCTGCTCCTTGGCTTTGGCCTGGCCGATGAACTCGCCGAGCCAGCGTGGACGGAGTTTGAGTTCGAAGCCCTGCTCTTCTTCGGCGCGCGAGGCGTTGACGAGCCGTTCCGGGGAGTTGTCGCGGGCGATGGCCATGCTGCGAGAAGTCTAACGGGCCGAGGTTGCGGGTGCAACCGTGGGCACTCAAAACAAGTTTTCAAGCCTGCAGATTCACAACGCCGGCCACCAGCTTATAGTGAAAGCCTTCGAATGGTTCGCTGAGGCTGATGGTGAGAAACGTCTTAACGGAGTTGCCTTTGAAGAAGAATGCGTGGGGATAGATGCCTGCGGGCAACAGGTTGAGTTGACTCAGCCACGCCGGGTCGGTAACGGCCAGGTCGTAGCGGACCCGGCCAGCACTGCCAGCTCTGAAGATGGCGCGGTTCTTGCGCTTGCCGGTCTCATCGCGAATCCACCACCAGAGGTCCTCCGGATGGATCAGTTCGAGGGATTTGTCGATAGCGGAGCTTTGGATCTTGCGGCCGTAGACCCTGTCGCTGCATCCCTGCAGGATCGAAGGTCCCTTCGTTACATATGCCGCGAGAAATCGTGCATCGCGCGGATCATCAAAGCGCCGCACCGGTTGCCAAGGCTTGTCAGTGACATACACATCTTCCGGATGGCAATTCGATGTGCATTTCTCACCAAGGTCCGCTTCG
The DNA here is from genome assembly GCA_003159975.1 of Acidobacteriaceae bacterium. Lineage (GTDB taxonomy): Bacteria > Acidobacteriota > Terriglobia > Terriglobales > Acidobacteriaceae > Telmatobacter. The sequence continues at coordinate 12,107 of PLPU01000435.1, forward strand.
AAGATATCAAGAAGTGCGGCTTCTCTTCCGTCTGGGTAGCTAGCTTCCTGGCGGGTAAGGCAACCGGGAACCTGTCTCCCAATAAGGCGAACCCAATGCTTAGTGACAAGGCTGATTCCTGCCACGCAGCGATGATCATGCTTGTAGGAGTTGGCGAGGCAGACAATTCGATCGGATTGCATGGAGTTACCTCCAAATCTTGGACTTAGAGATGGTGAATTTCTATGTCGTTCCAGTGACCCTTCAGGTATTCAAGAACGAGACGGCGGTGGCAGTGCTCCGCGGTTGGCTCGCTGCACAGAAGTACGGTCTTCTGCTCAAAACTCGCCCTATCCAGAGCAGACTGGATGTTTCTGCCTCGCATGAGAGCAAGAAAGTCTCTCTCATAAGCATCCCACTCACCCTTTTTCTTCTTGTAAGAATCCAGCATTTCCCGTGTGGGTGCGAGAAGCGGTTGATGCTCATAACTCGCTGCACAGATTTCCCGAAGAAAGTAGACGAGGTCGGCCTGCTTGGCGAATCCGGCAAGCTGGGATGTGTTATTCAGCCGGATATCAAGGAGGCGCTCGATGCCATGAGCTTTCAGTGTGTCGAAGAACTGGCCGGCGCTCTTTTGGGTAAAACCGA
>PLPU01000405.1:0-14335 GCA_003159975.1 Acidobacteriaceae bacterium
CCATCCATCGGACGTCTTTGCTTCTGTCCGATGGGTGGGAGATCTCAAAGCCCAACTATCGGCCCTCGGGTCTTCCCACCTTTCTTAGCGGCCGCCATGCGTTAGACTGATTGCTGCCATGGCCGTTGCCACCTCAACCACTCCCACCCTCCGCATCGCAGCCGACATTACCCAACTGGTAGGCCACACGCCAATGCTGCAGCTGGCCCGTCTCGCCCCCGAACCAGCGGCGGCGGTCTTCGCCAAGCTCGAATTCCTGAACCCCGGCGGCAGCATCAAGGATCGCGCCGCCCTGGGCATGATTCTCGATGCCGAAGCGCGCGGATTGCTGCACGCAGGCTCGACAATTATCGAGGCCACGGCAGGGAACACCGGCGTGGGCCTGGCGCTGATCGGCGTCAACCGCGGCTACACGGTAAAGCTCTTCGTGCCCGAAGGCTTCGCTGAAGAAAAGTGCATCCTGATGCGTGGCTTCGGCGCCGAGGTGATCCGCACGCCTGAGGATGAAGGGATGGCCGGCGCGATCCGGCGCGCGCTCGCGGCGGGCAAGCAGATTCCAGGTTCGTTTACGGCGCTGCAGTTTCAAAACCAGGCCAATCCCAAGTATCACCACGACACCACGGCGGTGGAGATCTGGGAGCAGATGGAAGGCCGCGTGGACGGCTTTGTCGCCGGCGTCGGTTCGGGCGGAACCTTCAGCGGCGTTGCGCGCTTTTTGAAAGAGCGGAACCCGGCGGTGGTAAATGTGGCTGTCGAGACCGAGGGGTCGATCCTGCAAGGCGGCGCGCCGGGCAAACATAAAATTGAAGGCATCGGCGTGCATTTTGTGCCGGAGACGTTTCATCGCGATGTATGCGACCGCATAGTCGCTGTGACCGACCAAGACGCATTCGACATGGTCAAGCGCCTGGCCGCTGAAGAGGGCCTCGTGGGCGGATCTAGCTCGGGCGCGGCGGTGTTTGCGGCAGTGGCGCTGGCAAACGAACTGGGTGCCGGGAAACGGATCGCGGTCATCATTCCCGACTCGGCGGAGCGGTATTTGTCCAGGAAAATATTCGAGGGTGGCGCTTAGAAGGTTCTTTTGACGGCGGGGCGTAGGAAGGTTCTATTGCCTCACCGCTCGGTTTCTCATTCTTAATCACCCCCAAAAAGCTGTCATCCTGAGCGACCGAAGGGAGCCGAAGGACCTGCGGCTGCTTTTGCCTTTGCCTTTGCCTTTTATAAAGAATATCTGTCATCCTGAGCGACCGAAGGGAGTCGAAGGACCTGCGGTTGTTTTTGCCTCCGCCTTTTATTGAAATTATTATCATCGGGAGCAACCGAAGCGCGGGTTTCTGTCACAACGCCATCCACCAACTTTGATATACGCTTCCGGCATGGATGAGCGGACCTACTTCACTTGCATCGTGGCCAGTCGCAGCCACACGCTTTACATCGGCATCACCGGCGACCTTCGCATGCGCGTCTACCAGCACAAGGAAAAGTTGCACCCAGACGGATTCGCCGCACGATACAACTGCAACCGGCTCGTCTGGTTCGAGCGATTCATGTGTCCTGGAAACGCAATTAAGAGAGAAAAGCAGTTGAAGGGCTGGTCCCGCGCAAAGAAAATCGCTCTGATCGAAAAAAGCAACCCCACGTGCAATGATCTCAGCGAAGGATGCTATCCCAAGCAACCATTCCCTGCAAATAATGCCCGAACCGCAGGTCCTTCGACTCCCTTCGGTCGCTCAGGATGACGGCTTCTATGGGGATGAGAGTAATTGGGTCACCAACCAACCACTTCGCTCCGGCGCGATAAGCTAGAGGCTGGAAGCCAGGAGCTAAAAGCTGACTCATGTCTGACTACAAATACTCGACTCTTGCGGTGCATGCCGGCCAATATCCCGACCCTTTGACGGGTGCGGTGAATGTTCCGGTTTACCTTTCATCGACCTTCGAACTGACCGGCATCGGCACCGACCGCGGATGGGACTACTCCCGCGCCGGCAATCCGACCCGCGACCGCCTCGAAGAAGCGCTGGCAGCCCTCGAAGGCGGATTTTCCGGTCATGCCTTCTCCAGCGGCATGGCCGCGATTTATGCGCTGGTGGCCACGCTCCGGGCGGGCGATCATCTGATCTGTTCGCATAACGTGTACGGCGGCACGCAACGCCTCTTCAACCTGATCATTCAGCACTACGGCATCGAGATCCAGTACGTGGACACCGGCAATCTGGCGGCCGTGGCCGCTGCCATCAAGCCCAACACGAAACTCATCCACGTCGAAACGCCCACCAATCCCCTGATGCAGTTGAGCGACATTGCCGCGGTAAGCGAAATTGCGCATGCAAAGGGCGTCGAAGTCAGCGTGGACAACACGTTCATGTCGCCCTATTTGCAGAGCCCGCTCGCGCTGGACGCGGATATCGTGATGCATTCGACGACCAAGTTCCTAAACGGTCACTCGGATGGACTGGGNNCTGCCGCTGCGCATGAAGCAGCACGAAGAGAATGGCCGCGCGGTAGCGGAGTTCCTGTCGACGCAGTCGAAGCTCACGCGCCTGGCCTATCCCGGATTAAAATCCCATCCGCAGCATGAGTTGGCCGTCAAGCAGCAACGGGGATTCGGCTCGATGCTGAGCTTCGATCTGGGCACGCGCGAAAAGGCGGGAAGGTTCCTCGGAGCAATCAAGCTGTTCCTGAGCGCGGAGTCGCTGGGCGGCGTTGAGTCGCTGGCCTCGCACTCGGCCACCACAACGCACGCCGCCTTGAGCGAAGACGACCGCGAGCGCCTGGGAATTACACAGGGCCTGGTGCGCCTGTCAGTGGGGATCGAAGACAAGGAAGACCTGATTGCGGATCTGGAGCAGGCGTTAGCGGCGGTTTAGTGAGAAGCAGTCCAGCCGATTTTGGAGTATTCTCTCTGCGTGGGCTCCCTTCGGTTCGATGGTGTTCGTTTTGTCGCCTATCCACAAGACCATGAACCTCGACATGTGCATGGATTCTATGCCGAGACGGAAGTGATCGTGGAACTTCGCGAGGGGCCCGGTAGAGAGGTTGCTTTGGCGGCCAGAAACGATGCGATCCGACCCGGTAATGCCCGTCGCAGGGATGTGAAACATATCTTGCAGGTGGCGGCTGAACATTTTGACGAACTCGTCGAGCTATGGAGAGAAGCACATGCCTAAGTTAGCGAGAGTAGTGACGACGGATGCTGAAATCGATGCCGCGATTCGGCGGGCGCGCACATTCTCGCGGTACGATCATCGAGTTGCTCGAGCGACCTACTCTGTCCGCACTGACTGCATCCAGTTGCGCATGAGAAACGGCGTTACTCATCGCATTCCGCGCAAACTACTTCAGGGACTCTCAGAGGCGGAGCCAAGCACTCTGAACAAGATAGAGCTACTTGGAAATGGAACCGGGTTGTATTGGCCTGTACTGGATGTAGCGCATTCGGTGTCCGGTTTGGTGGCTGGAATATACGGGTCAGCAAAATGGATGAAACAATTGAATCTTGAGGAAGAAGAAACTCAGATCTCCGCCTGATATATGCTCATCGGCGCCGGCTGGTCGTGCGCCAGCATCAGCGTGGGAAGTAATCGCCAATCTCCTCAATGCGCCATCGGCGCCGGCCCGGCCTTCTTAGGCTTGTTCATCAGGAACGGAATCGGAATCAGCATCGCCGTTAGCACCACCATGATCCAGATGACATCGACATAGGAGAGCAGCCGCGCTTGAATTTGCGCCATGCCGTAGATTTGCGCGTGGGCGTGTTGCATGGCGTCCGGCCGTGCAATCCCGTTGCGCATCCATGCACTCGTAAGGCCGTTGCGCATGGCGTCAAACGGACCGTTGCCGGCGACCGTATGCGCGCCAATCATGTTCAGATGAATCTGCGTGAAACGCGCCAGCAGCGTGGTGACAAAGCTGATGCCGACGCTGCCGCCCAGGTTGCGCATCAGCGCCGTAAGTCCGCTGACCTCGTTGTATTTCTCCTGCGGTATCCCCGAATAGCAAAGCGTGTTGATCGGGATAAACAGGAAGGGCAACCCCAGCGCGATGAAAACGCGCCAACTGACAGCCATGCCAAAGCTGACATCGAGATTGATGTTGGTCATGCGGAAGAGGCCGAAGGTGGTAATGGTGAAGCCGAAGGCGACCAGCATGCGCGGGTCGAATTTGGGCGCGAGAGCCCCGGCCACGGGAAAAAGAAACATCAGCGCGATGCCGCCGGATGAAACAGCCATCCCGGCCTGGCGCGCGGAGTAGCCCATGATCTCCTGCAAAAATTGCGGAATCAAAACCGTCGACGAGTAGAGCGACATGCCCACCACGAACATGACAAACTGCGTCATGCCGACATTGCGCTGCGCAAACAAGCGCAGGTCGAGAATCGGGTGTTCGACAGTAAGCTGGCGATAGATGAAGATGGCCAGCCCAACGACCGTGACCACGCAGCATGTGACGATGAAGCGGGAGCCGAACCAGTCGTCTTCCTGGCCCTTGTCGAGCATGGTTTGCAGAGCGCCGATGGTGACCACCAGCAGGCCCAGCCCCCAGTAGTCGATAGATAGCTTGCGCTTGCGGATGGCGGCCAGATACGGCGGGTCTTCGACCACGCGGCTGGTGAGGTAGAGCGACAAAATGCCGACCGGTATGTTGATAAAGAAGATCCAGCGCCAACTGTAGTTGTCGACGATCCAGCCGCCGACCGTGGGGCCGAGCACCGGCGCCATCACCACGGCCATGCCGTAGACGGCGAAGGCCATACTTCGCTTGGCAGGCGAAAACGTGTCGGCCAGGATGGACTGCTCGCTGGGCTGCAGGCCGCCGCCCGCCGCCCCTTGCAGCACGCGAAAGAACACCAGCATGCCGAGCGTCGGCGCCAGTCCGCAGAGCAGCGAGGCGGTGGTGAAAAGCGCGACGCAGGTCATGTAGAAACGCTTGCGCCCGATGCGGTTGGCGATCCATCCGCTCAAGGGCAGCACGACAGCGTTGGCGACGAGATAACTGGTCAGCACCCAGGTCGCTTCATCGCGGCTGGCGGAGAGCGAGCCGCCGATGTGGGGCATGGCCACGTTGGCGATTGAGGTGTCCAGCGCCTCCATGAAAGTAGCCAGCGTAACGGTGATGGCGATGACCCAGGGGTTGGCGCGGGGCCGCCATGTGTCATGGAATGAAGCTGTGGCGGCAGCGGCCAAGGGCGGGTTTTTCTCCTGCGAGATGGAAGGTGATTGGTTGTTGCGCTGTCAACAGAGTAATGGATGCGAGAGGGAATGATGGGGGAGGGTGGAGTTATACGGTTATTCAATGTCAGGGGCAGATGAGTTCGATTGCGCCTTCAAGAAGATCTCGATTCGATTGGAGGTCCAGACAGCAACGCCGGTTCCGAGGAAGTCTGTATCCTCGGACCAGATCGGACAGTCCAGCGCCAAGACTGCTGCCAAAACCGGCCAGTCGTCTTCGTCACGTCCGCACAGACGGAGCCTGGCCTCCTCTTCAAAGTCGCCAAATGTCTCCCTGTTGACTGGTTCCACGAGAAGTTGAAGGTACTGGAGCGATTGGGAGACGCCGACCGCAGATTTGCCTCTCTTTTCCAGCAACGGCGGTAAATATTTCTCGGCATCGTCGAAGGCGGCTTGGGGCGCATAAAAGCGAATTTGCCCGGCTCCGTAAGCTTCAATAAGCTGGCGAACGCGACGACCCAATACCGCTCGAATCAGAATGTTGGCGTCCAGGACAATCATCTCAGCCCGCGGCGTTCTTGCGCCGGCGAAGCTGCTTGAAGTCGGCGACGATTTCTTCTTCGTCCACATCGGCCAGGGTCAGGGCGAGACGATCCGCGGCGGCTTTCAGATCGCCTATGTCGGCAGATTTGATCCGTTTCCGGGGCGTGGGGACGTATACGCCGAGCGTTTCGCCGCGGCGCGTTACGGCAACCGGCGTATCCGACTCAAGGAAACGCGCAATCTGCTCGCGAAATTCACGCACACCCACTTTGATTGCAGGCATTTTCCCCTCCATGTGTACACATAAGCGTACATCTTCCAGACGGCGACCGCAACTCAGGCCCGTCTGGATGGCAGCTCCGCTTGCCGGTGTGTCATGCTGATGGTTTATGGACAGCTGCGAAATCCCCCCGGCAAAGACCGCCCAATTCGGCATGATTCTCCTCGGCATCGACACCTGCGGTCCCACCGGCTCTGTCGCCCTGGCGCGCCTGGCGGGCCGCGACCTCGAAATCCTGGGACAGACTGAGCTCGAAGGCCGCAGCTACTCCGCCACGCTGGTTGCAGCCGTCCGCGAACTCCTCAAGGCTGCGGGCGCTGGTTTAAACGATGTAGGCGGAATCGTGACCGTCAACGGACCAGGCAGCTTTACCGGTGTAAGGGTTGGCCTCGCAGCCGTGAAGGGATTCGCGGAGAGCGCGCGAATTCCGGTCGTCGCGGTTTCGCGGCTCGAGGTCCTCGCGCGCAAATCGGGAGTGCCGTCAGCGGCCCTCGACGCCCATCGCGGCGAGGTGTTTCTGCGTGTGGAAAGAACCGGCCTGGCGCCCATTGAGATGCTGGCCGGAGCGACCGAGCTGGCAGCAATCAGCCCACCGCCTCTGCGGATTGCGGTTTGCGACCTGTCTGCCGCCGCATTGCTGCGGGCCGCCTGGCCAACGACGCAACTGATGGTGAGCACAGCGCCCGTTGCCACGGATGCGCTGCGGCTTGGCGAAGCGCGGCTTATAGCGGGAGCGTCTATCGACCTGGCGCTGCTCGACGGCCACTACCTGCGCCGATCCGACGCTGAAATATTCGGCGAGGCACAAGCGGGACAGCCCCGCGCATGACACCTTCCCCCATAGAGCTGTGCATTCGCCCCATGACTCCCGCCGACGTGGACGGCATCCTGGAAATTGCGCAGAGCCTGAAGGACGCGCCGCATTGGCCGGCTTCGGCCTACCGGTCGGCGCTCGACCCCGAATCGGCGCCGCGTCGGATCGCTCTCGTAGCGGAGAGTGCCGGAAACCTGCTCGGTTTCGCCGTCTCATCCCTGCTCCCCCCTCAAGCCGAACTCGAAACCATTGCCGTCGCCAACGGAAACCAGCGCCAAGGCGTAGCCCGCCGCCTGTTCGCCGCGATGGCCCAGGAACTGATCGCCGCGCAAATCACCGATGTCCTTCTCGAAGTGCGCGCCTCCAACGCCGCGGCGCTGGCGGTTTACCGGGCTCTCGGGTTCGCCGCCACAGGCCGCAGGCCGCGCTACTACGCCGACCCTCCAGAAGACGCGCTGCTGCTCCAGTTGCGGCTCGGATGACCGCGGCTGAGTGCTGGGTGGACGATTCCAGTCCAGATTTCCACAGGTTCCTAATGACTTTTGTCGGCTCACGCAGAGTTTGGCGCTTGCCGATTGCCACTCTGCGGCGATATATGTAATTGTTCTGTAATACGGGAGGTGCTTGATGGACGAAGTACAAGATCCCACGCTGAGCGAAGAAATCGATCGCCTGCATGCCGAACATCATCGCTACGCTCAGCGGCTGGAAGAACTGGTTCAAAAGCCTTATCTCTCCGAAGATGAACAGCTCGAGGAGGTGCGCTTGAAAAAGCTGAAGCTGCACGCCAAGGACCTGATCTTCGCGCTGGAGCGCCGGTCGCCGGCAGTGGCTTAGGGCCTTCAGGAAAAGGGATTTTTGCAGGCAATTTACGAAGCAGCGGCCTTGGGCGGCTTCGGCGCTGTTCGTGTGCGGGCAATCCTCGCGCACACTCTCAATCCCATCGGCAGGACAGCCGTATAATCGTTGGGACGATGGTTCGTGACGGTTACATCTACGGTTTGAGCTTGCTGGCGGTTGCGATCGGGCTGGCGTGGGCTACGGGCAACTCGGCGTGGAGCATCGCGCCGGTGCTTCTGGCGGCATTCTTTCTGTGGTTCTTTCGCGACCCCCAGCGAACAATTCCAGGCGGCAAGGGCTTAATCGTCTCGCCCGGCGACGGCTTGGTCACCGAAACGGTGACCATCGCCACTCCCAACGGGCCCCGACAGCGAATCAGCATCTTTCTCAGCGTTTTCGATGTCCATGTGAATCGCTCTCCGATCAGCGGGATAATCGCCGCCGTGCGCTACCAGAAGGGCCAATATCTGAACGCCATGAATCCGGCCTCGGCGGACCGTAACGAGCAGAATGTGGTGACGGTGCGCGACGGGGCGGGTGTCGAAGTCACATTCAAGCAGATCGCCGGACTGCTGGCGCGGCGAATCGTCTTTAACCTCAAGGAAGGCGACACGGTTGAGCGCGGCCAGCGCGTGGGATTGATCAAGTTCGGTTCGCGCGTGGACGTTCTGATCCCGGCGAATGCGCTCTTGCGGGTAAAGGTTGGTGAGCGCGTGAAGGGCGGTTCGAGCGTGCTGGCGGCCATGCCGGGCGGAGGCCAGCAGTGAGCCCCCACCGCGACCCGGCGCTGGCCAGGGCCCAGGTGCAGGCCCGGTTGCGCCGCGGGATGTTCCTGCTGCCGTCGCTCTTTACCGTAGGCAACATCGGCGCTGGCTTCTTTTCCATTACCGAGACCATCAAGGCCATCAGCGGACCAGGCGACGCGCAAACGCACCTCGACTGGGCGGCAATCGCAATCATCCTTGCCATTCCGTTTGACTCGCTCGACGGGCGCATTGCCCGCATGACCAACACCTGCAGCGAATTCGGCAAGGAGCTGGATTCACTGGCCGACGCGGTCACATTTGGCGTGGCGCCCAGTCTGCTGGCTCTGATCTGGGGATTTCATTTTCTGCCGGATTCCATCAACCCGCAGTTGCTCGGGCATCTGCACCAGGCCGGGGCGTTCATCTGTTTCCTGTTTTTGATTGGCGGTGTTTCAAGGCTGGCGCGGTTCAATATCGCGCACGATGCGCAGCCCAGGAATCCCGGACGGCCGGGGCGCAAATATTTTGTGGGAATGCCGATTCCGGCGGCGGCGGGGTTTCTCGCTTCGACCGTTCACCTGTGCTACGGCTATCCGGTGCTGTCGTGGTGGATTGCGATTCCATGGCTTCTGCTCGTCGGCCTAAGCGGTTTCCTCATGGTGAGCACCTGGCGCTTCTGGTCAGGCAAGGAGATCAACTTTTCGCGCAGCCATCCGTTTCAGATACTACCCGTGGTGCTGGTGGTTTTGTATATCGTGCTCAAGTTCTCGAACGTGATGTGCTTCGTGATCGGACTGGCCTACATGTTCTCCGGAATCTGGGCGCGGGCGGCGTATTCGTGGTCGCGGCGCAGGCGGCGCGGATCGGCCGCGGATCAGGCCAGGGACTCGAACCTCGTTGAACCGGATCCGTTGAGACATTCGTGATTTTCCTAAGCTGAAAAAGGACGAAAGTGTACAAGATTGCCATTGCCGGAGCCTCCTCCCTGCTGGGACGGGAGTTGAAGGAAGCCCTCGCCGAGTCGCCGCTGGCTGCGGCCAGCGTTGTCCTGCTCGACGACGACCAGGTGCGCGGCCAACTCGACCAGGTGGGCGACGAGGTGACCTTCGTTCAGGCCATTGACCCGGAATCCTTTGAGCGCGTGGACTTCACCTTCTTCTGCGGTACAGAGAACCTGACGCGCAAACACTGGCGGCAGGCTCTGCGCGATGGCTCGACCGTGCTTGACCTTTCCGGCGCGCTCGATCAGGAAACGGGAGTGCTGGTGCGCGCGCCCTGGCTCGGCTCCGAGGCGGCGACGGTGGATCTGTTTACGCCCGCGGTGGTTCCGGCGCACCCTGCCGCGCTGGTGTTGGCGCTCCTGCTCGAGCGGCTGCAACAGGTCGCTCCGGTGCGCTTTGCCGCTGCGACCGTACTTGAGCCGGCAAGCGAATTTGGCCGCGCCGCCATGGACGAGTTGCACCAGCAGACGGTGAGTCTGCTAAGCTTTCAGAACATGCCCCGCGCCGTCTATGACGCGCAGGCTGCGTACAACCTGCTCTGCGGCCTGGGTGAGAACGCCGCGGTAAACCTCAGCACGGCGGAGGCACGCATTCGCCGCCATTACGATGCATTGTCTGCCGGCCGCTGGCCAGCCCTGGCTCTCCAGGTCATTCACGCGCCGGTCTTTCACAGCCACGCCTTCTCCATTGCTGTCGAGCTCGAACGAACGGTAGATATCTCCGCCGTGGAAGACGCTCTCAGCGGGGAACACGTAGACCTCGTACTTGAGGATACGGATTCTCCGTCTAATTTGGCAGCCACCGGGCAGAACGACGTCCTGGTGCGCCTGCGGCCCGAAATAACTGGGCGGAATCCGACCCAGGTTACGCGGCTATGGTTGTGGACAACTTCTGACAATCTGCGGCTGAACGCGCAGAATGCTGTGGAATGCGCCTTGGATTTGCGCAGGCTCCGCCCGGCGGGGACTGTGCAGTAATACGATTCCGAATTGGAACTTCGTGGAGGCGGTTGAACCAAATTGTTTCGTTCAACCGTTTTCTTTTTCCGTGGTCGCTCAAGGGCTCGTTGTCTCTGCCAGAATGCAAAGCATGGAACGCCAATACGCAACGGTCGAGTCTGATGGTGAATTGGAGATTCCTGTCACAATGCGCCAGTCGATGGAAATTGTGGCCGGAAGCGACCTCTGGATTCAACGGGACGCATCAAACATCATCATGGAAGTACAAACGCGATCTGCGAAGGAAAGAGGTCTGAGTGAATAGGCGCGATATCGTTTGGTTCGCTTGCTTCAGCGCAATCGGCGTTTTGTATCAGTCGATCTCTCTGGCCGCGTTCATTTTTGTCGCGCGCACCGATTTCGCGTATGTGGGAAAGCGGCTGGTTGTCGGCGCTGCGATTCTTACTACAGCGTTGATGGTGTGGATCTGGATTCGCTCTATGCAAGAAACGCGTTGGCTGATTTTGGCGCCGGCTTCTCTCGCAGTCGGCTATTCACTTGCATTTCACCTTGTTGGCGTGATGTTCTTTCCCGGCCTGCTGGGCGATTTCTATCCGCCATTCCTTGATTACGCTTTGGCAGTGCTGCGAGTTACGGGAAGCGTGTTCGTGATCTTTGCGCTTGGTACCGCGTTCCTGGTCTTCCTCAACCGTTCGATCGTGAGGCTATGCCAGCCCAAATGGCTCAATTCTGAATCCAACGCGCTCGAGGAGTCTGAACCTCAAGCCCCTCAACTCCCTTCAGATTTAGTCCCGCCTATGGTTTGCCGCAGCGCAGCCAAGCCTGCTCGATAAAGCTGTCCGTCATCCCCGCGATATAGTCGGCGACAACGCGCGCCAGACCCTGCGTCTGAATCTGCGCCTGGTGATCTTCGGGAAGCTGCGTCGGGTCGACGAGCAGAGCGGCAAACAGGCTCTCCACAATCTCTGTCGCGCGGGCGCGCGCTTCTTCCAGATCGCGTGAGTTGTACAGGTTCTCGTAGAGGAATTCCTTGACTGCGGCGCGGTCTGCTTCAACCTCCGGGCTCAGCACGGCGATCCGTTGTGGCGCGTGCCGGACATCGTCGAGCGTTGTGGCGCCAAAGTCGGCAATCCTCAAGCGAATCTCGCTCATCAGGTCGGTCACAAGCAAGTTCAGGACGCGCTTGAGGGCTTCATTCACGGTGAGCTTCGCAGCAGCGGCGGGATATTCCTTGAGAACAGCATCGTGGAACCCGCGGAAGAGTGGCGCCCCGTCGCGGACCTGCGCGAGCGTCAGGATGCCCGATTCGAGCCCATCGTCCAAATCGGCCGTTAGATACGCGATCTCGTCCGCCAGGTCAATGAGCTGGGCCTCAAGCGGCGGAAACTGGCCCGGAAAATACTCGGCCAGCTCCGGATGAGCGAACGCGGAATAATCCCGGGAATGCTTGACGATGCCTTCTCTCACGCCGAGGGTCAGATTGATGCCCCGAAAGGCCGCATATCTCTCCTCGAACCAGGTGACGATGCGCAGCGCGTGCAGGTTATGGTCGAAGGTGAGCCCGTAGCCGCGCAGGCAGCGGTCCAGAGCCTTCTCCCCGGTGTGACCAAAGGGCGGGTGGCCGATGTCGTGAGCCAGCGCCAGCGCCTCGGCCAGCTCGGCATTCAGGCCCAGTGTCGCGGCCAGCGTGCGCGCGATCTGCGTGACTTCAAGCGTGTGTGTGAGCCGGCTGCGAAAGTGATCCGAAGGCGAGTCGGCGGGCAGACGCGCGAAAACCTGTGTCTTGCCTGCCAAACGGCGAAAGGCGCGCGCATGCAGAATGCGTGCGGCGTCGCGGGCAAACGGCCTGCGATAGAGATGCGGCGGCTCGGGGTGGGCGCGGCGAGTGAGTTCGTCTTCCGCGTCGCCGCGAACGGCAATTCCCGGGGGTAACGCGGACGGATCCTCGGACAGTCTCATGATGGTCTTCGATGCTTGGAACCCCTCAAAGCACGGAATAAGGGACCGCAAATCCTCGATGCGCACCGTGGGGCTCAAGTCTGGTTATACCGCAATTGGGGACCAGAGCGCAGTGCCGGGCCCTCTGACGTGCGGGCAATCACCAAAGATGCCCTTAGCCGGTGGTATAACCATTCCCATGCAGTGGGAGTTGGACAACGATCTTTGTGCCGGAGTACCATCCTGCCGAAGTTTTTTTGGCGGCGGTTCGGTGACGAATCCGCCGCTGAACCTCGAAGACTTTCACAACTGGATCGGGAGGCAACCATGAGAGCGATGAAAACGACTGCGTTGGCCGTGCTGGCGCTGGGAGTTGCGTTTACGTCGGGGTGCGGCGCCAGGCACTCGGACAAAGAAATCTTCTACCTGATTTCGGCAAACTCCGCTTTGCCCTACTGGCAGACTGCCGCGGCGGGATTCAAGGCGGCGGCGGCGCAATACGGGGTGACGGCGCGAGTGGCGGGACCGGACGGATATGATCCGCAGGCGGAGGCGGCCGAGTTGCAGAAGGCGATTGCGGCCAAAGCGAGCGGCATCCTGATCTCCGTGGCCGATGTTTCCGTGCTCCAGCCGCAGATTGATGCGGCGATCAACGCCGGCATTCCCGTGATTACCATGGACTCCGACGCGGCCGGAAGCCGCCGGCTCTACTTCATCGGGACCAACAACCTTGAGGCGGGACGTATGGGCGGCCGGCGCGTGATCGAAAAGCTCGGCGGCAAGGGCAACGTGGTGTTCTTCACCATTTCAGGCCAGCCCAACACCGAGGAGCGCCTGAAGGGATACAAAGACGTGTTTGCCACCCGGCCCGACATCAAAATCGTTGACGTGGTCGACGTCAAGACCGATCCGCAAATCGCATTCGACAAGACGCAGCAATACCTGGCGCTGACCGGACCGAAGAAGATCGACGCGTTTGTCTGCCTCGAGTCGGCTTCAGGCAAGTCGGTGGCCGACGCGGTCAAGCGCGTAGGCGGCGGGCGCGAACTTGTGGCGTTCGACGTGAATCAGGACACGCTCGACGGCATCAAGGCGGGAACCATCGATGCGACCATCGCGCAAAAGCCCTACACCATGGGATACATCGGGTTGAAGGGCCTCGACGAGGTGTTTCACGCCCCGCCCAGGCAACTGAACAAGGACTACAGCGCCGATGCCTTCGCCCCGTACCCCGTCTTCGTGGATACCGGAACCTCGCTGGTTGATACCAGCAATGTTGACCTCTACATTGCCTCGGCCGCAGCGGGCTCGAAGTAGCCTCAGTAGTGCATTGGCAGTTTTTTCCAGTGCATGAGATAAGAGCCGTCATCCTGAGCGAGCGCAGCGAGTCGAAGGACCTGCGGTTGCACTTCGGGATTTGTGCACTGTGCCCCATCCATTGTGCGCTCTTTGCACAATGGGTGGGAATGCACAAAGGCCTAAGCAGCGAATTACGAATCACAAATTGACAGGCCTTGTATCAGGGTGCGACTTCAGTCGCGCCGCAAGTTGTCCAAATTGAGAGAGGGGCTTTACAGGCTGCGGAAAAACTCGCCCAAACGGTAATTCTCATACGCTTTGTATCAGGGCCTGACTTCAGTCGTGCCGCAAGTTGTTGAAAATGAGAGAGAGGGGCTTCAGCCCCTGCGCCATCTTCCAAGAATTCAAACCTAAACCTGCCTTTTTCCGCAGCCTCTTTAGATGCCCCTGCGCGACGACTCTTCGAGACTTCGCCCGACGTAAGGCTTTTTCCCGCGGCCTGTATTACCCAACTCACTTTTTCGCCGGCGCGGCCGCCTTGCCCACCCGCACGATCGGAAAATATCCCGTTCGCGTCCGTACGTTCAGTTTCCCCATTCCCTTCGCCTCCGCCGTCACCAGCACCCGCCGGAACCCCGGCTCCGTAGTCGGCTTGGTTGAGTGGTAGCCCAGCGTGTACTGGTTCCGTATATCGCGCGCCACCTCCGCCGCAATCTGGTCGATCTGCTCAATCGACTTGGGAAA
>PLPU01000405.1:14395-15734 GCA_003159975.1 Acidobacteriaceae bacterium
CGCTTGGCGTCCGCCACCAGCTTGTCCGCCGACGCCACCACCGCGTCGTAAAGCGCCGTCCCGCCGCGCGACTCGATGTGCCCCAGCCCGTCCCTCAGCTTGTTCACGTCCGATGTGAATTCCTGGTCGATGAATGCCTCATCCGAGAAGTTCACCACAAACGCCTCGTCCTGCGGATTCGACGCTTCGATCAGGTCCAGCGCGCTCTTGTTCACCGCCGGCCGCTTCCGCGACATCGAACCGGAATTGTCCACCACAATTGCGATCGACACCGGCAGATCGGTGTGCTGAAAGCTGATCAGCGTCTGCTTCACCCCATCCTCGCTGACGCTGAAGTCCTCCCTTTTCAGATCGGGAACCAGCCTGTTGCCCTCCAGCACGGTGCAGTTCAGCACCACCTCTTCCACATCGGTGCGCAGAACGTAACCCGAGCCCTCCTTCGACAAAGGACCCGCAACTCCGGCCGGCGCCGTCACATCCGGGTCCGGTGAACGCACCGGATCGCGGTCCACAGTCAGAGGCGGAGCTTGGCCCGTCGGAGCCTGTGCCGGAGTTGTCGGAGTGGGTGCTTGTTGCGCCGGCAGCGTAAGCGCTACTGCGGACAAGAGAACCACGAGAACCGCATTATTGCAAGGGCGCATAGTAACCGGTGCGAGCATGAACAGTCAGTGGAGGCAATCCCGGAGGTGGATTGACCTTTACCTTCACTTTACGCCACTTACCGTCGCGGGTCAGGTCCTTGGGCCGGTATCCAACCATATACTGATTCCGCAATTCGGTTGAAATCTTCTCCGCAATGTCGCCCATCTCGGCCAGATCGTCCACGCGAAACATCCGCCCGCCCGTCTCCTCGCTCACTTCGTCCAGCAGCGCCGGCCCTGTGCGCTCTTCCGGCGTGGCCGCATACGCGTCGAAAATGCCGATCGAATAAATCTCCACGTCGGCCTCCCGCACCTGCGAGCGCACCTCGCCTTCGGTATACCGCGACCGGTTATCGCCCCCGTCCGATACCACCAGCAGCGCCTTGCGCTCGTGCCGCGCATCCTTCATCTTCGCAAGCCCGAAATAAATCGCGTCCAGCAGCGCCGTCCTGTGCCCGCTGCGCACCGTCGCCAGCCGCGCTTGTATGTCCTCCACCGAGTTGGTGAAGTCCTCAATCAACTCCGGACGGTCGTTGAACCCGATCACGAAAAACTCGTCCTGCGGATTCGCCGTCTTGATGAATTGCAAAATCGATTCCCGCGCCCGCACCAGCTTCGACGTCATCGACCCCGAAAGATCGAAGATGATCCCGATCGTCACCGGCGCGTCCTCGCTGGCGAAGCTGATAATCTTCTGC
>PLPU01000325.1:0-471 GCA_003159975.1 Acidobacteriaceae bacterium
CCGATGGGCTGGGCGTACTGGGTGTTGGTCTCCTGCAACCTGGCGTTTCCGCTTACGACGTTGTGGGTTCGCAAGTTGCGCACCAACATGGCCTTCATGTTCTTCCTCTCCATCGTGGTCAACACGGGCATGTGGTTTGAGCGCTTCGTCATTGTTGTGACCAGCCTCTACCGCGACTTTTTGCCGTCGTCGTGGGGAACTTATCGCGCGACCAAATGGGACTATTTGACCTACGTGGGAACACTCGGCCTGTTTACAGCGCTGTTCCTGCTGTTTGTGCGCTTCCTGCCCATGATTCCAATGAATGAGATTCGCATGATGCTGCCCGGAGCAAAGATTACGCCTAAGAAGGCGGCGGAGGCTGCTGACTAATATGCCACCGAGAGAAGGAACTTACGGATTGCTTGCTGAATTCGATACGCCGAGCGACCTGGTGCGCGCGGCGCAGGCTGCGCGGCACGACGGATGGCG
>PLPU01000325.1:515-5202 GCA_003159975.1 Acidobacteriaceae bacterium
GAGTGGACGATTTTGTTCGCGGGACTTTCCGCGGCCTTTGGCATGCTGGCGTTGAATGGATTGCCGTCGTTGTATCACCCGCTGTTCAATGCGCCGAACTTCCGCAATGGCGCGTCGACGGATAAGTTCTTCCTGTGCCTTGAAGCGCTGGATCCGAAGTTCGATTTGGTTGAGACGCGGGCCTATCTCGCCCGCTTTGCGCCGGTTTCGGTGGTGGAGGTGGAGTACTGATGACCAGGAAAAACCTCAAAGGCAGGGAACAGGGAACAGGGAACAGGGAACAGAGGATCGCCGCAGTTGCTGCGCTCGCAATGTTGTTCCTGGTCACCGGTTGCCGCCAGGATATGCAGAATCAGCCGAAGCTGATTCCGCAGCGTGGCTCGGAGATGTTTGCCGATCATCGCGGAGCGCGTCCGCAGGTGCTGAATACCGTGGCGCGCGGACAGTTGCGCGAGGACAGCTACTTCTACACGGGCGTTGTGCAGGGCCCCAACGGCTATCGCCAGGAGCAGAACCTGATGCCGTTCCCAGTGACGATTGATGTGCTGCGGCGCGGACAGGAGCGGTTCAACATCTACTGCACGCCGTGCCATTCGCGCGTGGGCAACGGGCTGGGCGAGATTGTCGATCGCGGCTACAAGCCTGCCGCCAATCTGCATGATCAAGTGCGGCTGGCGCAGCCGATTTCGCACTATTTTTATGTGATGACGAATGGCTACGGCGCCATGCCTGACTACTCGGCACAACTCACGCCAACCGATCGCTGGGCGGTCGCGGCCTACATTCGCGCATTGCAGTTGAGCCAAGCGGCTCCGCAACAGGATGTGCCGTCAGGTGTACAAGTGAAGGACCTCAAAGACGTCGCCAAAGAAAAGAATCTGCCCGAGGGATTTGCCGCTCCATGGGCGCTTCCCGCCACGGCGGTTCAGGCATATCCACCGGTAGCCAAGGAAGGAACTCCGGGTATGGCTCCGGCCAATCCGGCGGACCCGACGATCAAGATTCCCGTAAGCAAACCGGCCCCCGCGGCCCAGAAGTAAGGACTCAGGACGAACGGAATGGCTCACGAATCGCACGCCAAAACGCTGCCCGCTAATCTGGACGCCCCGGCTTTTGTCGACGTCTGGAAGACGCGGGCTGTGATTATCGGATTGGTCTTTTCGGTCATCGCCGCCGCGTTGGCCTTCGCCGACGGCCCCAATGGATTGGGCTTCGACCACGTGCTGCGCGCCTGGGTGCTGGGACTGATGCTCACCTTTGGATTCACGGTGGGCGGCCTGGCTATGCTCATGGTGCAGTACTGCTCGGGCGGCAAATGGGGCCTGTTGCTGCGTAGGCCTCTCGAAGCAATGAGCCGCACGCTCCCGCTGATCTTCGTTTACTGGCTCGGCGTCGTCATTTTCATGAAGCGGCTCTACCTGTGGGCTCGTATCGACGACCCGGCCGCGGCGTTAAAGGCTGGCCTCATCAATGAGGTGGAGGCCCATTGCATCCAGTTCAAGCGGCCCATGCTCAACCCTGAAATGTTCATCCTGGTGGGCGTCATCTGCTTCATCATCTGGTGGTTTTACACCTGGCGGCTCAATCGCCTTGGCTTGCTGCGCGATTCGGATTCGCCGGACAGCACCCCCATGTGGATCAAGAAGCTTGAGAACTTCAGCGGCCCAGGCATTGTGGTGTATGCGGTCACCATGTCCGCGGCCGTCATTTACTGGGTCATGTCGATGGACGTGACCTGGTACTCGTCGGTTTACGGCCTTCTGTTCCTCGTGGGACAAGGCTACTCGGTGCTGGCGCTCGGCATCATCGTCACGCTGTCGCTGTCAAAGGCCGAGCCGTTCAAGACCATCCTTCGTCAGACTGAACAGCACGACCTGGGCAAGTTCACCTTTGCTTTTGTGATGCTCAATATCTACCTGGCCTTCGGGCAGTTCCTCATCATCTGGTCGGGGAATTTGCCGGAAGAGATTCCCTGGTACCTCGACCGCATTCGCGGCCACTGGGGCATCATCATCACGCTGGACTTTATCTTCCACTGGCTGATTCCGTTCACGCTGTTGTTGTCGCGTGACATCAAGCGCAACAAGAAGCGGTTGATCCTTGTGTGCCAATGGATGGTGTTCGCCAAGGCATTCGATTTGTTCTGGCTGATCGAGCCGAACTTCAAAGATGCGGCGCGCAACCTGCATTTCACCTGGGGAATTCTCGAATATGTGGCCGTACCCGTGGCGATGGTTTCCTTCTGGGTTGCCTTCTATTGCACGCGCCTGAAACAGCGGCAGCTGGTGCAGACCAACGATCCGCATGTTGCGGAGATTCTGGAGCCTGAACATGCCCACGCATAACGAACCCGAATCCGGGCGCAGCATCTGGCAGCAGCCTGAAGATCATTCGCCGGACGAAATCGACGTAGAAGCCGGCTATGAAAAGACCGACGTAGGCGTGACGGGCATTGTGGTGTTCCTGGTGTCGCTGGGCATTTTTGTCGCGGTGACGGGTGTGCTCTGCTACGGCATCGGCTATGTCTTCAACGCGGAGTTGAACAGGGAAGATGGGCCTACCAACAAGTGGACGAAGACGGCTGATATTCGCCAGTTGGGCAACCTGCCCAACAACCCTGAGATGCAGCACAAGGTGGCGGAGATTACGCAGCAGTTCCCGACGCCTCGCGTGCAGGTTGATGACGGCAACCAGGATGTGGCCGACCTGCACCAGCGCGAAGATTTGCTGCTTGACAACTACACGTGGGTCGATCGTTCGCAGGGCAAGGTCAGGATTCCGATCGAGCGGGCGATGGAGTTGATTGTCGAAAGCAATGCGTTGAAGACGACAACGCCCACGCAGTCAGCGCCTCTTCTTACTGGAGACACAAAGCCGGGTGTTGTGACAGCGCCGCTGACCGATGGATTTGCGCGCACCGGCTATGAACAGGATCTTGAAGCGGCGGAAGCCACGAAGCGCCCGGAATAGGCGCAGCGGTTTTACAAGGTTCGGTTCGACCGGCCGATTTATAGCCAAGGGCCGCATCTTCTAACAGGAAATGGGAATCATGAAAAAGGCAGGGACAATGCGGAACGGTTGGCAAAGCGTGGCGAGGTTCGTGGCGATTGCGGCTGTGTTTTGCCCGGCTGTGCTGTTGAGCGCGCAAGTCTCAGGCTACGGTGACAAGGCAGCGGGTCCGGCCAACGACAAGCCGCCGTCGCTTCTGGACCACGTGGGCATTGCGCAAAAACTGAACGAGCAACTGCCGCTTTCGCTCACATTCACCGACGACGCCGGCAAGCAGGTCGAGTTATCGAGTTACTTTGGCAGGAAGCCCGCGATTCTGGCGCTCGTCTACTACCAATGCCCCATGCTCTGTTCTGAAGAATTGAACGGCCTCACCGGCGCCCTGCAAATGGTCGACGAGGTTCCAGGCCGTGACTTCAACGTAATCGTGGTCAGCATCGATCCCAGCGAAGGCACCGACCTGGCAGCCGCAAAGAAGCGCAGTTATTTGAAGCGCTATGGCCATCCGGAGACGGCTCCCGGCTGGCACTTCATGACCGGAACGCAAGCCAACATCGACGCGCTCACCAAGGCCGTGGGATTTGGGTATGTGAAAATACCTGGCCCGGATGGAAAGCTCACTCAGTTCGCGCATGCAAGCTCGATTCAGATCGTCACTCCGGAGGGCAAACTGGCGCAGTACTACATGGGCGTGGAGTATTCGCCCAAGGATCTTCGTCTGGGACTCGCGGAGGCTTCGGCGAATCGCATCGGTTCGCCGGTCGACAACATTTTGACCTACTGCTACCACTACGATCCGCAGACCAACAAGCACTCGCTGATCGTTGCGCGCGTGGTTCAACTGGGTGGCCTGGTGACTATGTGCTCGCTGGGTGGATTTATGTTTGCAATGTTCCGCAAGGACGCTCGTCAGAACATCGTTACCGGTGCAGGAAACACAGGAACGGGAACAGGGACAAAGGTGAACGGATAACGGAATGGATCACATCAGTCCAGTAATCTGGCAGTTTCTCGTCAAGTGGATGACGAACTTCGCGCTGTTTCCGCCGGAGGCGTCGAAGATCGCGCCACAGATGGACGCGCTGTACTTCTTCATCACGCTGGTGAGCCTGATCGGGCTGACCCTCGTTGTTCTGCTGGTGACGAGTTTCTCGATTCTTTACAGGAAAGAGCGGCATCCCAAGGCAGTGCAGATCGAGGGATCGACGCTGCTCGAAGCCACGTGGACCATCATTCCCCTGGGCCTGTTCCTGGTGATGTTTGTGTGGGGCTCGCTGATTTATTTCCGCGTGTATACGCCGCCGGCCAACGCCATGAATATCTACGTGGTGGGCAAGCAGTGGATGTGGAAGGCCGAGCATCCGGGCGGCCAGCATGAAATCAATTCTCTGCATGTGCCCGTGGGCCGCGCGGTGCAGTTGACGCTGATTTCGCAGGATGTGTTTCACAGCTTTTCGATTCCGGCATTTCGCGTAAAGCGCGAGGCGATTCCGGGGCGATATACAACCGTGTGGTTTGAGGCCACGACGCCGGGCACGTATCATCTTTTCTGCACGCAATATTGTGGCACCAACCACTCGGCCATGATCGGCGATGTGGTGGTGATGACGCCGGACGACTTCAAGAAGTGGCTCGACAGTTCGACCAGCGGGAACTCGCTGGCGCAGAATGGCGAGCG
>PLPU01000122.1:0-2958 GCA_003159975.1 Acidobacteriaceae bacterium
GGTGCCCCATCCTTCAGTCATTCTGAGTGAAGCGCAGCGAAGTCGAAGAACCCGCTTCTTGTAATTCTCTGGCAAAGGGTGGGAATCGATGAGCCGATCCCGAAAGTAGCGCGGGTCTCCAGACCCGCTGTACCGCGGACGTCCGCATCCGCATCCACCGCAATGACCAGCATTTTCGAAGGATCCCCAGGTGCAACCCCGGGGAAAACAGCCCATCAAGCCGTTGCGTCCTGTGCGACGCGGTGAAATTCCACGGGCATTCACGCGCCCTCCGTCGCAACAGGGCGAAAAAACTCACTCTTTCCGAAACCGATTCGCCCGCTCAAACTCATCCCGCAGCTCCGGCGTGCGCAGGTTTTCGCGCAAATGCGCCAGCCTCTGCTCCAGCGCCTGCAGCGCCGCATCGACAGCCGCGGTATTCGTATAAGCAATATCGCGCCACATCGAAAAAGGACTCGCGCCCAGTCGTGTCATCTCCCGCAGCCCGCGTCCACCCACATCCTTCAACTCCGGCGCATCGCCCACTTCGTCGTCGAGCAGTGCGCTCAGGGCCGTAGCCAAAAACTGGGGCAGGTGGCTTACCCACGCCACCAATTCGTCGTGCCGCACCGGGTCCAGGTCGATGGTCTTCGACCCCATCGCGACCACCCACTCCCGCCACCCCTTCACAAGCTCCGCCGAATGAGCCGACCGTTCCGCCGCGGGATCGTCCGTAAACAGCCACACCGCGCCGCGAAATAGCTCCGCATCCCCCAGCGCCGCGCCTCCCCGCTCTTTGCCGGCCATGGGGTGCCCAGGCAAAAATGCCGCTCGATCTCGTCTATTGAAAAGCCGCCCCGCGGCCTCGGAGATCAACCGCTTGGTGCTGCCCACATCCGTCACCATGTGCTCGGACCCCAGCACGCAAGCCAGCTTCTCCATGAAGTCGAGCGTCGCATAAATCGGCACACACAGTAGCGTCACATCGCTCGCACGCGCCGCCCGCAACGGGTCCGCCGCCACCGAATCAATCGCGCCCGCGTCCAGCGCAACCCGCGCTCCCTCAGCACCCCGGTTCCAGCCCACAATCGATCCGCGAAACCCCGCCGCGCGCAGCGCCAGCCCCGCCGATGTCCCCAGCAGGCCCGTCCCCAAAATGGCAATGCGCTCGATCAATTTCTCTCCTGCTCCGACTAACTGATAACACCGCTTGCTTTGAAAGGGCACGACTTCAGTCGTGCCGAAAACGCGGTAGAATATGCCGGGCTTTAGCCCCTGAGGGGCGCCGAGTTATCGATCAAAGCTCGACCACTCTCCTCAAAGTGTGCCACTTCGCCACGCGAAACCCCACGTAGCATCGCTACCTCACAGCTGATTTCATTGTTTGAGAAGCCCATATAAAATGCTCCGCTGCTGCGAAAGCCTTCCCGGCGACGCGCTGTCGGATTGGAAGTAACTGGCAAATAGACCATCACCGCACCGCGCTTCTGTGCCTCGGACTCTCCGCTGAACCATAAGAATGCCGCATCTTTGTCGATGTCTTCGATTCGCCTTTGAAGAGCAAGTTTGCTTGGAATCTCGATATGCAGCGGTGCCGCAGCTACTGTCTTTTCATAATCCGGCCCTGCAAAGACCCGCTCCCCCACTACGCGATGCGGAACAAACGGCGGCACGTGCAAGGGGGACTTATGAACGCCGATGGCAGCGCCTTTTCCGGCAGTGAATTTTCCCGCAAAGTGCATCCACTTCGGCCCAAACCAGTTGTCAATCCGGATGACGTAAAGGCGCGCAGGCTCATATTCCTGAGCAACGCCAATGGCAATCGTTCGCGCTTTTTCTATAAACACAGCCGAATCGCCCTGCTGAATAGAAATGAACTCTGCAATAGCACCGAACATTGTTACCTCCGGACAGGGGCTAAAGCCCACGTTCGTCTTGCTTGCCTTGCGGCACGGCTAAAGCCGTCCCCTTTCAAAGCATCACCGCAACCAACCCGGCTGACTTGCCGACTCGCTTGCGGCGCAGCCTCGCTGACTCGCTGCCTACAGCGTTCTCCCCACCGCCTGCGCAATCACCCTCAGCTCGCCCATCAGCGCCTCAAACTGTTCCAGGTAAAGCGTCTGCGCCGCATCCGAAGCAGCCTTGTCCGCATTGGGATGCACCTCGACAAGAATGGCGTCGGCCCCCGCAGCCACAGCAGCCCGCGCCATCGGTCCCACCATATCCCGCCGTCCCGTCCCGTGCGACGGATCGGCGGTGATCGGCAGGTGCGACAGCTTATGCACCACCGGAATCGCCGAAATGTCCATCGTATTCCGCGTCGCCGTTTCGTAAGTCCGAATCCCGCGCTCGCACAGAATCACGTCGTAGTTCCCGCCCGACATGATGTACTCGCTCGACAGCAGCAACTCCTCAATCGTGGCCGCAATCCCCCGCTTCAGCAGAATCGGCTTNNCTCGATCTGCGAGATCTCCATCACCTCGGTTACCGTCAGCAGCCCATGGGCCTCCGCCGCCTCGCGCATCAGTTCGAGGCCCGGAATCCCCATCCCCTGAAACGCGTACGGCGAACTGCGCGGCTTGAACGCGCCTCCGCGCAAAAAGCTGGCGCCCGCAGCCTTCACCCGCGCCGCCGTCTCGAACATCTGCTCGCGGTTCTCAATCGAGCACGGCCCAGCCATCACGGCAACTTTTTCGCCGCCCACCGTCACGCCGTTCGGAAACTCCACCACCGTGCCTTCGGGCCGAAAGGCCCTCCCGGCCAGCTTGTACGGCGAACTGATCCTGTGCACATACAGCACGCCCGGCAACAGCTCAAACTTCCGCAAATCCACGTTCGCCGTGGGTCCCACGCCTGCCAGAATCGACTGGGTCGCTCCCGTCGTTCTGTGTACGTTAACTCCCGCTTCCACCATCGCCGCAATCACTGCGTCGATCTGATCTTCGGTGGCCTTCTCCTGCATCGCTACAATCATTGCTT
>PLPU01000122.1:3010-3660 GCA_003159975.1 Acidobacteriaceae bacterium
GTAGATCACCTTTTCGCGCGCCGGCTCGTACACCGGCAGCGACGTCGCCGCCTTCAGGTGACCGATCCGCTGCGCGGCGCGTGCCCGCTCACTCAGCAACTCAACAAGCTGCCGGTCCAGTACATCAATCTGATTCCGCAATTCTTCCAGCGTCATTCCATCCTCGTGTTGAAAGACCAGCTGTTAGCTTCTAGCCTCTAGCTACGTTATGCCTCAGCAAGCCTTGCCGCAGAATTTTCCGAACGGCGAAGCTAGAAGCTAGTAGCTGATAGCTGCTTCTATCGGGCCAGCGCCGCCTCACGCAGCTGCAGGCCCTTGATAAATCGAGCCACAGCCCCCGGCGCCGTCTCGGGAGTTGATCTCTCTATCAACTCCACAATCGCGCTGCCGATCACCGCCGCATCCGCGAACTCCGCCACCTTCGCGACGTGTTCCGCATTGCTGATGCCAAACCCCACGGCCACCGGCAGCGCACTCCATCGCCGAATGCGTCCCACCAGCGCCGCCGCATCCGCGGTCAGATTCTGCTGCGCGCCGGTAATGCCCACGCGCGAAATCGCGTAGATGAATCCCTTTGAATGTGTCGCGATCGCCTCAAGCCGCTCATCCGGGCTGGTTGGCGCTGCCAGAAAAATCGGAGCAAGCTTCAC
>PLPU01000348.1:0-5264 GCA_003159975.1 Acidobacteriaceae bacterium
CGCGTCGGCGACCTGTATCTGCAGGAAGTGGCGATGCGCATGAAACGCCAGCTACGGTCTCACGACATGCTGGCGAGACTGGGCGGCGACGAATTCGCCGTGCTGGTTTCGATGGTTCGAAGCCGCGCAGTAGCCGAAGAGATTGCGCACCGCCTGGAACTCTGTTTCGATGAGCCGTTTCCGGTCGAGGGATATGTCCTGCATGGCTCGGCGAGCGTTGGACTGGCCATCTACCCTGAGGACGGCTCGACCAGGGACAGCCTGCTCAGCGCCTCGGACGCCGCCATGTACGTGTCAAAACACACCAAACATACCTCTGGAAGGCTCCCGGCCGACCAAAGAGGCTTTGATTCTCATTGAACCTCGGAGCCGAGGTGACCCTTCCACGACCCGTGCAGGAAGATTCGCATTCCCAGTTCCGAATTGATCGATTTCTCCATTCTGCCGATGATCTTTTCGGGGGCAGAACGCGCATTGGAGGCGTCCCTGGATACCGTGCGATGAAAAGACTGATTTCCGCTTTCGCGATTCTTCTTGGCTGCGCACCGGCTGGCTGGGCGACGGCGCCGATCGCTCTAACTTCCCTCCGCGCCATCCATACCTTAACCAATGAGCAGGCTCGCCAGGCGCTTCCGGTTGCATTTCAGGCTACGGTTACCTACTTCCGCAGCTACGAAAGATCGCTTTTCGTGCAGGAAGGCGATGTGGCCATCTATGTGGCGGCCACCACGAATGCCGATCTGGTTCCCGGCGATCGCGTCCTCATCAAGGGAACGCTGCGGCCGAGCTTCCACCCTTATGTGCTTAGCAGCGACATTACCGTGCTGAATCATGGAGCACCGCTCAATCCCCTGCCGGTCAGCTACCACGATCTCCTCAACGAACAACTGGATTGTCGGCTGGTCATTGTCCACGCCGTCGTTCGCTCGGCCGACCTCATATTGAGCTCCTACAGGCTGACTACCAGCCTGCAGTTGCTCAGCGGGGGTGGAGACATCGAAACAGTGGTAGATAGCGACGATGCCGAGGCGATCAAAAAACTGCCCGATGCGGATGTGGAAGTCACCGGAACTGTCTCGGGTAAATTCGACGGGAAAATGCAGCGGGTGGGCTTCGTGATCCATAGCTCCTCGCTTGGAAACATAAAGGTCCTCAAATACGCCGGCACCGATCCGTGGTCTCTGCCCATCACGCCCATGGATCAGATTTTCACCGGCTTTCGCGTGCGCGATTCCACCCCGAGATTCCACGTTCAGGGGATCATCACGTATTACCAGCCCGGCTCGGCTGTGGTGCTGCAAGACGGCTCCAGGAGCCTGTGGATATCCACCCAGACCCGCAGCCCGTTAAAGGTTGACGATTTAGCGGATGCGACCGGATTTCCCGATGTCCATTCCGGCTTCCTGGCCCTCACCCGCAGTGAGATTCAGGATCGTCATATACAGGCCCCAATCAATCCTCTGCCCGTCACGTGGGAGCAATTGGCGTCAAGCGGCAACATCTTCGACCTGGTCTCGATTGAAGGGGACGTCGTGACCGAGGTCCGCGAAGCATTGCAGGACGAGTATGTCCTGGCATCCGATGGGCGCCTGTTTACCGCGGTTTACCGGCATCCGGCCACAAGCGGCCGGTTTCCGCTACCACCCATGAAACTGGTTCCGCTCGGCTCCAGGGTGCGCGCCACCGGCGTCTGCATCCCGGAAAACTCCAACCCCTTCGACTACGACAGGGCGTTCAATATCCTGTTGCGCTCCTTCGCGGACATCACGGTGATCGCCAAGCCCTCGTGGCTCAACATTCAAAACCTCACACGCATTGTGATCGTTCTGCTCCTTGTGGTGATTGGCGCCGGCGCCTGGGGCTGGGCGCTGATGAGAAAGATACATCGGCAAACTACCGCGATGGCCGCTCGCACCGAGGCGGAAGCCTCCCTCGAACGCCGCCGCAGCAGCATTCTGGAGAACATCAATGGCGCCACGCCGCTGGCCGAGATCATCGAACAAATCACGGAAATTGTTTCGTGCAAGCTGGACGGCGCGCCCTGCTGTTGTCAGATTGCCGATGGAGCGCGGCTGGGAGTGTGCCCGCCGGACGGCGAGAATCTGCGCATTGTCCAGATGAATATTCGTGGCCGTTCGGGGCCCCTGCTGGGCTCGTTCATCGCCGGCCTTCGTCCACTCTCGAAGCCCTCCGTGCTTGAAACCGAGGCGCTCGCCGTTGGAGCGGGACTGGCGACACTGGCCATCGAAACGCGCCGCCTCTACTCCGATCTGCTGCGCCGCTCGGAATTCGATCTGCTGACCGACATCCAAAACCGCTTCTCGTTCGACAAGCGGCTCGACGCGCAAATTGAAGAGACCCGTCTCAACGCCGGCGTCTTTGGCCTCATCTATGTCGATCTCGATGAATTCAAGCAGGTGAACGACGAATGCGGACACCAGGTTGGCGATCTATACCTGCAGGCGGTCGCCACGCGCATGAAGCACCAGGTCCGTTCGGTCGATTTGCTGGCCCGGCTAGGCGGCGACGAGTTTGCGGTCCTGGTTCCCGAAGTCAGAAAGCGCGCCGACGTGGAAGAGATCGCTTTGCGGATCGAACGCAGCTTTGACGAACCTGTGGCCGTGGCGGAGTACGTTTTGCATGCCTCGGCAAGCGTCGGCATTGCCATCTACCCGGAGGATTCGCTCACCAAAGACGGCCTGCTGAACGCTGCCGACAGCGCGATGTATAAAACAAAGAACACCAAGAAGCAGATTGCGAGGATGCTGGCGGAAAACCGGGATCCCGATTCCACTCTAAAGAGCGACGCGTAACGGCAAGACACGCAATCGACCCAGGCGCGAAAAAGAACAGAAAAAGAAAGGCCCGGATTATCACCGGGCCTTTCAAGTTGATCGGAAGAAACGAAGCATTTGCGGCGAGCGTTATTCTGCCGCCATTTCTTCTGCTTCGCCTTCCTGCCGCATGAGTTCGAGTTCGCGTTCGGCTGCCTCGATCTCCGCGGTGACTTCCTGTTGAACACGTGCCGCCGCCTCTTCGAGTTCCGGAGAGAGCTGCACGTTGCGGTAGTACTCCAGGCCCGTGCCCGCGGGAATCAAGCGTCCCACGATCACGTTTTCCTTCAGGCCGCGCAGGTTGTCGATGGCCCCGTTGATGCTGGCTTCAGTGAGGACGCGGGTCGTTTCCTGGAAGCTGGCAGCCGAGATGAAGCTGTCCGTGGACAGCGACGCCTTGGTGATGCCGAGCAGCAGCGGACGGCCGATGGAAGGACGGCCGCCGAGAGCGAGCACACGCTCGTTCTCTTCGCGGAAGCGGAAGCGGTCAACCTGCTGCTCGAGCAGGAAGTTGGTGTCGCCCACTTCGTCGATGCGGACCCAGCGGAGCATTTGGCGAACAATCACTTCGATGTGCTTGTCGCTGATGGCCACGCCCTGCAGACGATAGACTTCCTGGATCTCGTTCACCAGGTAAGACTGCAGTTCCTTTTCGCCCAGCACAGCAAGAATGTCGTGCGGATTCAGCGGGCCATCCATAAGTGGATCGCCTGCACGAAGACGCTCGCCTTCCTGCACGTTGACGTGGATACCGCGCGGCACCGAGTATTCCTTCTCGTCGCCGTTGTCGGCAGTCACGTAAATCTTGCGCTGGCCCTTGCTCACTTCGCCGAAGCGGACCACGCCATCAATTTCAGAAATGATGGCCGTCTCGCGCGGCTTGCGCGCTTCGAACAGTTCCACCACGCGCGGCAGACCGCCGGTAATGTCCTTGGTGCGCGTGCTCTCCTTGGGAATCTTGGCCAGCACGTCGCCGGGGCCCACGTCTTCGCCGTCCTGAATCATCAGGTGAGCGCCGCGGGGCAGCAGGTACCGCTTGCTGGCCTTGGCGTTCTTCACCATGAAGGCAGGCTGGCGCTTTTCGTCGGGAGCATCGGCAACCACCCAGCGCGAGAGGCCGGTGACTTCGTCGACTTCTTCGTTGAGCGTGATGCCTTCCTGCAAGTCCTTGAACTGCACCGTGCCGCCGATCTCCGTGAGAATCGAGTAGGTGTACGGATCCCACTCGGCCAGCAACTGGCCCAGCTTTACGTGCTCGCCGTCCTTCACCTTCAGGCGCGCGCCGTAAACCACCACGTAACGCTCTTTTTCACGGCCGCGCTCGTCCTGAATAGCCAGGGAACCGGAACGGTTCATGGCCACCAGGGTGCCGTCCTTGCTCTCGACGGTGTTCAGGTTGATGAAGCGCACGAAGCCGTTGTTCTTGGCGTCGAGGCGCGATTTGTCTTGCACACGGCTTGCAGTGCCGCCGACGTGGAAGGTACGCATTGTGAGCTGCGTTCCCGGCTCGCCGATGGACTGCGCAGCAATGACGCCGCAGGTTTCGCCCAGTTCCACCATGCGTCCCGAGCCGAGGTTGCGCCCGTAGCACAGCGCGCAAACACCGCGACGCGATTCGCAGGTAAGCACCGAACGGATCTTCACCTTCTCAACGCCCGCGCCCTGAATGGCGGAAGCGCTGTCTTCATCGATGCCCTGGTTCACATCGACCACGATGTTGCCGTCGTAGTCCTTGATGCGCTCCAGTGTCACGCGGCCGATGATGCGGTCGCGCAGCGGCTCGATGATTTCGCCCGACTCCACGATGGCGCCGACATAAATGCCTTCGACAGTGCCGCAGTCGTACTCGGTGACGATGACGTCCTGCGCCACGTCCACCAGGCGGCGGGTCAGGTAGCCGGAGTCGGCGGTCTTCAGCGCCGTGTCGGCCAATCCCTTACGCGCGCCGTGCGTCGAGATGAAGTATTCGAGCACGGTCAGTCCTTCACGGAAGTTCGCCGTGATGGGCGTCTCAATGACTTCGCCCGAAGGCTTGGCCATCAATCCGCGCATACCCGAAAGCTGGCGAATCTGCTGCTTCGATCCACGAGCGCCGGAGTCGGCCATGATGTAGATCGGGTTCATGGCGCCTTCATCGTCCGCGCGCTTCATGTTGCCGAACATCTCGTCGGCCACCTTATCGGTAACCGCCGACCACATCTGAATGACCTTGTTCGAACGCTCGCCGTTGGTGATGGCGCCGTCCATGTATTGCTTCTGGACCTCGATCACCTTCTTGTCGGCATCGTCGACCGTGGTGTACTTGCTGGCCGGAATGACCATGTCGTCGAGTCCGACCGACAGACCCGAGCGCGTCGCGTAGGTAAAACCGAGCGACTTGATGCGATCGAGCATGCCCACGGTGACTTCAAGGCCGAGGTTCTGGTTGCA
>PLPU01000348.1:5281-6567 GCA_003159975.1 Acidobacteriaceae bacterium
GTCAGATCCTGGTCGTCGTAGGCGGTGGTCATGTCCAGCACCTTGCCCGTGTAGCGCAGGCGAATCGGCGAAAGCGTCTCCACTTCCTTGGCTTCGAGCGCCATCAGGATCTCTTCGGTGTTGGCGAACACGCGTCCTTCGCCCTTGCCGCCCTTCTTGGCCTTGGTGAGGTAATAGAGGCCGAGCACCATGTCCTGCGTGGGCACGGTGATGGGCTGGCCGGAGGCCGGCGACAGGATGTTGTGCGAAGCGAGCATCAGCACGCTGGCTTCAATCTGCGCCTCAGGCGACAGCGGAATGTGCACTGCCATCTGATCGCCGTCGAAGTCCGCGTTGAACGCCGTACAAACCAGCGGATGAATCTTGATCGCCTTGCCTTCCACCAGCACCGGCTCAAAAGCCTGAATGCCGAGGCGGTGAAGGGTTGGGGCGCGATTCAGCAGCACGGGATGGTCCTTGATGACTTCTTCAAGGATGTCCCACACCACCGGCTCCTGCATTTCAACCATTTCCTTGGCTTGCTTGATGGTTGTGCAGTGGCCAGTCTGCTCCAGGCGGTGATAGATGAAGGGCTTGAACAGCTCNNACGATGACCGAACGGCCCG
This sequence comes from Acidobacteriaceae bacterium, assembly GCA_003159975.1. GTDB lineage: Bacteria > Acidobacteriota > Terriglobia > Terriglobales > Acidobacteriaceae > Telmatobacter. The sequence continues at coordinate 5,887 of PLPU01000348.1, forward strand.
AGTAGTCGACGCGCTTGCCGAGCAGGTTCTGACGGAAGCGGCCCTGCTTGCCCTTCAAAGTATCAGACAGCGACTTGAGCGGACGGTTGTTGGCGCCACGCAGCACGCGGCCACGGCGGCCGTTNNCGGTTGATGACGCGGCGATAGAGATCGTTCAAATCGGACGTGGCGAAACGGCCGCCATCCAGCGGCACCAACGGGCGCAGCTCCGGAGGAATCACGGGCAGCACGTCAAGAATCATCCACTGCGGCTTGTTCGAGCTCTTGCGGAACGCTTCGACAACCTTCAGGCGCTTGGCATATTTCAGCTTCTTCTGCGCCGAGGTTTCAGTCTTCATGCGCTCGCGCAGCTCAATGCCGAGCTCGTCGATCTGGACGCGCTTGAGCAGTTCCTTGATCGCTTCGGCGCCCATCATGGCCTTGAANNAGTTCGCGGAACTTGCCTTCGTCCTTGATGATCTCGCGTTCCTTCACCGGCGCATCGCCCGGATCGACCACGACATAGGACTCGAAGTACAAGATGCTCTCAAGGTCGCGCAGTGAAATGTCGAGCAGGTGGCCGATGCGCGACGGCAGGCCCTTGAAGAACCAGACGTGCGAGCACGGCGACGCCAGCTCAATGTGGCCCATGCGCTCGCGGCGCACTTTGCTGACGGTGACTTCGACGCCGCACTTGTCGCA
>PLPU01000427.1:0-3874 GCA_003159975.1 Acidobacteriaceae bacterium
CACTTCCATCTGCCTTTGCGCTCCGCGGGGAGCCACTCAACTTCAATCGAGCATTGAACGGGCGGAATCTGCACATAGAGCTGCCGCGTCACAGTTTTGAACCCGGCGCATTCCAGCAGAAACGGCGACCTGTCCGCATCCACTATTCGTGAGCCTGAGCGGTCAACCTGAACCCTGGGGAGGCCCGGTCCGGAAAGAAAACAATCTCCGCTTTTGCATTCCCAGGTCATGGTCACTCTAGAAGGCAAAAGCCCTGCCTCGGTAGCACTGATGCTAACGATCTCCGGATCTTTCACGCCAACCACTGCAATCTTCGGCTCACCCGTCTTAACGTGGGCGTCCAGGGTAATTCGAGGCTCCAGCTTGAACTCGCTGATTTCCTGTTCGGGGGAGACCATCGCGGTTCCCTTCCATCCAAAAGTGCCGGGGAGCGTTGAGATTGTGCATCCGTCGGCGGCGAAGAGCTCCCACTCCAGTTGCACGGGATCCTTGAAATCCACTTTCTCCCCGAGATTCAACTTTCGGCCATTCAGTGTGGCCTCGAGGGAGCGGACGTAGGGATATGCCTCTTTCTTGCTGACCGTCGTCACCGCATAGCCTGGGTTGCACCCTTCAATGCCTCTCCAGTGGATGAGCACGGGCGATGCCGGTGCGATCGCCATCTTCGTGACGAGTAATTTGAATTCGAAGCTTACAGCATGCTTCTCCAAAACCTTTTCTGCCGGGGGAGGAGTGAGTAACCAGCGGATCGTCTTGCCCTGATCCTGCTTAGTCGCCTTCCAGGCTGTTTTCCCCGGAGGCACAATGTGCTTGCATGTCGTGTCCTTCAACTGCTCATTCGTACATAATGCGCTGATCGGGTCGCCCAATTCGTCCGTCGTGAACGAAACCACAAACTCTGTGTCAGGGGTGGTCTTGAGTTCCGCTCCTTCTGAGTTGACCAGAGTCAGAATCAGGCGATTTTCGATACCCGGGAAGCCCACTTTGACCGTGGACGGCGTGACGTAGACATCATCGTCACTGCCTCGATACTCATCGCGTGGAGCCCATTTGCACTCGAACCTGGCATTCCGACTCTCGTGCGGAATAAACTCACGCACGACGCGGAATCCACGGCTGTTGTCTTTGATCCCTTCAAACCCGGACCAGACAAACGTGAACGAGCGTTCCAGGGCCTTCCCAATGGGAGCAAGCGCTCCCTGAAGCAGAACGATCGCGGGAGAGTCCTTGGAAATGGAGATCGTTCGGCCCGGCTTCAGTTTCAGCTGCAGCACGTTGTTGTCTTTCACAACGAGCGTCCAGTTTGTCTCCGATTGGGTCTCGAGCTGGATCAGCCGGAGATCCGGCAGGCTTAGCAGGTCTTCCGGAACTTCAATCTCCAGGCGCGAGGCATCGGTGATGACGATGGGTTTGCTGTCGGGATTCTGGATGGAAATCTCAAGATGCCCCCACGGTTCGGCGTCGCGCCGGTTATCCGTCATGTAAATGTAGGCAAACTCGGTGGTGGGCTTCTTCTTGTTGGTCACGGAAAAGCCGATCCGCGCTGCTTCAAGCTCGGGAACCTGCATCGGGTGAACTGTGGACGCTGGTTCGTTGGTTGTTGACACCGCGTTCCTCCTTCTTCGCTCATGACGCAGTTCACGCTTGCATCGTGACGAAACTGTCCGGACTGTCGCTACCCGGCAGTCGAAATCATTCAAAGGCGAAGCATGCGGAGGGGGTCGCAAGTGCGGTTGGGGCCTTNNGGCGCGGACGGGTGTAGACTTCACCGCAAGCATTCCAGAGCGTCGCTTTCTCCCCAATTCCCCCACTCCTGGAACTCATTTGGCGGACACACAGAAATTCGATGAGGTCATCAACGAGCTGGGCAGGTTGATCAGCCCCAGCCCTGTGGGTGATTTCACGCTGTCCGCGGCCAATGCGGAAAAAATTGCCAAGGGACTTAAGAAGGTTCTCCTCAAACTTCCTCACCAGGAAGTGATCCTGATCGGCGCCAGTGGGAAGAGGGACGACTCCGGGGGAAAGTGGACACTGACAGGCTACCCCTCGCCGTTGTTTCCAGCGTGGCCTGCGCCCGGTTTTGTTCACACTAACTTCGACCTCAAGGACTCGAAGATCACGCTGAAGGTAACGGACGGGGGCCAGGACGAAGAAAAGAAAGACAAGGAATGTAAATTCGAGCTTGCCCTTGCCGCCAACATCCCTATCGTGACGGCGACGCTGCCGGTATCCCTCGTCGTAGGGGAAAAAGACGAACTTTCTCTCGTCCTCGGGGATAGCAAGAAGACAATGACTGTCGACCCGGTTGGAGTGGCCGAGACGATGGATCTGGGGCCGTTCTACGGGGAAATAGCGGACGTCGCCAAGCTGATCGACCTGAAAAGGGCTACTTTCATCGAAGGGAGTGTTCAGACCAATTTCGACCCCGAGCCAAAGAAGGCGTCGGTGGCCGGCTTTTCATTCCAGTGCAGCCTCACGTTTGGCCCTGCCACAGTAGGTTTGACCATCAAGGCCAAAAGAAATGAAAGCGGCGAATTCGAATTCAGCGTGGGAGGGAGCGTAGAGAAAGCCGAGGGGTATTTCCAACTTGGCGCAGTTTTCAACGACCTGGCTGGGCTCAAGGTCTGGCCATCGCAGTTCGACCCGAAATTAAAATCATTTTCCCTCGAGCGTGTTTCGATTCCCAAAGCAAAGCAGTTGCATACGAAAGACACGCAGCGGGTGGTGTTCAAGTCGCCGGCTTGGTCACCGAAGCCGGAACTGCTGATCACCAGTTCGTTCGACACAGATGGATCAAAGACTTTTACCGCCCGGCTGGGATGGCTGGCTCTCGAAGTGGCCTCTCTGCCCCTGTTCGGCGGCCATCTCACCTTCAGTTTTGAGCCTCTGCTGGCCGTCGTCACCAGCAAGACGCTTACGGTGGCCCATCTTGCTGACTTGTGCGCTATGGACACCTTCAAAGGACTGGAAACCATGGGGGTCGCGAAGAAGAAAGCTAAAGATACGGGGATGGGCAAAGGCATCCATTGCACGGGCATCGTCAGGATATCGAAGATGGTGACCGCGGCCTTCCAATTTCCGATTCGAGCGTCGGATAGGGATGTTCCTTTTGATCTGGAAGAACTGCCTGAACCGCGCGCGGCAACGCCGGTTCCGGTCCAGCGCGGCGTCGGTCCAGTCGCGCTTGAGGGGATCTCCTTCAAATTTGAGAACGGCTGGATCTCCCTGATCCTGGATGCAGCCGTGCAATGGAATGGCCTGACAATCGGGGCCGTTGGCCTGCGCGCTGCCTTTGTTCTAAAGCCCCCTGAGGACGCGAGCGATCGATACGAAATCGGCATTGAAGGCGGTTTGATCAGTTATAAAGGCGACAGCGTGGCCTTTTCCGGAGGGCTGCTTCGTGATACGTCGACGCCGGGAGAGCCGGATTGGATTGGTTCCGGCATTCTGCGCGCGGGCGGTGCCTTCTCGCTCAGTGCAATATTTGCATTTCGCGATGACGCAGAAAAGCAGTTGTTTCTGTTTGCCTACGTCTCGCGCCAACTGGGCGGACCCGCCTGGTGTTACATCACCGGTCTGGCTGCAGGTTTTGGCTATAACCGCACCTTCAGAATTCCTCGGGCAGACGAGGTCAACAAGTTTCCACTGATTGAAACCGCCAGAAAGCTGTCCCTGGGCAAACCAGATGCCGTGCCGCCGAAGCTGAATGCCCACGAACTCCGGAAGATATCCGCCAGCCTGCACGAATTCCTGTCAAAGGATGCCACGGGCGATAACTTCGGCACGTTCGGCATAACGTTCACATCCTTTGCCTGCGTAAATTCCACGCTGCTGCTGACGGACGTCTTCGGGACGCATCTGGAATTTGTGCTGC